>NZ_JAQAHD010000026.1:0-49502 GCF_027871605.1 Agrobacterium sp. CFBP 3001
GAAGAGAAGGCTTCGGCCGTAATCGCCATCACATATTGGCGTAAACCGGCCCCTCGCCGCCCTGCGGCGGCACCCAGTTGATGTTCTGGTTGGGGTCCTTGATGTCGCAGGTCTTGCAGTGCACGCAGTTCTGGGCGTTGATGACGTAGACTTCTTCGCCGTCCTTCTCCACCCATTCGTAAACGCCGGCCGGACAATAACGCGTCGAAGGCCCGGCAAAGACGTCGTGCTCGGACGATTTCTGCAGCGCCATGTCCTTCACCTGAAGATGCACCGGCTGGTCTTCCTCATGGTTGGTGGAGGACAGGAACACCGAGGACAGGCGGTCGAAGGTCAACACGCCATCCGGTTTCGGATAGGCGATCGGCTTGTGCTTTGCGGCCGGCTCAAGGCTCTGCGCATCCGTCTTGCCGTGCTTCAGCGTGCCGAAGACGGAGAAGCCGAACAGCTGGTTCGTCCACATGTCGAGACCGCCAAGACCGACGCCGATGAGCGTGCCGAATTTCGACCACAGCGGCTTGACGTTCCTGACCCGCTTCAGGTCCTTGCCGATGTCGCCGTCGCGCCATTCCGCCTCGATCTCCGCCACCTCATCATGGGCGCGGCCGGCGGAAATCGCTGCGGCGATCTTTTCCGCCGCCAGCATGCCCGACAGCACCGCATTATGGCTGCCCTTGATGCGCGGCACATTGACGAAACCGGCGGAACAGCCGATCAGCGCACCGCCGGGGAAGGTGAGCTTCGGCACCGACTGGTAACCGCCTTCGGTAATGGCGCGCGCGCCATAGGAAATGCGCTTGCCGCCCTCGAAGGTCTCGCGGATGGCCGGATGCGTCTTGAAGCGCTGGAATTCCTCGAAGGGGTAAAGATAGGGGTTCTTGTAGTTGAGGTGCACCACGAAGCCGACGGCGACGAGGTTATCCTCGAGATGATAGAGGAAGGAACCGCCGCCGGTCTTGAAACCGAGCGGCCAGCCGAAGGAATGCTGCACGAGACCCTGTTTGTGCTTCTCCGGCTTGACCTGCCAGAGTTCCTTGATGCCGATGCCGAATTTCTGCGGCTCGCGATCCCTGGACAAATCGAATTTGGAAATCAGCTGCTTGGCGAGCGAACCGCGCACGCCTTCGCCGATCAGCACATATTTTCCGTGCAGCTCCATGCCGCGGGTGAAGTTCGGGCCCGGTTCGCCGTTCTTTTCGATGCCCATATCGCCGGTGGCGACACCGATGACAGCGCCCTCGTCATTATAGAGCACCTCGGTTGCGGCAAAGCCCGGATAGATCTCGACGCCGAGCCCTTCCGCCTTTTCCGCCAGCCAGCGACAGACCAGCCCGAGCGAGACGATGTAATTGCCGTGATTGTTCATCAGCGGTGGCATCATGAAATTCGGCAGGCGGATGGAGCCGGCCGGGCCGAGAAACAGGAACTGGTCGTCCTTCACCTCGGTCTTGAAGGGATGCCCCTCCTCTTCGCGCCAGCCCGGCAGCAGCCTGTCGATGCCGATCGGATCGACAACCGCGCCGGAGAGAATATGCGCGCCGACTTCGGCACCCTTTTCGAGAACGACGACCGAAAGCTCCGGCTCCACCTGCTTCAGCCGGATCGCGGCGGCAAGGCCCGCAGGACCCGCGCCAACGATCACAACGTCGAATTCCATCGCTTCGCGTTCGGGCAGTTCCATCGCTTCCGTCATCTCATCCTCTCCGCATCGCCGGTCCCATCCGGCTGTTGTTATATCCGCTTTCCGGCATTCCCGGCGCATCGCCTGCGCCGGTCAAAAAGCCATACGCGACACCGCATCCACCAGCGCCTGTCTTCGCAAAGCAGGACGCCTTTGTCGAGCTTCTATAGCGGCAAAACATGTCGCACGCCAGTCAATTGTCAGACAACCTGATGATTGATGAATTACTTTTACGTTCACGTAATAATGAAAATAGAAGTTGGGAGTGTAGCCGTCAAGGGTAGTCGGCATTTGTGCCACTCTCGCGTTTACCGCGGGTGAAACGCCCATTCGGCTCGCTTCATCAATGGCGGCGCTTCTGTTTGCGCCAAAAGCGGACGTACCTTTACGTATCGATGATTGTCCGCTGTCGCCCCCATTGAAGACGTTCACCGGCTTGATCGCGACGCTGCAAACCGGACATAGTACAACAGCAAAACGTGTCGCAGGTTTTGAGAATTATGTCATAGGTGTGGTATCTTACCAGGGAGACAATGAGAGATATGAACCGCAGCGTCACCTTCACTTTGACCGCCGACGACTATGTTGCTGCCAACAAGCTGTTCATACTGAAATATTCAACCTCACGCTGGCCGCTCGTTTGCTGGCTGATTTTCGTTGCTTTGCTGCTTGCCTCGCTCTTCACGTTGGCGCTGCGATTCCCCGATGCGCCTTTCATGTCGCTCTTCTACATCTGTGTGGTGGTTGTGATCTCAATACCGCTCTACCAGTATTTTTTCGGCGCTGCCGTGTTTGCCCGCAAGGCCTACGCAGAACAGAAAACCCTTCAGCAGCCGATCACGGTTACATGGTCTGAGGAAGGCTTTAGGAGCAAGGGACAGCAGGGCGACTGGAATGTTCCTTGGAACGACTATCTCAAATGGACCGAAGACAGCAAAGTGATCCTCCTCTATCAGAGCGCGCGCGTGTTCAACATGCTGCCCAAGCGCGTCCTGACGCCAGCACAGATCGAGGACTTCAGGCAATTGGTGGCCACCCACATCAAACGCGCGTAAAATGCCCCCACGAAGATGGAGCCGTTCCTATCGCAAACTCCCAAGTTGCTTCAAAATCGCCACTGCCGACTTCTAAAGGAATTTCTGTAGCAAGCGTTTGGTGCAAAACTCCGGCTTGAGCGACACTGGAAGACCTCTTCCCTCTCTCTCAGCGTGAAACTTGCCAATCCGCTCTCCCCTCATCGGTCCCGTCCAGATCAGTGCTACAATCGGTTTGGGCCACAAGCCGACTAGCTAAAATCGCTCTCCAACATCAAACCGCCCATTCCTCATCCGTCGTGAACACGATCGTCAGCCAGCGGTCGCTCCCCTCGCCGCCCAGCGCATCGCCGATTTCGTCGCGGATCGCGTCCCATTCTTCCAGACGCCGTGGCGGCCAGTTCTTCGGCACGATGAAAAAGAGTTCGATCTGACGGCCGCGGCCGACGCGGGCGACATAGGAATAGTGCGAGGAAAAGCCGAATTTCTCCACCGTTTCGGCCGCCACGCGGTCCACATGCTGCTTGAATTCCAGCGGGGTCACCAGAAGGATGTCCGCGAGCGCCTGTTTCACATTGCCGAGCGGCATGGGAATGATGACGAGGCAGACCAGCGCCAGCACGGCCGGGTCGATGTAGGGTGCGAGCCATGCCTGCGCCGTTCCCGTGAGCCCGTAACCCACGGCGAAGGCGACGAAGAGCGCCATGCTCAGAAGCGCGCTCATCAGCCAGCTTTTGGCGTCCAGCGCCACGAAGGCGGATTTCAGCCGGCGGTTCTGCCGTTTGACGAACCATGCCATGGCGAGCGAGACGGCGAAGCTGACGAAGGTGACGACAATGGCGTAATCGAACTCGATCGATCTGCCGCCATCCATCAGGCTGTCGACGGCATTGATGAGGGCGTAGATCGCCGCCCCCATCAGGAGCGTGCCGTTAAGCCCGAGCACCATCGGCTCCAGATGCCAGAAGCCCATTGTGAAACGCTCCACCAGCCGGCCGCCGGGCTTGGGCGCTGCGGAAGCGGCGATCAGCCGCGCGACAAGCAGCGCCAGCACCGTCATGAAAGCATCCGTCAGCGCATAGACACCATCGAAAACCACGGCGAAGGAGCCGGAGAACAGGCCTGCGCCGATGCCGAAGAGCGCCAGGAGAACCGTGACGGCAATGGAGAATTTGAGCAGGGATTGTTCTGTCATGACGTGTCTTTACCTTCAAACCGGACGCTACCTTGCTCTAAGCGTTTTCCCTTTTCCTTGAATCGAGAAAACCCTCTAACTCTTTGTTTTGTAGCATTTCCAGGCGGAAAACCGGGGTCCACTTTTCCTGGAAATGCTCTATAAACAGCACATCGAGCACTCACAAGACAGGACAAAACCCATGGATCTCGGCATTTCCGGCAAACGCGCCCTCGTTCTCGCCTCCTCTCGCGGCCTTGGGCTGGGCATTGCCACCGCGCTGGCGAAAGAAGGCGCACATGTCCTTCTTGTCGGCAGAAGCGGCGAAAAGCTGGAGGCGAATTGCAAGGCGATCAATGCGCTTGGCAAGGGCAAGGCCGACTGGGTCTGGGGCGATCTGGCCGAGGACAATTTCGTCGAGGCCATGGTTCAGGCCGTCAGGGAAAAGCTCGGCGGCATCGATATTCTCGTCAACAACACCGGCGGCCCGACGCCGGGCCTTGCGCAGGAAATGACGGCCGACAAGCTGGATACCTTCTTCCAGTCGATGGTGCTGCGCGTCATCACGCTCACCAATGCGCTTTTGCCGCAGATGAAGGAACAGGGTTTCGGCCGCATCCTGACCGTCGCTTCCTCCGGCGTGTTCGAGCCGATCGCCAATCTGGCGCTGTCCAATACGCTGCGCGGCGCACTGGTCGGCTGGAGCAAGACGCTGTCCTCCGAAGTGGCCTCCTTCGGCATCACCTCCAACCTGCTGCTGCCCGGCCGTATCCACACCGACCGCATCGATGAACTCGATGGCGCCAACGCCAAGCGTCTGGGCAAAAGCGTCGAGGAAATTCGCGAGGCTTCCGTCAAGAGCATTCCGGCCGGTCGTCTCGGGACGGTCGAGGAATTTGCCGCCGCCGGCGCTTTCCTCTGCTCGGTGCCGGCAAGCTACATCACCGGCACGATGCTCAGGGTAGATGGCGGCGCGGCGAAGTCGAATTAAGGCCACAGAGCTACGAATCCGGTCAGGAAGCCGCTCCGTAGATCACGTAGCGGTTCCGGCCAGTATTCTTGGCCTCGTAGAGGGCGGTATCGGCGCGGCGCAGGACATCGCTTGCGCTCTCGCCCGGATTTGCAAAGGCAATGCCCGCCGAGCAGCTGTATCGGAAACCGGGCATGTCTGCGAGCGGTGAGGCCTGCGCCAGTGATGACAGCACCCCCTGCATGACCGCCTCAACGCCCAAAACGCGCGAACCGGCGAGCATCAGCAGGAACTCCTCACCGCCGATCCGCCCCACGAGATCGCCGCGGGCGACCGCAGCAGAAAGTCGGGCGGCGAAGTCCTTGAGAACCAGATCGCCGCAGGCATGGCCAAAACGGTCGTTCACCGACTTGAAGTGGTCTATGTCCATGATGATGACGGCAAGGGCCTCGGCCTTGTTGGGGCCAAGCCTGTGATTGAGAATATCCATGACGTAGCGACGGTTGCCGAGGCCGGTCAACTCGTCGCTCAGGGCGAATTTAAGCGCCCTGTCCCGCTCCTGGCGAAGATCGCGCAGCTCAACACCGAGTTCGGAAATATCGGTGACGACGCAAAGCATCCAGCCGCCCGGCAGCGTCGTCTCGGTCGTCAGCATCCAGCGCCCGTCATTGAGGCTGGTTTCAATGGTGCGATACGGCAGCTTGCCGCGCCTCGTTCCCGCCGAGCGCAGCCATAATTCGAAATCGGCGGTCTCGACGGCCGTGCCGGTGGAGTTGCGGTAACCGATGCGCATCAGATCGGCCCATGTCGGAAATTCGTCCGGCCCGATGCCGAGCGCCATGCGGAACGCCGCGTTGGCGAAACGCAGTTCATCTTCGCCGTCGAAAAGGGCATAACCCTGCTGGGACGCCGCCATCAGGTCAATGAGATGGCGGTTGAAGCTCTCCGCATCGCCGCGGGCGTTTTGCGCCGGCAACACGTCTTCGAGGGAGGAACGGGCCGGCTTTCGGGACATCGGGGCTCCGCGTCTGCAAACACAACAAATACAAAAATAAATCTGCTCTTTAACGCTATAGTTCAGCCTTATACTCGCTTTATGCGAAAAAATATTTAATGCCGGCAGCAGGACGGCCTTCCAGCCATGGCAATTACTTCATGCAATTTTCACAATAAACCCGGGTGCAGGCGCTTGCCATTCCGTCAGCCCTGTGCAATCAACCGCCCTCCTCTGACATCGGGGTGCCAAAGGCATCCCTTATTTTCACGCCGGGCCGCCTTTCAGGCCGGGCGGGTGTTTCTATCGGCAACAAGGATATGGCGATGACGCAAAAGCGGGCTCTCGGCCTCGATTTCGGCACGACCAACACGGTCATGGCTCTTTCCGACACGGGCGGCGCCAGCCGTTCCATGCGCTTCACCAGCAGCGCGGGCACGGATGACAGCATGCGCACGGCGCTCTCCTTCATGAAGGATGCCGGCCTTGGTGCGGCCGCCCTGCATGTGGAAGCCGGCCATGCCGCCATCCGGCAATTCATCGACAATGCCGGTGACTGCCGTTTCCTGCAATCGATCAAGACATTCGCGGCCTCGCCGCTGTTTCAGGGCACGCTGATCTTCGCCAAGCGCCAGAGCTTCGAGGATCTGATGGACGTGTTCCTGCGCAAGCTGAAGACCTATGCGGGCGAGGAATGGCCGGGGGACGTCTCCACCGTCATCGCCGGCCGGCCGGTGCGTTTCGCCGGCAGCAATCCGGACGAAACGTTGGCGCTCGCCCGTTACAACGAGGCGCTCACCCGCGCCGGTTTCCCGGAAATCCACTATGTCTACGAGCCGGTGGCAGCCGCCTATTATTTCGCCCAGAGCCTGAAGAAGGACGCCAATGTGCTGGTGGCGGATTTCGGCGGCGGCACGACGGACTATTCGCTGATCCGCTTCGAGACCCATGCCGGCAAGCTTTCCGCCACCCCCATCGGCCATTCCGGCGTCGGCGTGGCGGGCGATCATTTCGACTTCCGCATGATCGACAATCTGGTCTCGCCGGAAATCGGCAAGGGCAGCAAGTTCAAGAGCTTCGACAAGGTGCTGGACGTGCCCTCCGGCTATTACGTGAATTTCGGCCGCTGGAACCAGCTGTCGATCTTCAAGACCTCGAAGGAATTCACCGACCTCAAATCGCTGGTGCGCTCGGCGCTGGAGCCGGAAAAGCTCGAACTCTTCATCGATCTTGTCGAACATGACGAGGGTTATCCGCTCTATCAGGCGATTTCCGCCACCAAGATGGCGCTCTCCTCAGCGGAAGAAGCGGAATTCAACTTCGCACCATTGGGCAAGGCCGGCCGCAAGATGGTGAAGCGCAGCGATTTCAACAACTGGATCGCCGAAGACCTCGCCAAGATAGAAGAAGCGCTCGACGAGGTTCTGGAAAAGACGAAAGTCGCGCCCGAAGCCATCGACAAGGTGTTCCTGACCGGCGGCACTTCCTTCGTGCCGGCGGTTCGGGAGCTTTTCACCCGCCGTTTCGACGCGGACCGGATCGAAAGCGGCGGCGAGTTGCTCTCGATTGCCCATGGTCTGGCCATGATCGGCGAAAGCGGCGACATTCAGCGCTGGACAGTGTGATTTGCGGGTTTCCCGGGCAGGGAACATGGGTTAATTTCCGCCCATGATCGCCGCTCACGACCTCTCCCCGGCCGAACTCGCCGCCCTCCTGCATTTCCATGCGGATGCGGGCGTGGACTGGCTGCTGGAAGACCAGCCGGTCGATCGTTTCGCCGAATTTGCCGCTGCCCGCCCGGCCCGATCCGCGCCTGCGCAGGAGGCCGCAGCAGCTTCACGCCAGATGGAAAGGCCGGCGGACCGCCGTGCCGATGCGCCTCAGCGGCAGGCGGCGACGCGCAGCGCCCCGGCGCGCGGCGCACCGGCGGCCCCCGCCATTCAGCAGAATGTCGCCATGCCGGACGAGCAGGCGGTGGCGGCGGCGCGTTTTGCGGCCGAAAGCGCGCGGTCGCTTGCCGAGCTGAAAACCGCGCTCGACGGTTTCAGCGGCTGCAACCTCAAGAACAGCGCGCGCAATACGATCTTTACCGAAGGCGACCCCGCTTCCGCCATCATGGTCATCGGCCCGATGCCGGATGCCGATGACGACCGCGAGGGCCTGCCCTTCGCCGGCAAGGCCGGGCTGTTGCTCGACCGAATGCTGGCAGCCATCGGGCTTGAGCGCAGTACCATCATGCTCGGCAATGTCGTGCCGTGGCGGCCGCCGGGCAACCGCCCGCCGACTCAGGCCGAAATGGATATCTGCCGCCCCTTCATCGAGCGTCAGATCGCCCTTGCAGAGCCGAAACACCTGTTGCTTCTCGGCAACTTTACCGCACGTTTCTTCTTTGGCGGCACCGGCACGATCCATACGCTGCGCGGACAGTGGCGTGATGTCGCAGCCGGGCACCTGATTTTGCCGGCTTTGGCCAGCCTGCATCCGCAGGAACTTCTGAATGCGCCTGCCAGCAAGTCATTGGCATGGCAGGATTTATTGGCTTTTCAGGCAAAGATTGCCAAAGGCTGACTGCCTTATTATTGCTCAATGTAAATGAATTATGAAAAAAGCCATGCACAATGCGCATAACAGCGGCGCATTTGCTCAGCTTGCCGAATCCATGCTGCGCTGCGATATAGCCCCATGTCTTGGGAGGAATAGGTTTAAGGAACCAAGGCAATGACCACTCGCTTCCGTCCGGTACATTCCGGCTTTGAAACGCTCCGCCTGGCGGGCCTCGGCCCTCGCTCCAGTCAGGGCTACCATCGTTTCGGCGCAGCCGCAAACGAACAGATGACCGCACGCGCTGCCATGCAGCAGGTCCGCGTGACGCGTCCCTCGGCAGTCTTCGCGGATTTCCGCGAGCGCTGAGAAGCACTCAGGCCAGTCTAACGCTGGTCCACAGATATGATTGCGCGCTGGCGTCTTTCTTCGGGAAGGCGCCTTTTGCTTTTGCGGTTTTTACGATCATAAGTCCCCGTCATGCCGGACCTGATCCGGCATCCAGCCAGCCCAAGTCCTTGGGCTGAAAGAACTCTTTTCGCCGCGCGGACGCGCGTCGGCTGGATCCCGGCTCAAGGCCGGGATGACGGAAGCGGTTGCCATGAAACACCGGCAATAACATCCCTCACCCCTGCGGCGTCGAGGCCTTGCGGGCCGCCCGTCTTGCCAGGCCCAGCTGATGCTCGCGAAAGATGATGAAGATGCCGGCGAGGATAACGATCACTGTGCCGATCAGCATCGTCACCGTGGGAATATCTCCGAACAGAATGTAGGAGACCGCGATGCCGAAGATGATGGAGCTGTATTCGAAGGGCGCGATGACCGAGACTTCGGCGTGCCGATAACTCTCCGTCAGGAAGATTTGCGCAACCCCGCCGCAGATGCCGCTGGTGATCAGCAGCATGGCCTGCGTCATGCTCAGAGCGCTCCAGCCGAAAGGCACGCTGACGAGCGACAGCAGCGTGGCGGTGAGCGAAAAATAAAGCACGATGGTCGGCGTCTTTTCCGTCTCCACCAGTTGCCGCACCTGGATCATCGCCAGACCGCCGAGCGCCGCACCGCACAATACGGCAATGGCCCCCAGCCCCTCACCCGCGGCAAAACCGCCTTCCCTCAGAAGCGTCATCTTCGGCCAGAGAATCACCAGCACGCCCGTCATACCGACGAAGACCGCGCTCCAGCGATAGATGCGCACCTTTTCATGCAGGATGACGGCGGCAAAAACGACCGCGAGAAGCGGCGAGGCATAACCGATGGCGATGAATTCCGGCAGCGGCAGCATGGTCAGCCCGTAAAAGCCGCAGGCCATGGACAGGATGCCCAGAAACCCGCGCTTGAAATGGCCGAAAAGATTATTGGTGTGCAGCGCGCTCGTCAGCGCATGCAGCCACGCCAGATAGACGACAATCGGGAGAATGGCGAAAGCGGAGCGGAAGAAGGTGATCTGGCCGGCAGGTACATCGCCTGCGGCCTTGATACAGGTCTGCATGACAAGAAAAAAGCCGACCGAAATCAGCTTCAGGCTAATCCCGCGAAAGGGATTCATCGGTTCGGCGTTCATTGGCAACTACTCATATCGGCTGCGCAAACACGCCATCGGGGGATTTTTCATGCGGGGAGGACGACGCAGGGGAATTGGATTTATGCAAGGCTAGAGCATTCCTCCGGCGCTTTACAACAAAAAATGTGATTTACCCGTGAATTCGGCTGATTTGGGGAGGGATTGTTTTCGCGGCTGCGGAAATGATGCAAACCAAAAGCGACGCGCGCTAAAATTTGAAGAAAATAAAATATAATTTCAGCAATCGTTCAACATTTGCTGCCATGGTCCACAGGTCCGGCGGCGGGAGGATTGTCTGCATGGCCGGCAAAGCCTTCCATGGCGGGACAGAATGTCCTCCGACGCGCACATGAACGTGACGAATATTCTACCCATTTTACATCCGGGCCTTATGACGACATGATGCCGGGAAGACCACGCAAAGTTATTCAGGGACAGTCATGCGAACAGACACGGGCCAGATCGTTCACCTGGCAGATTACCGCCCCACCGATTTCGTTCTGGAGCGGGTGGATCTCACCTTCGAACTCGACCCCAAGAATACCAAGGTCGAGGCCCGTCTGATCTTTCACCGGCGCGAAGGCGCCGAGCGGCAGGCGCCGCTGGTTCTGGATGGCGACGAGCTGAAGCTTTCCAGCCTGCTGCTCGACCAGGTGGAACTTCCCGCCGGTCAATATGAGGCGACGCCGGAGAGCCTGACCATCCGCGACCTGCCGGCGGAGGCGCCCTTCGAAATCTGCGTCACCAATTACATCAATCCGCAGGTCAATACGCAGCTCATGGGGCTTTACCGCACCAATGGCGTTTATTGCACCCAATGCGAGGCGGAAGGTTTCCGCCGCATCACCTATTTCCCCGACCGTCCCGATGTTCTGGCGCCCTATACGGTGACGATCATCGCGGCGAAGGAAGGCAATCCCCTGCTGCTCTCGAACGGCAATTTCCTCGGCGGCGGCAATTACGATGAAGGCCGTCACTTTGCGGCATGGTTCGATCCGCATCCGAAGCCCAGCTATCTCTTCGCACTCGTCGCCGGCGATCTCGGCGTGGTCGAAGACACCTTCACCACCATGTCCGGCCGCGATGTGGCGCTGAAGATTTACGTCGAGCACGGCAAGGAGCCGCGTGCGGCCTATGCCATGGACGCGCTGAAGCGTTCGATGAAGTGGGACGAAGAGCGCTTCGGCCGCGAATACGACCTCGATATCTTCATGATCGTCGCCGTGTCGGATTTCAACATGGGCGCGATGGAGAACAAGGGCCTCAACGTCTTCAACGATAAATTCGTGCTGGCCGACCCGGAAACCGCCTCCGACGCGGATTACGCCAATATCGAGCGCATCATTGCGCACGAATATTTCCACAACTGGACCGGTAACCGCATCACCTGCCGCGACTGGTTCCAGCTGTGCCTGAAGGAAGGCCTGACGGTCTATCGCGATCAGGAATTTTCCGCCGACATGCGCTCTCGGCCGGTCAAGCGCATCGCCGATGTGCGCCACTTGAAATCGGAGCAGTTTCCCGAGGATTCCGGCCCGCTGGCGCATCCGCCGCGCCCCGATACCTATCGTGAAATCAACAATTTCTACACGACGACCGTTTATGAAAAGGGCGCCGAAGTCACCCGCATGATCGCCACGATCCTCGGCGCGGACGACTTCAAGAAGGGCATGGACCTCTATTTCGAGCGCCATGACGGCGAAGCCGCCACCGTCGAGGATTTCGTCAGGAGCTTCGCTGACGCCAGCGGCCGTGACCTTTCGCAGTTTTCGCTGTGGTACACCGAAGCGGGCACGCCGCTCGTTTCCGTCTCCTCGGCCTACGACGCCGGCAACGCCACCTTCAGGCTGACGCTGGAGCAGACGACCGCGCCGACACCCGGCCAGCCGGTAAAACAGCCGCGTCACATTCCGCTGTCGCTGGCGCTGATCCTCGACAATGGCCAGATCGCCGAACCGCAGGCCGTCGAAGGCGGCGAGTATCGCGACGGCGTGCTGCATCTGACCGAACGCAACCAGACCTTCTCCTTCTCCGGCATTTCCTCACGGCCGGTGCTGTCGATCAACCGCAGCTTCTCGGCGCCGATCAATCTGGATTTCGAGCAGAATGCGGCCGATCTGGTGCAGATCGCCCGGCATGAGACGGATATGTTCGCGCGCTTTCAGGCGCTGACCGATCTTGCCCTGCCGGCGCTGATTGCCGCCACCAGGGCCGTGCAGAATGGCAAGGACGTTCAAACGGATGCGGAGCTGACCGCAACGCTCATCGAAATCATCGGCAACGACGCACTTGAGCCCGCCTTCCGGGCGCAGGCGCTGGCCTTGCCGAGCGAAACGGATATCGCCCGCGAAATGGGCGGCGACAATGACCCAGACGCCATCCACAAGGCGCGCAACGCCACCATCAAGGCCATCGCGACAGCCGGGCTCGAAACGCTGCGGCGGCTTGCCGAAAGCACGGCTGATGGCGAGGCCTACAGCCCGGATGCGGTAAGTGCGGGACGCCGTTCGCTGCGCAACGGCGCGCTGACCTTCCTCGCCTTTGCCGAGGAAACGCCGGCCCGCGCGGCAAAGGCCTTTACTGAGGCCACCAACATGACCGATCTCGCCCATGCGCTCAGCGTGCTGACCCAGCGTTTCCCGGAAAGCACGGAGACAAAGGAAGCGCTTGCCGCCTTCGAAAAGCGCTTTGCCGACAATGCGCTCGTGCTCGACAAGTGGTTCTCGCTGCAGGCAGCCATTCCGGGCGACGGCGCACTCGACCGGATCAAGGCGCTGATGAAATCGAAACATTTCATCGCCACCAATCCGAACCGGGTCCGCTCGCTCGTCGGCACGCTTGCCTTCGCCAACCCTACCGGCTTCCACCGCGCCGATGGCGCCGCTTACCGGTTCCTGGCGGAGCAGATCATCGCCATCGACAAGCGCAATCCGCAGCTTGCCGCCCGGATTCTCACATCCATGCGCTCCTGGCGGTCGCTGGAGGCAAGCCGTGCCGAACACGCCAAGGCGGCGCTTTCGACGATCGCCGACGCCAAGGGCCTGTCGACGGATGTAAGCGACATCGTCGGGCGCATCCTGAAGGGCTGACCGCCCCGCCAAAACTCCGGACAATGCCGATACGCCGTCTTGATCGCCATCAAGGCGGCGTATTGCGTTGCGCGATATGATGGTGCGCGAGAGGCCGGGAACGGCTGAAGACCGGAAAGGAATTTCAGATGACGGATATGTCCAGGACCAGCGCTTCGTTTCAGCGCTTCATGACCGATGCCCCGGCCCACAAGGCGGCATGGTTTCAGGCCGTGCAGGGTCTCGGGGCGGCGTCCACGCTCGATGCGAAAACACAGAGCCTGATCTATATCGGCATTCTTGCCGCCCTGCGTCTGGAAAGCGGCCTCGCCTTTCACGTGATGGAAGCCAAGGTGCGGGGCGCAAGCCGCGACGATATCATCAGTGCGGTGCTGAGCGGTCTTCCCGCTGCGGGCAATGGCGTGATCAGCGCGCTTGGCCCGGCTCTCGACGCCTTCGACGGAACCTGACGCCTGTTCCAGCGGCGCTCCGCAAAGACCGGATCAGATTGCCGGCTCACTGATTTCGTTCATAATTCCCGCCTTCACCAAAGCGGAAACAGACCGTCCCGAAAAAATACGGAGTCGGTTCAAGGGGTTAAAATTCTTTTAACTTTTGCCTCTGGACACGGCGAATCGCATTTGATTCACTAGTCATATTCGAGCGGCGGCGCTTCGAATCACTGGGGACATCTTGAAGGCGGGACAATGACGAACGTGCGGCGGGCGACTGCGGGCGATGAGCGGCCGTATGCCAAATTTTCTGATCTTGCGGCCTGGGGCGAAAGGCTTTCCAGCGACCTGATGGGTTTGATGAATGGCTCCGACCGCCCGATGCCGCAGGTCGAGACCCTGCTGAAACGTCTCATTCCCATTCTCATCCTCGCCTTTCTCGTCGTCGTCGCGGCCTCGCGCATGCTGGGCATCGTTGCCGAATATAGCCGCATGGAAGAGGCCGCCCGCCATTCCACGGCGCTGACGGCGCTGACGGCCAAGGCGGCCCTTCTCAACAACGATACCGTTTTCACCGCGCAGGACCGTGCCCGCGCCGAAGCCAATCTGGTCGCGGCGCTGCCATCCGGCAGCCTTGCCGACGGCACCATGGTGCTTCTTTCGGGCAGCAATGGCCGCATTTTCGCCGGCGCCGGCAAGGAAGCGATGCTTTATATCGGCACGTCGCTGCCGGCTTTGCTTCCTGAAATAGCCATCGTGCAGCGTTTCCCCGGCGCGCCCGGCACCATCGAGACCAATATTGACGGCCAGCAGCACTATGCGACGATGATCCCCTTCGGCGACGACGGCGCGATGGTGATCGCAGCGCGCTCGCTACAGCCGATCCGTTCCTTCTGGCGCAGCGAAATCGCCATGAACGTGACGCTGTTCGCCGGCATCTCCTCGATCCTGCTGGTCGTGCTCTATGCCTATTACATGCAGGTGAAGCGCGCCCGCGACGCCGACGACATCTTCGCCGAATCCAACCTGCGGGTCGAAACCGCGCTGTCTCGCGGCCGCTGCGGGTTGTGGGATTTCGATCTTTCCACGCGGCGCATGTTCTGGTCCGGTTCGCTCTACGAAATTCTCGGGCTGCCGCCGAAGGCCGCGCCGCTCTCCTTCTCCGACGCCGCCCGCATGATGCATTCCGAAGACGGCAATCTCTATGAGCTTGCCCGCGCCGTTGGCTGCGGCAACCTGCGCCAGATCGATCAGATCTTCCGCATGCGCCATGCCAAGGGCCATTATGTCTGGCTGCGCGCCCGCGCCCAGGTCATCCGCACCAATAACGGCCCGCGCGTCATCGGCATCGCCATGGATGTGACCGAACAGCACCGCCTTGCGCAACGCTACGCCGAAGCCGACCAGCGCCTTGCCGACGCCATTGAATCCACCTCGGAAGCCTTCGTGCTATGGGACAAGAACGACCGTCTGGTGATGTGCAACACCCATTACCAGAAGGCCTATGGCCTGCCGGACAGCGTGCTGGTGGCCGGCACGGAAAAAAGCACCGTCTATGCCGCAGCCGCCCGCCCCGTCGTTGAACGTCGCGTTGCCGATCCGGACCAGTCCGGCCTGTCGCGCACCACCGAAGTGCAGCTTGCCGATGACCGCTGGCTGCAGATCAACGAACGCCGCACCCGCGATGGCGGTCTCGTCTCGGTCGGCACCGATATTACCCTTCTGAAGCGCCATCAGGAACGACTGCGCGATTCCGAGCGCCGGCTGATGGCCACCATCGGCGATCTTTCCGCCTCGCAGCACAAGCTGGAGCGGCAGAAGACCGAGCTTTCCGACGCCAACGCCAATTACCTCGCCGAAAAAGAGCGCGCCCAGGCCGCCAACCGGGCGAAATCCGAATTCCTCGCCAATATGAGCCATGAGCTGCGCACGCCGCTCAACGCCATCCTCGGCTTTTCCGACATCCTGCAGAACGAGATGTTCGGGCCGGTCGGTTCGCCGAAATATTCCGAATATGCCCGCGATATTCACGATAGCGGCAAACACCTGCTCAACGTCATCAACGATATTCTCGACATGTCGAAGATCGAGGCGGGCCATATGCGCATCAACCGCGAGACAATCGATCTCGCGCCACTGATCGAAGAGACGCTACGCCTCACTGCCATTCAGGCCGAGCAGAAGAACATCACCGTGCAGCAGAAGGTCTGCGCTGGGCTGACCATGCAGGGCGACCGCCGTGCCATGAAGCAGATCATGCTCAACCTGCTCTCCAACGCCGTGAAATTCACCGGCGACGGCGGCCGCATCGCGCTGCGCACCCATGTGCATCAGGCCGCGATGATCCTCACCATCGCAGACACCGGCATCGGCATTCCCGCCCAGGCGCTCAACAAGATCGGCCAGCCCTTTGAACAGGTGCAGAGCCAATATGCCAAGAGCCAGGGCGGCTCCGGCCTCGGGCTTGCGATTTCCCGCTCGCTCGTCAAGCTGCATGGCGGCACGATGAAAATCCGCTCCTGTGAGGGCCGTGGCACGGTGGTGACGATCATCATTCCGCATGCGGCGGGGTGCTGCGGGACGGTGCATTGAGGTGGCGTCGGACGCGCTGAGTTTCCTGCAATATGTACAGGTCGCGTGCGCGATTACCCCCCTCTGCCCTGCCGGGCATCTCCCCCTCAAGGGGGGAGATCAGCTAGACGGATGCTCCTCGCCAAATTCGCAACGTTTGAGATGATCGCGCCGGTGCCGCATATCGATCTCCCCCCTTGAGGGGGAGATGCCCGGCAGGGCAGAGGGGGGTGAAGCCTCACCCACCATTCTTCACCGTCCCCACAAACGCCTTCCGCACCGCCTTCGCCAGCCGCTTCACCTCTCCCTCCAGTGTGGGAATGTCAGGGCAATCCCCCGCCCGGCAAACGAGATCGGTGAGGCCCGCCGGCGCCTCCTTCGGGTTGAAGGCGCCATCGATGCACAGCCGTACGATCTGCGATATTTCCGTATAAAGCCCCATCGCCGCCATGCAGTCATCGAAAGCCTGCGGCTCCATGACAGGGGCGGCGAGCGCTTGCAGCGCCTCGGCCGTGTTGCGCCCCGGTTCGTGCGCGGCAAGCCCCTTCACCGGCCCCACCAGCGCCAGATATTGGGCGATGAATTCGAGGTCGATCAGCCCGCCATTGATGAGCTTGAAATCCCAGTTGTTTTCCGGCGGCTTTTCCTGCTCGATCAGGCTGCGCATCTCCAGCACATCGGTAGAGACCTTGGCCACATCGCGCTTCTGCGACAGGATGGAAGCGATGATGCGGCGCGCATCCTCCATCAGCGAGGCATCGCCGCAGATCAGGCGGGCGCGGGAGAGCGCCATGTGCTCCCAGGTCCAGGCCTCCTCGCGCTGGTATTTCTCGAAGGCGGAGATACGCGTCGCCACCGGCCCCTTGTTGCCGGAGGGGCGAAGCCGCATGTCCACCTCGTAAAGCACACCCTCTGCCGTCGGTGCGGAAAGCGCCGCAATCAGCCTTTGCGTGACGCGGGTGAAGTAACGCACGACATCGAGCGGCTTTGCGCCGGTCGATTCATGGGCGTCGTCGTCATAATCGTAAAGCAGGATGAGATCGACATCCGAACCTGCCGTCAGTTCGAAGGAGCCGAGCTTGCCCATGCCCATGACAGCCACGCGCCCGCCGGGATAAGGCCCATGCGCCGCTTCCATCTCCGCCAGAACCGCATTCAGCGCCGCCTCGATTACCAGATCGGCAAGGTGGGTGAAGGCGCGGGCGGCGACCTCGCCGCGGATTGCGCCGGTGAGAAGCCGAACCCCGATCAGGAAGCGCTGTTCGGCGGCGAAAATGCGAAGCCGGTCGAGAATATCCTCATAATGCCGGGCGTTGGAGAGAAAGCTTCCCATGCGGTGGGCGAGATAATCGCGAGTCGGTACGTCGCTCATCAATGCCGGGTCCAGCATGCCGTCGAAGACATGCGGGCGGGCGGCGATGATTTCGGCAAGGCGCGGTGCGGACGACATGATCGTCACCAGCAGGTCAAGCAGCGCCGGGTTGTTGCCGAGCAGCGAAAAGAGCTGGATGCCGGCCGGCAGGCCGGAGAGGAAATTGTCGAAACGCAGCAACGCCTCATCGGCCCGCTTGCTTTCACCGAAGGCCCTGAGCAGGTCAGGCGTCAGCTCCGTCAACCGCTCGCGCGCCTCGACGGATTGCGTCGCCCGGTAGCGGCCATTGTGCCAGGTGCGGATGACGCGGGAAATATCCTCCGGCCGCTCGAAGCCGAGGGCGGAGAGCGTCTTTAACGTATCGGGATCGTCCTTCTGGCCGGTGAAGACCAGATTGCCGGCCTCGCCAGACAGTTTCACCTCCTGCTCGAACAGCGCCGAATAACGCCGCTCCACCAGCCGCAGCACCTGTTCCAGCTTTTCCGAAAAGGCCTTGGTGTCCTCGAAACCGAGCATAAAGGCGATGCGCTTCAGTTCGGCTTCGGTGTCGGGTAGCACATGGGTCTGCTCGTCGCGCACCATCTGGATGCGGTGCTCCACCTCACGCAGGAACCAATAGGCCTCCGTCAGGCTGTCACGCGTTTCGGCGTCGATCCATTTCGCCTCGGTCAGCGCCGCAAGCGCCTCCTGCGTTGCGCGCACCCGAAGCGCCGGCATGCGGCCGCCGGCAATAAGCTGCTGTGTCTGCGCGAAGAACTCGATCTCGCGGATGCCGCCGCGCCCGAGCTTGACATTGTGGCCCTTCACCGCAATCGCGCCGTGGCCCTTATGGGCATGGATCTGCCGCTTGATGGAATGAATATCGGCAATCGCCGCATAATCGAGATATTTGCGGAAGATGAAGGGCGTCAACTCGCGCAGGAAGTTTTCGCCCGCCCTGATATCGCCCGCCACCGGCCGCGCCTTGATATAGGCGGCGCGTTCCCAGTTCTGGCCCCTGCCCTCATAATAAAGCAGCGCTGCCTCCACGGGGATGGCGAGCGGCGTCGAGCCGGGGTCGGGCCGGAGCCGCAGATCGGTGCGGAAAACGTAGCCATCGGCCGTGCGCTCCTGCATGATGCGGACGAGACGGCGCATCATCCGGCCGAAATTCTCCGTCGCATCATAGGGATCGTCCATGATGCCGGCTGAGGGTTCGAAGAACACCACGGCGTCGATATCGGAAGAATAGTTCAGTTCGCGCGCGCCGAGCTTGCCCATGCCGAGCACGATGAGGCCCGACCCGTCGCTGGGGGCTGCGACATTTTTCAGTTTCAGCTTGCCGCTCTCATGGGCGGCGAGCAGCAGGTGATCGATGGCGGCGGAAAGCGATGCATCCGCCATGTCGCTCAGCCAGCGTGTCGTATCGCGGGCGGTGAAGATGCGCGCCAAATCGGCAAGTGCTGCGATGAAAGAGAGCCGCCGCTTGGCCACCCTCAGCCGCGACATCACCTCGTTTTCGCTCGGCACCCCGCCTTCTTCGCCCGGCTTCCAGCAATCGCGCGCCTCATGGACAAGACCCGCCAGCAGCGGCTCGAGCGGTTTCGACATCGCCAGCGACAAAAGCCCCTCATCCGCCGACGCCATGTCACGCAGATAGGGGGACAGCGTGAAAGCCGCGGCGATAAAATCCTTCAGCGGACTTTCCCCGGCAAGCAGCGCGGCCACCGCCGGCTCGCTTTTGCCGATATCCTTCAGCGTCGAAAGAACGGATTTCAGTTCCGTCTGCGTGTAGGGGCGGATTACGCCCGGCAGAACCTCGCTCAGCCGCCTTTCAGCGGTTTCCCGTTTCGTCACTGTGTCTCTCCCTCTTACGACTATCCTCTCGCCGCTCCCTGACATGCGGTTTTCAGGACCGGATGCGCCGCACCCGAAACGTCCCTGCCGCCGCACCTCTTGGAATCCTCCCGGCGCATGCATCTGGCGTTGTAACAAATGCAGGCCGCTTTGCGATCATAAAACCGTCGATGGCGATGTTTTCCAAAGCGCCGTTCCCCGTAATGTCTCCGCAATTGTGCCCGCGTAGCGTCAGCCTCAACGAAACCCGACTCCCCGGTTTTCCAACGCTCGGTGTTGCAACGGATATGATCATGAAACAGATTTTTACGGTGAAATTGCAAAAGAACCTGCGCGCGATGGCCCTTTGCCTGACGGCGCTGCCCATGGCGCAGGCCGTCTGCACGCCCGTTTTTGCCGCCGACATCGGCAAATCGGACCGGGTGGCCGATCCGCAGGGCAATTTCGACAATGCCCGCTACAGCAGCTCCAGCGACTGGAAGATCACGCTCGGTATCGGTGCCGCCTACGCCCCGAAATATGAGGGTTCGGACAAGCTGGAAGCAGGCGCCGTGCCGCTGGTTTCCATCGAATATGGAGATACGCTGAGCATCGATTTCAGCGGCGTCACCGTGAACCTTTTGAACCACAACGGCTTCAGGCTGGGTGTGAAGGGCGGCTGGGAAGCCGGGCGCAAGGAAAAGGACGACAGGAAAAACCTGCGCGGAATGGGCGATATCAAGGCGGCCGGCGTGGTCGGCGGCGTCATCGCCTATGGCGTGGACCCCTTCGAAATCTACGCCAAGGTGGACAAGACCATCGACGGCAGCGAAGGCCTGACCGCGACCATCGGCGCCAGCGTCTCGCACAAGGTAGACCAGTTCATCCTGGGCGCCGATCTTTCCGCCACCTGGGCCGACGACAAGCACATGAAATCCTATTTCGGCGTCACCTCGGCCCAGTCCGCCCGCTCGGGCCTGCGCCGCTTCGACGCGAAATCAGGCTTCAAGCGCGTCGACGCCAGCGCCTCCGTCACTTACCTTATGACCGAGAACTGGTCTATCACCGGCACAGGCGGCGTCGGCTTCCTGCTGGGCGATGCCAAGGACAGCCCCCTGTCGAAGAAAGATATTCAGCCGTTTGCGATGGTGGGCGTCGCTTACACGTTCTGAACCGCGAGCAGGAAAACCGCGCGGCCACGGATGCGCGCTCCGGCATGTCCCCAATGAGGAAAGGCGTCCCTGCCCTCACGCCTCCTCACCCGGTGAAGCGCCGCAAGGCGTTTCACCGGGGCCGCGATGTTCCACAGAACGAGCGACCGGTTCCAGCGTGCCCTTATAAGCGACGACGAGACCGATGAAGGGCAGAGAAATTTCCACATCGAAGTGGAAGCGGCCGTTTTCCTCTGACTCGAAACTCTGACCCTTCGGCAGAAGAAAGCCGGGCAGCGGCACGCCCAGAAGATGCCATCGCCGGGGGATGAGAGCCAGCCGGCCGCCATCGAGCACCAGCGCCAGAGCGACGGTAACGACGCCGAAGCGCTCCGCCAGCAGATATTGATCCTTGCCCAAGCCGGCCGACTGTGTGGACGAGAAGCGCCGCCCGCCGAAATTCCGCGTCCAGCGCTCCTTGCCCTTTTCCGGCGTGAAGGTAACGCTGACGGGAATCTGCTTTCCCGCCTGCGGAAAGCCGACGAGCGCGGAAATCATGCTGGCCAGCATGCCCTGCCCGCGGCGTATCTCGGCGACCCCGCTCCATTGCCGCGGATCCTTGCTGTCGTGCAGTTCCCGCAGGCGCGGCGGCAAGTCATCGAAGGCCGGGCCGAGAAGCTGGCGGAACAGCGGGACGTCGCGTTCCTCGCGGCGGAACCCCGTGTAGATCGTCTTGCTGCGGAAAAGCCGGTCGTAATCGGCAAGGTTCAGCGCATCCGTGCCGGCGCGTGCGCCGGGCAGCGGGCGCTCGCCGCTCAGCATCTTGCGGACAAGGGCCTCGATAGCCATGGAGGGGATGTAGGGGCCATCATCGCCTTCGGCCAGCAAATGCCAGCTCATCTCCATCGGCCTGCCCGCTGCACGCCCCTGCGCGCGGACGAACATGCCGCCGCGATGTTCGCCAAAGCGCATCCGGTTCAGCACGGCATGAAACAGCGGCGATAGCGGCGCGAATGAGGGAAGGCCGAACCGCGCTCGCGCTTTCGCCAGAAGGTTCAACATGCGGTGCAAAAACTCTGGCACGGGACCGGCCCCCATCCATATATCGGTCATCGACGGGTGTTCCGGTGGAATCACCTGCAAATCCGGCACATCGACCAGCGAAAAGTGAATATTGCGCAACGGCAGCCTGCCGGGCACGGCGACGGTGAAGCGCCTGCTTTCCGCAAGGCCGACGCCATGCGACGGCCCGCCATGCCGCCAGAGTTTTACCGGCGCGCCGGCATAACCCACGACCGCCCGCATGACGTTGAGGCCGATCCCGGCATAAGGAGACGGCGCTATTCCGCCCTCGACGGCGAGAATGTCCATGGTCCTTTCCATTTCGCGCAGAACGGCGGCCGTCAGAACGGGAAAACTGCTGACGCCTGACAGAACGAAAACACCGGCGGCTTTTGCCCGCTCGTCGAATTGGCTGACGCCGAAAACGAAATCGGCGGCATCGGCGAAATCGAGATAGTCTATCCCGGCGTCGATGCATGCCGTTATCACGCCGTAACATGCGCTGCCATAGGTCTGGAAAGGCCCCGATGCATCGACGACAAGGTCGGGCTTGTGGATGCGCAGGGCGTCTGCGATATCGCGGCGATCGAGCATCAGCGGGCGCAATTGCGCCTTTCCGCGCCAGGCTGTGCAAAAGGCCTCCGCCCGTGCGCGGCTGCGGCCGCAGACGAGAATTTCAAGGCTGGACATATCGGCAAGCAGTTCCGCCAGTCGACCGCCGAACACACCATAACCACCGAGGATCAATATTTTCATTACCCTGCCGACGCCTCTGTGCCACTGCCCGGTTTACCTGAACGGGTGGCCATTGCCATGGTCAAAGGATTCTCTCCCGGTACTCCGGCGGCGCCACCCAGCATTCTTCGCGTTTTCCGAACCAGCGGTATCGATGGCGGGCGACATAACGATAGACGGGATCGCGCAGGAATGCGGGAACAATGCGCAGGACGCCCAGCAGCAGCCAGGGCATGCCAAGCGCTTCATAGATGCTCAGAACGGCGTCGCTATCCTGCCGCACCCTGTCGCCATCCACGACCAGCAGGCTGACCGGATTTTTCGGGTCCATGCCATGACGCCGATAGATTTCCGCCCCCGCTTCTCCCTGCATGGATGCGAGCCGGAAGTATCCCCGCCTGTCATGCCGCAGAACGAATTGCGCATTCACGGAACACAACACACATTCGGCATCGAAGAGGATGATCGGGTGATGCCGGTCGCCGGCCAAGGGAATTGTGCCTGCCATCCGTCGCAAGTCCTTTTGTCGATCACATCAAACCGACCTATGAAGTTCAGCAATAATCCAGACGAATATTCTTCCGATCATCTGTCAATTCAATCGCAAAAGACAGTTATTTTTCGAGGAGTTTCCACGCAAACATCGGTGATCACCATTGGTTACGAACGCTTGCGTCACAGGACAGATTGCAGGCGTCTCTGACGCCACGAATTCCTGCAAAATTCGACCCTGTTTTACCGGCGCGGTTTGACTGTTATGTACCATGCCGGGTTCGTACGAGACGCATCAGGGTTTCGGAAGGGGAAACACCATCGAAACGGTAAGCCCCGGACAGGCGGTATTCGTGGCATCCGTGTCCGACAGCATCAGCGATCCGCCATGCAGCTCCATCACGGCCTCCACCAGCGACAGGCCGAGCCCGGTTCCGGGTTTCGAGCGGCTTTCATCCAGCCTGACGAAGCGTTTCAGCACCTCGCCGCGTTTGTCGGCGGGAATGCCGGGCCCGTGATCGGCGACGGAGAGCACGATGGCCTCCGGCTCCCTTGCCAGACGCACAACGAGCTTTTTGTCGCCTTCGCCCTCGCAGGCATATTTCATGGCGTTGTCGATGAGGTTGGAGAGGGCCTGTCCGATCAGCTCGCGGTTGCCCTTTACCGAAAGGTCAGCCTCTATTTCGGCCTCCAGCACAAGCCCGGCATCCTCGGCCACCGGCTCGTAGAGTTCGGCGCTGTCGGCTGCAATCGCCGAGACGTCCACATCGGTCATTTCTGCTGCAATTGAGCCGGCCTCGACGCGGGAAATCATCAGGAGTGCGTTAAAGGTGCGGATAAGCTGGTCGGATTCGGCGATGATGCCTTCAAGCGCTGCGCGCCGTTTCGTCTCGTCATTGTCGTCAAGCGCTGCGGCCGCCTTGTTGCGCAGCCGCGTCAGCGGCGTCTTCAGATCATGGGCGATATTGTCGGAGACCTGCCGCAGGCCTTCATTCAGCTTTTCGATGCGGCCGAGCATGGCGTTGAGCGAGCCGGACAGGCGGTCGAATTCATCGCCGGAGCGACCCTGCGGCAGGCGCTGCGAAAGGTCGCCCGCCATGATCTTCTTGGTCGCCGCCGACATGCGGTCGATGCGTTTCAGCGCGTTGCGGCCGATGCCGAACCAGATGAGCAGCGCGCCGCCGCCCATGATGGCGAGCGCCACCATCAGCGCGTTGCGCACCAGCGCCCGGAACTTGGTGGGTTCGCCGAGGTCGCGCCCGATCAGGATGCGCAGGCCATTGTCCAGCATGAAGACATTGGCGGTGGCCAGATGCTGCACGCTGTCGCCGCTTTCGGAGTATCGCTCGTAACGGAAAGGAAAACCGGTCCAGCCTTCCTTGTCGAAAACGCCCGGCTGCACCGAAGCGACGTTGCCGGCAAGGATTTCGCCATTCGGCCCGGCGATGACGTAAAGGCTCGCCCCCGGCTGGCGGGCACGGCGTTCCATCATCCGCAGCAGCGGGTTGATGCCGCCGCGATTATAGATGCGCTGCACATCCGAGACTTCCTGCAAGACGGCGTCACGCGTCTGCTGGTTCAGCAGCCGTTCGGAAAGGGCGGTGACATAAAAGACCAGGAAGGCGGCGCAGAGCGCAAACAGCAAAATATAGAGCGCCGAAAGGCGCACCGCTGTCGACCGGAACACTATTCTGAGGCGGGCCATTTTCGCCAATCAGCCCTCGTCCTTCATCA
Organism: Agrobacterium sp. CFBP 3001; assembly: GCF_027871605.1. NCBI lineage: Bacteria > Pseudomonadati > Pseudomonadota > Alphaproteobacteria > Hyphomicrobiales > Rhizobiaceae > Agrobacterium > Agrobacterium sp. CFBP 3001. The sequence continues at coordinate 24,408 of NZ_JAQAHD010000026.1, forward strand.
TGTAGCCAGCGCCGCGAATGGTCTTCAGCAGCGGCTTCTCGAAGTCCTTCTCGATCTTCGAGCGCAGGCGGGACACATGCACGTCGATGACATTGGTCTGCGGGTCGAAATGATAGTCCCAGACGTTTTCGAGAAGCATGGTGCGGGTCACGACCTGACCGGCATTCTTCATCAGATATTCGAGCAGGCGGAATTCGCGCGGCTGCAGCAGGATTTCCTTGCCGTTGCGGCGGACATCGTGGGAGAGCCGGTCGAGTTCGAGATCGCCGACCCGGTAGATCATGTCCTGCTCGGGCTTGCCCTTGCGACGGCCCAGCACCTCGATGCGGGCGAGCAATTCGGAAAAGGCATAGGGTTTCGGCAGATAATCATCACCGCCGGCGCGCAGGCCGGTGACGCGGTCATCCACCTGCCCCAGCGCGGAAAGGATCAGAACCGGCGTCTCGATGCCGCGGCGGCGCAGCTCGCTGATGACGGAAAGTCCATCGCGGCGCGGCAACATGCGGTCGATCACCATCACGTCGTAAGCGTTCTCGCAGCCCATGAACAGGCCGCTCTCACCGTCGCTCGCATGGTCGGCGACGATCCCGGCTTCGCGGAACGCCTTGGTCATATAGGCCGCAGCCTCGAGGTCGTCTTCAATGACAAGAATCTTCATGTGCGGGACAATAGCGCCCTCGCCCTTTTCCGCACAACCGGAAACAGATGCGACAGACATTTCCTGAACCTTGTTTTCCATGAGGTTTCCTCCGAAGACCCGGTCTCTGGCGTTATCTGGCTTCTAGACGGGGCGACCGCCCATGGAGCGAGTGGTTACCGCTTGTTTCTTCTCCCCGCCGGGGAGAAGGTCGCGGCAGCGGGATGAGGGGGCAAGGCCAGAGATTTACCGAGAGGTTCCCCCCTCATCCGACCCTTCGGGCCACCTTCTCCCCGGCGGGGAGAAGAAACGGGCCGCAACGCCCTGCCATACTCAACCGCCCCGTCTCAAGAGCGGGATACGACGCCGGCTCCCGAAAGAACCGGCATCGCCTTTCAGCCTATCAACCCTGGTCGATATCCAGAGCGATGAAGCGGCTGCCGTCATCCGTCTGGATCTGGAACAGCGCCTTGGAGCGTCCGTCCTTCTTGGCCTGTTCGAGGATCTTTTCGATATCGGCGGCGGAAGCGACCTGCTGGTTGTTGACCGAGGTGATCTTCTCACCCGTCTTCAGGCCACGGGCGGCAGCATCGCTGTCGGGGTCGACATCGGTGATGGCAAGGCCGTTGCCGTCATCGGCGGGCGAAACCGTCAGGCCGAGGCTGGAGAGCACCTTCTCGCTGGAGGACTGGCCGCCCTTGTCGTCGTTCTGGCTCGGTGTCGCCTTGGAAGCATCGTCGCTGGCGAGATCGCCGAGCGTTACCGTGACAGGCTGCGACTTGCCGCCGCGCCACAGCGAGATTTCAACCTTGGTGTTAGGCGCCATGCCGCCGATGCGGCGCGACAGGTCGCGGGCATCCTTGACGGGCTCGCCATTGACGGCGGTGATGATGTCGCCCTGCTTGATGCCGGCCTTGTCGCCCGGCGAGCCGGCCTGCGGCGAAACGACGAGCGCGCCGCTGGCTTCGGAAAGGCCGAGCGATTCGGCGATATCCTTGCTGACGGGCTGGATCTGCACGCCGAGCCAGCCACGTTCCACCTTGCCGTCCTTCTGCAGGTCGGCGATCACGTCCTTGGCGACCGATGCCGGAATGGCGAAGGCGATGCCGACATTGCCGCCGGAGGGCGAGAAGATGGCGGTGTTGATGCCGACGACTTCGCCGTTGAGGTTGAAGGCGGGACCGCCCGAGTTACCACGGTTCACGGCGGCGTCGATCTGCAGGTAGTCGTCATAGGGGCCGGAGCCGATATCGCGGCCGCGGGCCGAGATGATGCCGGATGTCACCGTACCGCCAAGACCGAAGGGGTTGCCGACGGCGACAACCCAGTCACCAACGCGGATCTTGCTGTCATCGGCAAATTGGACATAGGTGAACTTGCGGTTCACATCGACCTTCAGCAGCGCCAGATCGGTGCGCGGATCGCGGCCGACGAGCTTGGCATCGAGTTCGGTACCGTCGTTCATCACGATCGTATAGGCGGAGCCGTCATCGACGACGTGGTTGTTGGTGACGATGTAACCGTCTTCGGAAATGAAGAAGCCGGAGCCCTGAGCGACGGGGCGCAGCGGACCCTTGCCGTCACGGTGGCGATTGGGGCCACGGTCGGAGCGATCCTGGTTGGGGCCGCCGAATTCCTTGAAGAAGCGCTTGAGCGGATGGTCATCCGGAAGCTGGTCAAGGCCACGGCCACCGAAATTGAAGGAGAAATTGCTGCTATCATCGGAAGCGGGCTGCACGTTGGACTGCACACGAACGGAGACGACGGCAGGCGATACCGCATCGACCACATTGGCGAAACTCGGAACCTGCGGCGCATTTACCTCAACGGGGGCGGCAAACGAATGGAGGATCGGTGCGGCGATGCCGGTGGAAAGCATCAGCGCCGCAAGGCCGCCAACGGTCGCGGCCTTCAAAGCCGTCTTCAGCGAGGCCGTCTTCAGCGAGAAATGGCCGTTTTGCGAATGAGACATGGTGTACCTTCTTTCTTCATTCAGACTGGAGCCCGTTTGACCGGGGAAGCGGTGGATGATGAAGATATAGGAGGCGACACCTTACGGCGAAGTGTCTGACGAATGAAAAATCCGTAATGTTGAAAAAGAACCGTGGGGAAAAATGAAAAACGGTTATTTTTCAATGAGATTGCGAATTCTCATCTCTTCGTCCGCGCTCAGTTTCTGCGGCTGTTCCTGGCTTGCTCGACGGCGCGAAAACACGAAGACGGCAAAAATTCCCGCAAGGGTGAGACCGATGGGTGCGCCCCACAAAAGCACGGTGCGCAGGCTGAGGCGCGGTTTCAGGAGCACGAACTCGCCGTAACGGGACACGACATAATCGATGACGGCCTTGTCGCTGTCACCCTCGACCAGCCGTTCGCGCACCAGAACCCGCAGGTCACGCGCGAGCTCCGCATTGCTGTCGTCGATGGACTGGTTCTGGCAGACCATGCAGCGGAGCTGAGACGTGAGGTTGCGGGCGCGCTGCTCCAGCACGGGGTCTTTGAGGACTTCATCCGGGTTGAAGGCGAAGGCCGGAGAGGCTGCAGCGAAGACGAGGGTGAGAAGAAGAGCAAGCCTTGCCACTCTCTCCATCATTCCTGTGCTTGTCACAGGAATCCAGCCAGCCCAAGTCTTTGGGCTGAGAGGAGTCCTTCGCCGCGCAGACGCGCGTCGGCTGGATTCCTGTGACAAGCACAGGAATGAGGGGAGCAAGACCACACTCATTCCGCCGCCTCCGGCATTGCAGCCCGCACCGGCTTCGCCTTGCGATTCGGCGCTCCGACCCGCAAACGCCTGTCCGAGAGCGAGATGAAACCGCCCGCCATCATGAACAGCGTGCCGCCCCAGATGCATAGGATGAAGGGTTTCCACCAAATGCGCACCACCATGCCGCCATCGGCCATGGGGTCACCCAGCGAGACATAAAGCTGGCTGAGGCCGAAGGTCAGGATGCCGGCTTCCGTCGTCGGCATCCGGCGTGCGGTATAGAGCCGCTTGGACGACCAGACATCGGCCACCTCCACCCCCGCCTTGCGCACGGTAAAATGGCCACGATCCTCGGTGAAATTCGGGCCGACGGCGTGGCGGACGCCATCGAAAGTCAGGCTGTAACCGCCCGCTTCCGCCGCCATGCCCTCTTTCATTTCCAGGACCGTCTCGGTCTCGAAAGTGGTGACGATGACGATGCCGAGCACGGTGATGCCAAGCCCCATATGCGCCAGCGCCGTGCCGAAGGCCGAACGCGGCAGGCCCTTCAGGCGGCGAAACGCGATACCGAAGGCGAGCTTGCCGAAATTGGCGCGATACCAGAGATCGGCGAAAGCGCCGAAGATCAGCCAGAAACCGGCGGCGATGCCGAGTGCGGCCAGCACCGGACCGCCATTTTCGATGTACCAGAGCGTCAGCCCGGCAAGGGCTGCAAGCGCTGCCGCCACATAAAGCCGCTGGAAGGCTCCGAGAAGATCGCCGCGCTTCCAGGCGAGCATCGGTCCAAAAGGCGTGACGATCAGGATCGGGATCATCAGCAGACCGAAGGTGAGATTGAAGAAAGGCGCGCCGACCGAGATTTTTTCGCCCGTCAGCGTTTCCAGAATGAGCGGGTAAAGCGTGCCGATCAGCACGGTCGCGGTCGAGACCGTCAGGATGAGGTTGTTGAGGACAAGCGACCCTTCGCGCGAGATCGGCGCAAACAGGCCACCGGCCTTCAGGGAAGGTGCACGCCATGCAAAGAGCGCGAAGGCGCCGCCGATGAAGACGGTCAGGATGCCGAGAATGAAGATGCCGCGGCTCGGATCGGTGGCGAAAGCATGAACCGAGGTGAGCACGCCGGAGCGGACGAGGAAGGTGCCGAGCAGCGACAGCGAAAAGGTCATGATCGCCAGAAGCACAGTCCAGATCTTCAGCGCCTCGCGCTTTTCCATGACGAGCGCCGAATGCAGCAGCGCGGTCCCGGCAAGCCACGGCATAAAAGAAGCGTTTTCCACCGGGTCCCAGAACCACCAGCCGCCCCAGCCGAGTTCATAATAGGCCCAGTAGGAGCCCATGGAGATGCCGGCGGTCAGGAAGGTCCAAGCGGCGAGTGTCCATGGCCGCACCCAGCGCGCCCAGGCGGCGTCGATGCGTCCTTCCAGCAGCGCCGCAACGGCAAAGGAGAAGCAGACGGAAAAGCCGACATAACCGAGATAGAGCAGCGGCGGATGAATGGCGAGGCCGAAATCCTGAAGAATGGGATTGAGGTCCTGCCCCTCGGCCGGCACCGGCTCCAGCCGCAGGAATGGGTTGGAGGTGAGGAGGATGAACAGCAGGAAGGCGACCGAAATCCATGCCTGCACCGCAAGCACATTGGCTTTGAGCGTTTCCGGCAGGTTGCGGCCGAAGGCGGTGACGAGCGCGCTGAAAAACACGAGGATGAGCAGCCACAGCAGCATGGAGCCTTCGTGGTTGCCCCAAACGCCGGTGAGCTTGTAGATCATCGGCATTAGCGAATGGGAGTTTTCCCAGACATTGCGCACGGAAAAATCCGAGACGGCATAAGCCCGCGTCAGCGCCGCGAAGGAGAAGGCGACCAGCAGGAACATCAGGACCGAGCCGAGCGAGGCGACATCCATCAGCGCCCGGTCGTTGCGGCGCGCGCCGATGACCGGTAGCGTCGAGACGATAAGCCCCACACCGAGCGCCAGAACCAGAACATAATGGCCGATCTCGTTGATCATCTGGTCGCTCCGGTCTTGTCGGAAGAAGCTGCGCTGGCCGCTGGCGTTGCGGCGGCGGGTTCTTCGCCTTCCCCCGCGTGCTGCCACAGGCCCTTGTCCTTCAGCCGGTCTGCCACTTCCTTCGGCATGTAGTTCTCGTCGTGCTTGGCCAGCACGCTGTCGGCAACGAAGCCGTGGGTCGCGGCATCGAACATGCCTTCGGTAACCACGCCCTGCCCTTCGCGGAAAAGATCGGGCAGGATGCCGGTATAGCTGACCGGCACGTTCGCTTCACCGTCGGTCACCGTGAAGCTCACCGTGCGGCCCTCGCCGCGCTTGATCGAGCCTTCCGCCACCAGCCCGCCGAGACGGATGCGGGTGCCGGGGTTGACGGGCGTTTTCTCCAGATCGGCCGGCATGTAGAAATAGGCAATGGACTGACCGAAGGCGAACATGACCAGCAGCACGGCTGCAACAATGAAGCTCATGCCGCCGCCGATGATCGCCAGGCGTTTCTGTTTGCGGGTCATTGCGTCACTCCCTGCGGCGCGGCATCCTGCTGCCCGTTCATGCGGATCGGTCCGGCGGAAACGCCCAGTTCCTTAGCTAGCGCCAGCAGTTGGCGGCCCTGCTCGCCCTCCGGCGGGAAGGCCTTCAGCCCCGCTCGCAACGCCTCTCCGGCCTTGGCTTCGTTCTTCAGCACGGAATAGGCACGGACAAGCCGCATCCAGCCTTCAAAATCGGCGGGGTTTTCCTTCAGCTTGGCGTCGAGGCTCGACACCATGCCCTCGATCATCGCCTGCCGGTCAGAAGCCGTCATGTCTTTTGCCGCCGCCATGTCCTCAGCGGTCGGGCCGGGTGCGGCGGGGGTCGCCACGCCGCCGGTGCGGGCGATATGCTCTTGAACCAGTGGCAGCCAGGGCGCACCGGCGGGCGCATCCGCCGCCAGTGCGGTGAAGGCGGCGCGTGCTTCCTCGGCCTTGCCGGCCTGTTCCAGCGACAGCGCCAGATAGAAACGGGCGCGCGGATTGCCGGGTTTCAGCTCTTCGGCCTCAGCAAAAGCAGCACGCGCAGCTTCGATGACGATGCCGTCATTGCCGGCCACTAGCGTTTCGCCAAGGCCCGTCAGCCGTTCCGGGCTCGGTCCCAGAATACGAAGCGCATTGCGATAGGCAAGCTCGGCATCGCCAAGCCGCAATGTCTTGAAATAGATCGGCGCGAGGATATCCCAGCCGGCGCCGTCCTCCGGGTTCTGCGCCAGATGCCGTTCCGCCCGCGCGACCAGCAGGTTCATGTCGTTGCCGGGCTTTTCAAGACGCGCCTCGAGCGGCATGTCCGGCACCTCCGGACTGCCGTTCCAGATGTAAAGACAGAGACCGAGCGCGGGCAGCAGAACCGTGATGAGGCTGGCGGCGAGATTGTGCCGGCGCGGCCGGGTTTCTTTGCCGGATTGCTCTTCCGCTTCGGCGGCGGCGAGAAGCCGGCGGCCGATTTCGGCGCGGGCATAATCCGCCTCGGTGTCGCCGATCAGGCCGGCAGCACGTTCGCGGTCCAGTTCGGCCAGCTGATCGCGATAAACGGCGACCTCACCGTCGCGGCGCGTCTGCGACGCCTCGGTCTTCCGCATCAGCGGGTACATCAGGACGATGGCGACAGCCGCCGTCAATATCGCAACGACAATCCAGAACATAAGGCTCAATTACTCGAATGCGCGGCACATGGAAACATGAAGCGCGGGGATGACGTGAATTTGAGACATCACGCCGCACCGCAGGCCATTTCCCGGCTGCACCGCCATGCCTCTTCTTGTCATCGCAAAAGGTCCGTGACCTTGATTTACGTCAAACTATTTTAAGTTAGCGGCGACCAGCTTCCATCGGCATTGCGGCAGGCTGCGCCGCGCGCCCTGGTTTCGCGTCCGTCGACCGTCAGGGTGTGGGAATATTGCCGGCAATTCTGGTTGCCGACCTGATAGGGCGCATTGGCGACCACCTGCCCCTTGGCGTCATCGCCGATCCACGACACGGGCGTGCCGACGGGGGCCGTTTCCAGCGCCTTATATTCGGCCTCCAGCGCCTTGGTCTGGTCACCCCTGTCGAGCTGCACGCCGCTTCTCCCGACAATGCCGCCCTCAAGATTGGCAAGGAACGGCGTCGAAGGCTGCGCAGAGCGGCCGAACAGACCGCCGCCCGCCGGGCGGGTGCCCGTGGTGGTGCAGGCGCTCAGCATCGATACACACAGGATCGAGAGAAGTGCCGGGCGTGACACCAGCGAACGCATTGTCACGGAGCGGCAGCCATCATACACGTCAACCAAACCCTGTCCTCTTTTTTACCGCATCGCACCTAATATAGTGCCATTGAATTTCTTGCCTTTTTTCTTGCCTCACGCAAGCTCTTTCGAAAGGCCCGGCAAAATCAGATCGGCTTTCAGCCCGCCGATGGCGCTGCGCGACAGCGAAAAGCGGCCATGGTACTCTGACACCACCTCGGAAACGATCGACAATCCGAGGCCCGTACCCGGCCGGCTTTCGTCCAGCCGCCGCCCGCGCTTCATCGCTTCGCTGATCTGTTCCGGCTCAAGCCCCGGCCCGTCGTCCTCCACCGTCAGCTCCACCCAGGAGCGACGGGCAATTTCCGCATCGGAGGATGGGTGCGTGCCGGCCGCAAGCGTGATGACCACGCGCGTCTGCGCAAAACGCGCGGCATTTTCCAGAAGATTGCCGACGACCTCTTCCAGATCCTGCTGCTCCATACCGAGCACCGCGCCGGGTTGCTCGAAATTCAGCACGAACTGCTTGTCGGGGTTCAGGCGGCGCATCACGCGCACAAGCCGTTCCAGCGCCGGCTCCGCTTCCACGCGGGCGAGGATCGAGCCGCGCTGGGCGGCGATGCGGGCACGGGAGAGATAGGATTGCACCTGCGCCTGCATGGCGTCCGCCTGCGCCCGCACCAGATCGCCATGCTGCGGCTCCAGCGTGCGGGCCTCGTTCAGAAGAACGGCGATCGGCGTTTTCAGCGAATGCGCGAGATTGCCGACCTGCATGCGGGCGCGCTCCACGAGGCGGCGATTGCTGTCGATCAGCGCATTGACCTCATTGGCGAGCGGCTGGATTTCACGCGGGAATTCACCTTCGAGGCTTTCCGCCTCCCCGCCCCTGATCTTGCCGAGCGCCACGCGAGCCTGATCAAGCGGTCGCAGACTGTAGAGAATGGCAAGACCGTTGACGACCAGACTGCCGACACCGAAAACGGCGAGCGCCAGATAAAGGCTGTTGGAGAAATCGCGCACATCGTCTTCCACGACGTTCAGATTGCCGGAGACACGGAAACGCGCCGCGCGCCCCTCGCCATCCAGCACCACTTCCGTTTCCGCCACGCGCACCTGATTGCCGGCCTCGTCGGTGACGGCATAAAAGCGCTCATAGCGGTTGTCGAAGGGCGCATCGAGAATGCTCGGCACCGGCAGGGTGGAGACGCCGAGCGACGATGATACCAGCGGCGCGGTCTGGAAATTGCCGAGCGGCTCGACAACCCAGTACCAGCCGGTATCGGGTTGCGAAAAGCGCAGATCGCCGAGCTGCGGGCTGCCGGCCAGCGTATTCTCGTTGGAAATCGTCACGGAATTGATGACGTTATAAAGCTGCGCCCTCAGAAGATCGGTGAAGCTGCGCTCCACCCCCTGCCGGTAAAGCGTCGAAATCACGACAGCGATCACCACCAGCGCCAGCACCGACCAGAGCGAGGCGAGCAGCAGAACGCGGGCGGTGAGGGAATTACTTCGCATCTGCCGGCGCTTGCATCCGGTAACCGAGACCACGGATCGTCTCGATCAGATCAACCCCGAGCTTCTTGCGCAAACGGCCGACAAACACCTCGATGGTGTTGGAATCGCGGTCGAAATCCTGATCGTACATATGTTCGACCAGCTCCGTGCGCGAGACGACCTCGCCCATGTGGTGCATGAGATAGGACAGCAGCCGGAACTCGTGCGAGGTGAGCTTCAGCGTCGTGCCGTTGACGGTGGCCTTGGAAGATTTGGTGTCGAGCCGGACCGGGCCGCACACCAGTTCGGAAGAAGCATGGCCGGCGGCGCGGCGGATGAGCGCGCGCACGCGGGCAAGCACTTCTTCCACATGGAAAGGCTTCGTCACATAGTCATCGGCACCGGCGTCGATACCGGCAACCTTGTCGCTCCAGCGGTCGCGGGCGGTGAGGATGAGCACCGGCATGGCCTTGCCGGCCGCACGCCATTTTTCAACGACGGTGATGCCGTCGAGCTGCGGCAGGCCGATATCGAGGACGATGGCGTCATAGGGCTCGGTATCGCCGAGATAATGGCCTTCCTCGCCGTCGAATGCCTGATCGACAACATAACCGGCTTCTTTCAGCGCATCGGTCAGCTGACGATTGAGATTGGCATCGTCCTCAACAACGAGAATACGCATTGTCCGCCCTTTCCTGTATCCCGGCCCGCAGGCGCGTCGCCGGTCATGCTAAATGTGTCGGATTGTTTTCCGATATTTCGGCGATGCGGGCAAGCTACATCGGCACGCGCATCGTCACCTTGCGCGGGCGTTCGCCATTGCCCTGGACGAGAACGGTGACGACACAGGACTGACCGTCACCGGAAGGATAGACCGAAAGCAGCTGACCGCCGGTTTCGCGCACGACGCGGGCGACGGCTGCGCCGCAATCGCTCGCCGCCAGAATGTAATGGCCCTGCAGATCAGCCTCGGGCGCCGTGAAACCGGAAAGCCCGGCTGCAAGCGTCGCGATGATGAGAGGTGATGCCATTCTACAAACTTCCAAAAAACCGGGTGCGTCTCGAACCGTATTGTGACCGAATATGTAGCGCAAAGCGTCTGAATGGCAAATGAATGCCGCCCCCGCCGCGTGGGTGCCAGGCGGGAACGGCGTTGTCGCGGGTGCTGTCAGCGAATGGCGCTGGTCGCCGAAAGACGGCCATAAAGTGCGACCAGACCACCGATTCCGCCCGCAACCGTCACCAGCCCGTCCGCAAGTTCTCCTTGCAGACCGGCGGGCAGATCGAGGCCGGCGATGCTGAAAAGCGGTGCGAAAACCGCGACCAGGGCGCCCCAGATCGTGCGCGATTGATACCATGCTTTGGTACTGTCCATAGTCTCATCCTTTGCGTTGTTTTTCAGGCACATGTCAGATCGGGAGGGTGGCCTCAGCCACCACGCCCGAGGGCACCGCGCGGCCGAGCATTCGGACACGCACGGAAATGTGATCCCGCAATGCCGGGAAATCTGTGAGTTCGTCTGCGGCGGGGTAAAACCAGAAGGGTTGCGAAACCTCCGCCATGCGCCGCACGGTCTCGCCGTCCAGCACCTCGATGCGATAAAGCTCGAAGGGCTCGTCCAGCGGAATGTCGCTCGCATCCCAGCCGTCGGCCTCCACACGGCCCCGTCGTTTCCACCTGATGAAAACGCCGTCGCCGCGCCGCTCGGCAGCAAGATGCACCGGCGCGAGCGGTGTCAGCGCCCGCAGGCCGCCCTCGAAGGCAAAAGGACCGCTTGGCGCGCCCGCCATTCCGGCGGCTTCCGCGATCCAGTTCAGGCGTCGCCCGCGCTCGCTCGCGGCAAGACCGAGCGGCTGCACCGCCGCATCCAGCACCACCACCGGCGCACCTTTCGGCGCGCCTGCGGCGAGCGCGTCTTCCGTGCCGGCCAGTCCCCGCAGAAGAGCGGAGAGCCGCCAGCGTGCGGGTGCGATTTCCTCGGCCTTTGCGAAAGCGACGATCTCCCACACACCGTTCGCCGCCTTGATGGCGAGACGGTTCTCGCCGTTCAGCACCGAAAGCTCCCCGGCCGACGATACCTCGCCGAAGGGCAGATCGACGACAACGGTGTTTTTCCGGTCGAAGCGGCCGGAAGGACCTGATGTCAGCGGCATTGCCAGCGCGCCGATCATCGCCGGCCGGTCCAGCACCACGCGCTGCCGGTAACCTTCCCTGCCCGGCGACGCGGAAATGATGATTGGCCGCCAGGGCTTTGCAAGCGCCGCAATCCGCGCCGAATCCTCCGGCGCGGTGCCGTCATGGTAGGGCAGATCGAGAAACAGCACCTCGGGCGCGAAACCTTCGGCTCCGCTTGCGCCGCTGCTGCGCCGTTCCTCCGCGCCGCCGGCAAAGACCGGAAAGGCAGCGGAAAAGGCCCGCGCCTCCACCTGCCGCACCGCGCCGTCCTCGATCCGGCTGACCAGAAACCGCCCTGCCGGCGCCTGCGGAAAGGTCCCTTCCGGCAGGCGGATACAATCACCCGGTTCAAGCGCGATATCGCAAGGCGGCAGAGCAAAGCGCAGGCTGCGCCGCGCCTGCCGGTTGTCGCGCAACAACGCCTCGACGGCGGCCTCCGCCGTTTCCGCAGGCAGGGCAGCGTTAAGATCGAGCCGCATCACCCGGCTGCCGGCATTGTCGATGCGCCGGGACCGTACACTTGCCTGCTCGTAATCCAGCGTGGGGTTGAAAGAGGTCAGCACGGCTTCAGCCGCGAAATCGCTGTCATGGCCGCGATTTTCCGACCAGAGCGGCTCGTCTTCCAGATCGGCCAGCACGGCAATATCCCGGACCGGCAAGACGGCCGTATTGCGGGAGCGGAAGCGCAGGGTTCCGCCATCTTCCGCCACATCCACCTGAAACGCCGCCATCAGCGGCTCCAAGAGGTTGCGGGCAGAGGTCACGTCTCCCTGCACATAACCTCCCAGATCGCCGCTGACGGCGGAAACATCGAAGTCTGAAAAGCCGTGGTCGGTGAGGATGGCGGCGATGGCATCGGCGAGCGTTGCCGTGCCCAGCCTCCCGTTCAGCCAGTGGCCGGTGCGCCAGTTCGCCCCATCGCTCCAGGCCGCGCTATTCTGCGGAAAGGCCGGAAAGGGCCGTGCATCCCAGGTCCACAGATAGACCCGGTTTGCATCGACCATCGCCGCATCGCCCTTTCCCCAATGGTCGAGATGTGCCTCCAGAAACCGTCGCTGCTGGCTGTCGGCGCGGTTGCGGCGGGAAAAATAGGGAAAAGCGTTTTCCGCCGATTTCGGATCGGGAAAGACATTGGGGCGCGTCGCGCTCTTGTCCACCGCCGGGCAACCGAGTTCGGTGAACCAGACCGGCTTCGAGCGCGGCGCCCATGCCGTGGGCGCGGTTTTCTCCACACCCCGCACCCGGTCGTAGTGGAGGTTTCCCCACCAATTGCGCAAGTCCTTGTAACGGAACACCCACGGCTTGCCCTTCAACCCGTCGGTAATCGGCGTGCGCCGCCGCGCGGCGCGGTCCGCATCGCTGGCATAATACCAGTCGAACCCCTCTCCCGCCGTGATCGCGCGGCGGAAGGCGCTCACATCGTCCGGGCCGGTCATGCCGTCAAGATTGCCGTTTGCGGCATCCCCGTCGCGCCAGTCGGAAAGCGGCATGTAATTGTCGATGCCGATGGCGTCGATATTCGGGCTCGCCCAGAGCGGATCGAGATGGAAGAACACGTCGCCCGAACCGTCCGCCGGCTGGTGACCGAAATATTCGCTCCAGTCCGCCGCATAGGTCAGCTTCACCGCCGGCCCCAATATCGCCCGCACATCGCCCGCCAGCCGCACCAGTTCCTCGACAAAGGGAAAGGCATCATTCTCGTCTCTCAGCGCCGTCAGCCCTCGCAGCTCCGAGCCGATCAGGAAAGCATCCACCCCGCCAGCCCGGGCCGCCAGCGCCGCATAATGCAGCACCATACGGCGGTAGCCTTCATCGCGGTTGCAGAAGGCGGAAACCTGCGCCCTTACGCCCGCGGTGCGATCCGCAGAGCCGGCCCTGCCGGGTGCGGGAAAGCAGGTGATGCGCCCGCGCCAGGCATAGGCGTCCTGTTCACTTTTGCCGTAGGGGTCGGGCAGACCATTGCCGATGGGAACATCCATCATCACGAAGGGATAAAGGCACACCCGAAGCCCGCGCGCCCTGAGATCGGCTATCGCCTGCAACACGCTTTCATCATTCGGCGTGCCGCCATAGGCCGGGCCGCCGCCGTGATGGCTGACAGGATGCGCCTCATCGCGCGAAAGGCCGGCGACGGACCATGGCATGGTTTCCCCATCCCGGCCGCCCACTTCCACGCCCGGCAGAATGCGGCATTCCCCCGCCCGCATATCCGTGCCGAACCAGCTCACCACCAGCGCCACGCTCTCAAGATTGGGACACAGATCCAGCAACTCGTCGATCGCGGCCCCCCAGTCGGTCGAAGCGGTCAGGCCGTTGCGGTTCATGATGCGGCTTTGGCCGATCCCCGTTCTTTCGGAAACCTGCGCGGTGGCGTAACCATGTTCCGTTGCCCCCGGAATGACGGTGATGGCGCGGATGGATTTTTCCAGCCGGCCGACCGGCCGCACCACTTCGAACTGCATGAGCGGAATGCGGTTGCCGAAGCCGTCGAGCGGCAGGCGTTCGAACACCACATAGGCCAGTCCGCGAAAGGCCGGCGCATTGCCCGCCCCCTGCTTCGCCTCGATCAGCGGGTCGGGCAATTGCGTCTCGCTGCCGGGATAAAAGCGCATCTCCACGGCACTCAGGTCCACCTCCCGCCCATCGGCCCAGACGCGCCGCACCCTTGCCGCCTCGCCTTCGCACAGGCCGATGGCGACGTTGGCGAAATACCGAAAGGTCTCCACTTTCGGACCGCGATTGCCCTTGCCGCCACGCCGCTGCACCTCCACGCTTTCTTCGAAACGCGTCGCCCAGATCAGCGTGCCGCCGATCCGCGCTGCCCCGTAAAGCCGGTTGATCGCCGCGCCCTCATCCGCGCCGGGAATGCGCGCGGTCGAGAGCCGCGCGCCCGTTACCGTCCGCCCGTTCGAAAGCAGCGTGCGGTCGATGGCATTCCCCGCCAGCGCCCCGGCCGCCCGGCCGATTACCGCGCCCAAAGGACCGAAAATGCCGCCGAGTGCCGCGCCCGCCGCCTGAAAAACGATTGTCGCCATGCTTGCCTCGAAAAATTCAGGGATCGGGAAAACGGAAGACGCCGGCAATGCGCCGCCGCCAGCCCGGCACGAGCGCCGAACGCATCACCGCCGCCTGTTCATAGGCGTGGATGAAATGCTGCGGACCGGCGAGAATGCCCAGATGCTTGGCCGCCGCATCGGCCCGCCAGCGGAACAGCAGCAGGTCTCCCGGCCTTGCCTCTTCCAGGCTCGCCACCGCCGGAAAATGGCGTTTTGCCGCCGCCATCAGCCGGTCCTCGCCGCCGCGTTCGGCCCAATCGGGCGCATAGGGCGGCGGCAATTCCGGTTCGTGGCCGTAAAGGTCCCGCCAGATGCCGCGAATGAGGCCGAGGCAATCGCAGCCGACACCCTTCAACGAGGCCTGATGCCGATAGGGCGTGCCGATCCAGCCTTCGGCGAGCGCCAGCACTCTTTCGCCGGGATCGCTCATGAAAACAGCGCCCCGCCGTCGTGGCTCTCGCCGCCCGCCGCATAGGAATAGGCAAAATCCGCCCCCGGCAGATGCGGAAAGCCCCGGAAATTCAGATGATTGCTGAATTTTGCCCGGCAGGTGGAAAAACTCTTGTCGCAGCCGGCGGTGACGGAGAACGTATCTCCCGGCAAAGGCGGCTGTTCCGGCAGCAGCCAGAAGGACAGAAGCACCCCGCCGTCACGCCGCTCCTGCCCGTCGAGATCGAACCCCTTGCCGGCGAGCGGGCCGGTCAGAAAACGCAGCTTTCCCCGGCTGAAAAAACCATCGGCAAAGGCATCGAGCCCGGAAACGAGCAGTCCGCCAGAGGCATCCACCGCCGCGACGCTGCCATGCCCGGTAAAGCGGGCCAGATCGACACCGCAACGCCTGTCGCCAAGGGCGGCGTCGCAGCGCCGCCCATAGACCCGGCCCTGTGGCTGGCCGAGGCGATGGGCAAGACTGCGCAGCTCGGCGCGAAAAGCGCCGCCGGCCCGCGTCACCTCGCCAATCTCGCGCCTGTTCAGCAGCACATGCTGGTCAGGCGCCTGCCAGTTGACGAGGAAAAGCTCCACCCTCGCCCCATCGAAACGCCCGGCGGCCAGATCGCCCTCCGCAATCGCCTCGCTCGAAAAACCGCCCGCCACCTCCCCAGCGCCGGCGCCCAGTCCCGTTTCGCCGTCACTATCGCTGGCCGAAAAGCCGCTGGCGGCAAGGTAGGAGGTGCCGGCAAACGATATCGCCTCGTCATGATCGGTAAAACCGATCACCGCACCGTCCTTCAGCGTCACCTTCCAGCAATGGCATGTAGTCGTCGCATCTTGCCCGAGATGCCCGGCAAGGGCGGCGGGAATGGTTTTCATGGCAGGATTTCCATCAGTGGAATGGAGGGAATGCGGCCCGCCTCGAAAGCGGTCAGGTTCACGTCGATACGGTCGATCCCGAAACGGACCGGCACGTCGAATTCGAAACCGGCGCGGATCGCGGCGCCGGCGGGCGGCACCCGCCCCGCCCGGAACACGATCATTCCGGTTACATGATCGACCGCCACATCAGCCGCTTCGACCCTTACCCCTTCGACCGAAACCATGACCGAGCCTTCGGCCGGTTTCTCGATCCGCCGCACGAAGGAGCCGCCGGCATCGGCATAGGTCTTCCACAACTGAAAACCCGCTGTCACGCCGTCGCCGGTGCCGATCCTCTGATCGGTCGCGGCGGGCGTCTCTCCCGGCGGGCAGGATTTGAAATCCACCGGGTCGCGAAAACGAAAGCCGTAAAGTTCGCCGCGTCGCGCCTCGAAAAAGGCGAGCACCTCATAAAGATCGGCGACGGAGCGGATACCGGATCCGGCGTCATAACTGCGTCTGGCGTTCCTCCAACGCTGATTGCGGCTTTCGCGGCCATTGGACAGGTTGACGATGTCCGTCCGCCGCACCGGCCCGCCGCTCACCCCGAGTGCGAGCCGCAGCGGAAACCGCACTTCATGAAATGCCGCCATGTCATTGTTCCTGGATTCTTTTCGATGGTCTTGAAACGTGGGAGGACGCGCGTGCGTCACAATCCGCGCTGGCCGCGCCCGACGCTGCGCGCCAGCATGGCCGCGATCTGGCCTTCGCTTTTCCGAAAGCTCGCAGCGTCCGTCGCCGTCACGTTAAAGACGATCTGCGCCCCGCCACCGCCGGACGGTGCAGCAACGCCGAGAGCGCCATCCGAACCGCGCTTCAGCGGCAGGACCGCTTCCGCCCCCGCCTCGCCCATCAGGCCAAGCCCGCCGCCCATCGGAAAAAAGGCGGGGCTGGAAACGACGCCGCCATCGGCAAAGGGCGTGATGCTGCGTCCCGGCACACCGCCATCGGCAAAGGCAAACAGCGAACCGCCGCCGTTCAACAGCCCGCTGACGGCATTGCCGATCATGCCCTCAAGCGGTTTCAGACCGGCCGAGAGTGCGATGCCGGACAGCCGCTGCCCCAACCCGCGCAACACATCGTCCAGCCCTTTGCCACCCGCCGTCGCCGCCTGCAGGGCCGAGGTCAGGGCCGCCCCGAACCGCTCGGACCGGCGCTCAAGATCGCCCATCACCTCGGACAGCGCCTCCGCCTCTTCCCGGTTCTCGGCCATTGATCCTTCGCCCGCCATCGCGCTTGCCTTTCTGATTCAACTGGGGAATGCATGGTGCTGAAACAGCTCTCAAAACCGCTGATTCAACCCACACTCTTTTAAAACCCAACTTCTTGGGTTATGGTTCTCATGGTCACGGTTCTCCGCCAGCATGGCATGCGTTTTGTCATCTACACGGCCGATCACGAGCCGCCGCATGCTCATGTTTATGGAGAGGGTGAAGCCCGTATCGACATCGTCAGCCTCGTCGTTCTCACGCAGGGCGGCATGTCGGACCGGGATGTGCGGCGCGCCGTCGCCGTCATCGAGGAAAACCGGAAGCTGTTTATGGAAACCTGGAGACGATATCATGGTTGAGGTCAGCGATGCCGAACTCGCCGCCGCCAAGGAACGCTGGCAAAAAGAGCGCGCCGAGCGCCCTATTCCGGTTTCCGTGCGTTTCGAAACGGCCTCGGCCCGTGTCATCGTCGATTTCGCCAACGGCGCCTGCTTCATGTTTCCCGCGCGGGCGCTCGAAGGCTTGCAGGACGCGACCGCCGAACAGCTTGCGGATGTCGAACTGCTCGGCGAGACGGGTCTGCATTGGGAAACCCTCGATGTCGATTATACGATCAGCGGCCTGATGAACGGTATTTTCGGCAGCCGCACATTCATGGAAACGCAGCGCAAGGGCGGGCAATCCCGCTCTCCGGCCAAGGCAGCAGCCAGTCGCGCGAACGGTGCCAAGGGCGGCCGCCCACGAAAAATGCCCTGACGCCGTCACCCATCGGGAAACCGCCGCATCATCGCCTCCATCGCCTGACGGTCGGGGCCGCGGAGAACGGCGTTGCCGCCCGTCATCGCGAAGAATTCCCGCGGGGTCAGCCGCCAGAAGGTTTCGGAGGAGAGCCGCAGCAGGCAGAAGCCGGCATGGATCGCCGCCTCCCAGGGGAACGGGCGCGGCGTCGCCTCGCCTGCTGCGGCGCTCAAGGGTCCGTTGGCGTCTCGCCTTTCAGGCCGCCGAAGGTGGCGGTCAGAAGATCGGCGACGATGGCGGCATGGCCGGCAATGCCGCCTTCCACCGTGGCGGCGGCCACATCCTCGTCGGAAAAGACATTGCCCGCACCGCGCAGGCCCGCGCCGATCACCCTTATCATGTCGACCGCCTTCATGCGGCCGCTCGCGAAACGTTCGGCGAGCGCGGTGAGGTCGTCGGCTGCAAAGGCGGTTTCGAGTTCGGCCAAGGCCCCGAGCGTCAGGCAGAGAACGCGCCTTTCGCTGTCGATCAGCGCTTCGATCTCGCCGCGATGGCGGTTCGCCCGCCCGTAACGCAAACGCTCAGCCATCACAGCTCTCCGAATGCGAGAAGACCGGCCGATTCCAGCGCGATCTCGAATTGCACCTCGCCATCGTGACGGCCGGAATATTCGAGCGCCACGATCTGGAACGGCCCGGTAACGATGCCGAAACCGGGAATGACGATCTGCCAGCCGGAAATGCTGCCCGCAAAAAATGCGCCGCGCACCAGCGCATCGCTTGCCTGATCCTTGAAGATGCCGGAGGCCGTGAGCGACGCCCGTTGCACACCGGCGCCGGCAAGAAGCTCCCGCCAGCGCCCCGCGCTTTCGGCATCCGTCACGTCGACCGCCTGGGCATTGAAGGCCAGCCGCTTTGTCCTCAGCCCCGCGACGGTTGCATAGGAACCGGCATTGTCGATCTTCAGCAGCAGGTCCTTGCCCTTCTGCGCCACCATGTTGTTTCCTTTCGTCTCGATTGATGTTGCGGGGCTGCGACGGGCCTGCTACCAAAAGCGTTCCTGCACCTCGCACCCCGCGATCTCACCATGTCCGACGCTGCCCCCATGACGTCTCGCGCGCGCCTTATCGGCGTGCTTGCGGTCGGGCAGATCGTGAGCTGGGGTAGCGGTTTCGATATGCTGGCCGTCCTCGGGCCACGGATCGGTAAGGAACTGGCCATCACCAACGGCGTGGTTTTCGCCGGCCTCACGATCATGATGACCATCAGCGCCCTGTGCGGCCCATTGCTTGGACGAATGCTGATGCGCCACGGCGCGGCGCCGGTGCTGGCGGCCGGTTCGGTATTCTTCGCGGCCGGCTTTGCCGTGCTCGCCTTTGCGGGCGGGGCGGTGAGCTATCTCTTCGGCTGGGCCGTGATGGGTTTTGCCGCCACCTGCGGCCTGACGACGGCGGCCCATGCGGCCGTGGTGGAACGCGTGGGCGCGGAAAGCGGCCGGCTGCTGACGCTGCTGATGCTGTTCACCGGGCTTTCGGCGGCGGTTTTCCTGCCGGTCACGACGCTTGCCGATCAGCATCTCGGCTGGCGCGGGACGCTTGCCGCCTATGCCTGTCTGCAAATCTTCATCCTGCTGCCGCTCTATCTTTTCGTGCTTCCCGGCCGGCCGGCCCGAAAAGAGGCAAAGCCGAAAGAAGAGACGGCCATGTCGCCCTCACCGGTCGATACGCGGCGCGCCTTCGTGCTGCTGGCCGCCATGACGACGATCAGCGCGTTTACGACCTTCGGCCTGTCACCGCTCCTGCCGCTGCTTCTGGTTCAGGCCGGCGCAACGCAATCGCTTGCGGTGCAACTGGCATCGGCACGCAGCGTCCTTGCGATTACGGCGCGCGGGCTGGATTTCCTGCTCGGGAAGCACGGAAACCCCTTCCTAACCGCCATGATCGGCTTCTGTCTGCTGCTCTTTTCCCTGCTGCTCCTGCTCATTTTTGCCCCGGCCATGCCCGCCTTCATCGGTTTCATCGTTTTCTTCGGCTTTGGCGCCGGCGTGCTCACCGTCAGCCGGGCCGTGTTGCCGCTCGCGGTATTTTCGCCGGAAGAATATGGGCTTCAGGCCGCGCGCATCTCCCTGCCGCAGAACCTCGCCATTGCCGGGGCGCCGGTCATCTTCACCGTGGCGCTGGATCGCGGCAGCGTATCCGCCATGCTCACCATCGCCTCCGTGCTAATCGGCATTTCGTTTCTGCTGCTGATCGTTCTGTGGAAAACCGTGCGCAGGCAGGGTTCCTGAAACGGCGCTACTCCGTCACCGCCCTGAAGCGCATCTCCGCGATGAAATTCCGTGTCTTCGCCTCGCGCCGCGAGCGGCTGGAGAGAAGATGCAGATTGACGAGAGAAACGCCGGCAATCGGCAGCGCCGCATCATCGAGCAGGATCTTCACCCGTTCGACGATTTCGCCGGCACCCCTGCGGCCATTGGCATCGCTCCATATCTGCAGCGACAGAAAATGCTCCTCGGCTCTTTCCGTCGCCGTCGAATAGTCCCGGCTTTCGAGATCGTCGATAACGATGCACGGCAGAAGCGCGCGCGGCAGAAGCCGGTCGACGATGCCGCCGGGGACAAGCGCTGTCAGCGCTGCATCGCTGCCGAGCCTTGCGAAAATCGCCTGAAGAAATGCGTTGGCAGCGCTCATCGGCTTTCCTCCTCGCAGCGGCACACGATGAAGCGACGCGTCTCATCCGGGTCCATCACCGCCCGGATCGCCAGAATGCGGCGGCCCTTGCGAAAGCGCATGCCGGCGGCGATGTCGGCGCGGTAAGCCAGCCAGACGCGATGGGTGATCGTCACGCCTTCGGCCGAGGCCCGTTCATGCGATGCCTCCGAAACGGGTTCGATCGCAGCCCAGAGCGACCGCAGGAAATTCCAGCTTTCCGCAGCACCGCCCTGCCCGTCCGGCGTTTCGGTCCGCACGTCCAGTTCCAGCCGCGCCGTCAACCTGCCGGGATCGAGAAAAACAAGGTTCATCCCTCAAAGCCCCAGACGGCAGAAAGGCGCCACCAGCCGCTCGTAACCGGCGGGAATGGCGGCGGGCTGGTTTTCCGCGGCGACCGCGCCGCGAAAGGCGAACATCTGCGCCACATGCATCAGCATGGCGCGTTTCAGCGTGTCGGGCACATCCGTTCCCGCTTCGCCATAGCCGGCAATGAAATCGATCTCGATGCCGTTCATCGCTTTTCCGGGGGCCGGCGGATCGCGCAGCCACAGCCTTGCCGGCCGCGCCGCGCCATCGAGCAATTTTTCCATGGCGGTGATATCCACCGAGCGACCCTCACCGTCAAAAACCAGTATAGTTTCGATGGCTTGCACCGGTGTCCTGCCAATCGGAATCACGCCGTTCTCAGGCCACCGGTCGAGATAAAGCCGCCAGGTCTGGCGGATGAGGCAAAGTCCGGTCGTACGTTCCAGATGCTCGCGGGCGGTGCGGATGAGCGCGGCAAGAAGCGCATCCTCATCGCCGCTATCGAGACGCAGATGCGCCTTCACCTCGGCAAGCGTCAACGGCTCCGCCTGCGGCGGATGAATGAGGGCATAGGTCATGGGATCTCCGGACGAAAGGTAGTCGCATTAGCGAGCGGGCACCGCTTGTTTCTTCTCCCCGAGGGGGAGAGGTCCGCGGCAGCGGGATGAGGGGGCAAGGGTGGATATGTTCGGAGAGCTTGCCCCCTCCATCTGCCCCTTCGGGGCATCTTCTCCCCGGCGGGGAGAAGAAAGGGCGGTCAATTCACCCCGAATTTCACCAGCTTGATCGCCTCGAAATTCTGCACGCCGCCGCCCACGCGTTTAGTAGTGTAGAACAGCACATAGGGTTTGGCCGAATAGGGATCGCGCAGGATGCGCACCCCGGTACGGTCGACGACGAGGTAGCCGGCGCGGAAATCGCCAAAAGCGATGGCGAAGCTGTTGGCCGCCACATTCGGCATGTCTTCCGCTTCCGTCACCGGAAAGCCCATCAGCGAGGCCGGCTGGCCGGCAGCGGCGGGCGGATGCCACAGATAGGCGCCGCTGGTATCCTTGAAGCGGCGCAACGCCCCTTGCGTCTTGCGGTTCATCAGGAAGGTTCCGTTCTGGCGGTGGCCGGCCTTCAGCGCATAAACGGCATCGAGCAGCACATCCATCGGCCCGGCCGAGGCGAAACCGGCCGAAACGCCGGTCGCGACATAACCGATATTGCCCCAGTTCCAGCCATCATTGGCGACGGCGGTATAGGAAAGGAAACCCTTGGGCTTACTCGCGCCATCGCCGGCGATGAAGGCGGCGGCCTCCTGTTCGGCAAAAGCGATATCCACTTCGGAGGCGATCCAGGCTTCGATATCGACTGCCGCATCATCCAGCAGGCCCTGTGTGGCCGCCGGCATGGCGTAAAGCTCCATGGTCGGGAAGGAAAGCTCGGCAAGCTGCGGCGTTGCCGTTTGCGGACGCGCCGCCGTTTCGGAAACCCAGCCGGTCGTCATGCCGCCGGGCGAGAAGGGTTTCTTCAGCACGGCGGCGGAAACCTGCCGGACGGTCGCCAGCGCACGGATCGGCGAAATCGCCGTCATGCGCCGGCCGATCTCGCCATCGGTTTCGTTCGGCAGCAGAAAACCGCCATCGGCCCCGGTTGAACCGGCAAAGGCCTTGGCCTCCAGATCGCGCAACGCGCCCTCCTCGCCGCGACGGATATAGGCCTCGAAAGCGGCCTTGTGCTCTTCGGTATCGTGGGAAAGCGCATCCTTGCGGCCAAGCGCGGGACGCGCTTTCTTGAGCGCCAGATCGTCCATGATCCGGCGGTTGTCGTCGAGCGCCCTGTCGATTCGGTCGAGCTTGTCGCGGGTCACGACATCAGAGCCCATCTTGCGCTCGATATCGGCAAGCCGCTGGTCGTTGGTCTCGCGAAAGGCCTCGAAGGCCTCCATGAATTCGTCGAAGGCGGCCGTCATCGTATCGGGCACGGCCTTCACCTGCGGCGCGACGGTCATCGGGGCCGGTTTCGTCATCTGGTCTGTCATGTCGTTTCCTTGTTGGTGATTGTCCGGAAGTCAGCGTTTGGATGTCGTGTCGAACAGCGCGCGGGCGGCCCGGCGCATGGTGCGCACCAGCTCGGTCTCGCGGTCGCGGAAGAAGCGGGCATGCTTGACGTCGGAAACGCGCGCCGAGGGCAGCATCGGGAAGGTCACGACCGAGATTTCCCAGAGGTCGGCTTCCAGGATGCGCCGGACGCCGTGGCTCGCCGCCTTGCCGGAACGGACGGTGCGAAAGCCGATGGACAGCCCGTCCAGCGCCCCGGTCTTCATCAGCGAATGCACCTCGCGGGAGCGGGCGACGCCGGGGGCGAGAACGCCCTCGACATAAAGGCCGCGCTCGTCCTCGCGGATGGTGCGCCAGGCGCCGATGGGCTCGGCCGGATCGTGCTGGTAGAGCATGCGGATGCCGGGTGCGCCACGCTCTTCGATGGAGCGGCGGAAAGCGCCGCGCTCGATGACATCCTGACCGAGATCGACCTCGCCGAAGACGCTGGCATAACCGGAAAAGGTGCCATCGCTGGTAATGCCGCGCAGTTCCAGATTGGCGAATTTGCGCGTGGCGGGACGCGGCCCGCGATAAACGTGCATGGAAAACTCCTGCGATGTGAAGGAAGTGTCAGGCGCGCGGGCGCGCACCGTAACGGTCGGCGATGCGCACCAGCACGCCCAGCCCCCACCACGCGCCCATGCTGGCGGCGGCGGAACCCGCCACCATGATTTCCCGGCCCGAAAGCGCGCCGGCGATATCGAGCTGCTGCACGATCCACAGGCCAATAGGCCCGCCGAAGATCATGCCGCAGGAAACGCCGGTGATGAAACGGCTCGCGGCCTCGCGTCTGCTTTTCGGCAGGAGATAAACGAGCGACACACCCGCGCCCGCCACGGCGCCGGTGATGCGGGCGGCCCAGATGCCGGCCTCATTGGCGAATTCAGACATGGGTAATCATTCCGTTCTAGGATGTGGTTATCGGGCGGACGCGCCGCGTCGCACGCAGGCGCTTTTTGCGCGCCTGCGCCGGGTGATTTTGCGAATCTTCGGAATCGCTTGGACGGAAGACCTCACAGGGAGATTCCGCTTCTTCAGAAAATGATTGAACAGGAAACCGGGGTTTCGATCCCGCCCGGGCGGCGATCAGTAACCGACGGCTTCGCGCTTTTCCTCGTCGCTCAGGAACGAGGCCGCGCCGATGCGTGCCCAGAGCGCATCCCGCTCGCCGGCAAGCCCGGCAATCCTGTCGAGATCAGGTTCGAGCCTCAGGCCAGAGCCGAAGACCGGAGAAAGCCAGCCGCAGAGCCTCGCCGCCGTGCGATAAACGAGCGGCAGGACGGTGAGACGATAAAAGGCGCGGTTCGCCTCCTGGTAATTGGCATAGGTGTTGTCGCCGGGAATGCCGATCAGCATCGGCGGCACGCCGAGCGAAAGCGCGATATCGCGCGCCGCCCCATTGCGGGCCTCGAGAAAATCCATGTCGCGCGGCGAAAGACCCATGGCCTTCCAGTCGAGCCCGCCTTCCAGAACCAGCGGCCGGCCGGCATTCATCGCCCCCTGATAGCCTTCCTCCAGCTCACGCTTCAGCCGCTCATATTGTTCGGTGGAGAGATTGCCGCCCTCCTTCGGCTGGTAGACCAGCGCGCCGGATGGCCGGGCGGAATTGTCGAGCAGGCGCTTGTTCCACTGGCTTGCGGCATTGTGCAGATCGAGCGCGGCCCCTGCGGAGGCGAGCGGCGCAAAACCCGCCCGGTCATCCAGCGGATGGAAAAGTTTCAGATGCAAAAGCCCCAGCCCGTCGCGCTCGGCGGCGATGCGCCGGGAGGCGCGGCCCTCGGCGCGGTAATCATAGGCCACCGGCCAGCCATCCGGCCCCTCGACGATGCTGACCCGGTCGGGCCGCAGGAGATGCAGCTCGCGCAGCCGCCCGCCCACCATCAGCGGCTCGATATAGGCATTTCCGGCGAGCATGAGGTGACCATAAAGCGCCTCGAAGAAATCCGGCCCGCCCATATGGGCGCCCGGTTTTAAAAGCAGCGCCAGGAGCGGATGATCGGCGAGTTCCTCTTCGCCATCATAAAGCAGCCAGCTGACGGAAGCCGAGGTCTCCGCCACCATGCGGGCGGCCCGGTGCGCGACCGGGTTTTTCATGAAGCCCTCGCGGGCAAGTGCGGCATAGGACCGGCCCGACCAGAAGGCCTGCCTGCCCTGCACGGCAACCGCCATGAAGCCATCGGCCATTTTCCGGCTTTCAGGCACGGCTCTGCCATCCGCCGGGCGCAGCCACGGCAGGGAAAAGGGAAATCGCATGGAGTTGTCCTTGTTTTGATGGCGCGCGGCGTCGCTTCCTGCGGCGTCGCCCGCGTGGGGTTTTCACCGAAGGGTAGACCCTGAAATTTCTGACGAAGTCCTGAAAGCTCTCTTT
>NZ_JAQAHD010000027.1:0-48897 GCF_027871605.1 Agrobacterium sp. CFBP 3001
GGAAAACCCTTCAAACTAGCCATCGTCGCAACAATCCGGAAGCTCGTCACTATCCTCAACGCCATCGCAAGGACAGATCCAGCATTTGCTTGATCATCCACGGTTGCTTGAGCCGGAATCCAGTCGACGCGCGTCGGCGCGGCGAGAGGCCCTCTTTTCAGCCCAAGGACTTGGGCTGGCTGGATTCCGGCTCAAGGCCGGAATGACGGAAGCGGGTGTGGTTTCGCGCCGCGCATATCGTGCCTGCGCGTTACCCCCGCGGGAACTCCAGTCCCATTTCACGGAAGCGCTCGGGGTCGTCGCCCCAGTTCTCGCGCACCTTGACGAACAGGAAGAGATGCACCGGCTGCTCTAGGATTTCCGACAGCTCCTTGCGCGAGGCGGTGGAGATGGCCTTGATCGCATCGCCGTTCTTGCCGAGCGCAATCTTTTTCTGGCTGTCGCGCTCGACATAGATCACCTGCTCGATGCGCACGGAGCCGTCCTTGCGTTCTTCCCACTTTTCGGTCTCGACATGCGAGGCATAGGGAAGCTCCTGATGCAGGCGCAGGAACAGTTTTTCGCGGGTGATTTCGGCGGCGAGCTGGCGCATCGGCAGATCGGAAATCTGGTCTTCCGGATAATACCACGGGCCTTCCGGCAGTTCGGCGGCCAGATAGTTCATCAGGTCGGCGCAGCCCGAACCGTTGGTCGCCGAGATCATGAAGGTGCGGTCGAAAGCGACCGTCTCGTTGGCGGCGGCGGCGAGTTTCAGAAGGTCTTCGCGCTTCACCTGGTCGATCTTGTTGAGGCAGAGGATCTTCTTCTGCGGGACATCCTTCAGACCTTCGAGAATGGTTTCCGCGTCGCCTTTCAGGCCACGTTCGCTGTCGATCAGCAGCAGGATGAGATCGGCATCCTTCGCGCCGCCCCAGGCGGAGGTGACCATGGCGCGGTCCAGCCGGCGGCGCGGCTTGAAGATGCCGGGCGTGTCCATGAAAACGATCTGGGCATTGTCGTGAATGGCGATGCCGCGCATCACGGCGCGCGTCGTCTGCACCTTGTGGCTGACGATCGAAACCTTGGCGCCCACCAGACGGTTCACCAGCGTCGACTTGCCGGCATTTGTGGGGCCGATGAGGGCCACGAAGCCGGAGCGGGTCGGAAGGGTTGCATCTTCGCCAGTGATGGCGGGGTTTTCGTGATCGGTCATGATATCCATTCAAGGTCAGAGGTATTCAACATGCGGCCAAAGGGCCCGTCATGCGCTCGATGTTCAGCATCCGGTTCGCCGGGCGCTCAGTTCCGGGTGGAGGTCTTCTGCCAGACGCCTTCGCGTTCCAGCAATCTTGTTGCCGCCACCTGCTCGGCCGCGCGCTTGGAGCGCTCGACACCGGTTTCCGGCTTCACGCCGGGAATTTCGACAGTTACCGTAAAGCGGGGATCGTGATCCGGTCCCGAGCGATCGTCAACCCGGTAAGAGGGCGTCACCGCAAATCTGGCATGCGCCCATTCCTGCAACTCGGTCTTGGCGTCGCGCCGACCGGCATCCACGCTGGTTGCGCGGCCCTGCCAGTATTTCAGAATGAATTTGCGCGATGCTTCCAGCCCGCCATCCAGGTAGATGGTGGCGATCAGGCTTTCGACGACATCGGCGCGCACGTTCAGCATCGCCTTGCCGGTCAGTTTCTTCACATCCGAGCCCGTGCGAATGAAATTATGCAGGCCCATCTCGTCACCGATCGCGGCGCAGGATTCGGCGCTGACGAGCTGGTTCAGACGCACCGAAAGCTCGCCTTCGGTGGCGTTGCGGAAGGTGGAGAACAGCAATTCGGCAACGCAGAGACCGAGAACACGGTCGCCTAGAAATTCCAGCCGCTCGTAATTGCCGGCCGCCGCCGAGCGGGCACTGGCATGGGTCAAGGCCCGGTCGAGCCGGGCCTTTTCCTTAAATTCATATCCGATCAACGCTTCCAGACGGGAAATCTCGTCCGCCGAAAGCGGCTTGGTCTTGCTCATTCCACAACCTTGAAGAGGCGGTCCCAACGCATGTTGGCCGGCCATTCCCAAATGCGGCTGAACGGCGTGTCATTGCCCAGCGAGAAGAAGATGACGCTGGCGCGGCCGATCAGGTTTTCTTCCGGTACGAAACCAACGTCGAAACGGCTGTCGAGCGAATTGTCGCGATTGTCGCCCATCATGAAATAATGGCCTTCCGGCACCACGAATTCGCGGGTGTTGTCGCCACGCGAATCAGGCGACTGGTCGAGCGTGTCGTAGGTGACGCCATTGTCGAGCGTTTCGCGGAAGACAGGTACATTGGCGCCTGGATCGGCGCGATAATCTGATGTGAAGGTGCCGTCGGGCTGCTTTGGAACCGGCTGGCCGTTGATGAACAGCACGCCGTTCGTCACCTGGATGCGATCACCCGGCAGGCCGACGAGGCGCTTGATATAATCGACTTCAGGATTGGGCGGCAGGCGGAAGACCACGACATCGCCGCGCTTGGGCTTGCTGAATTCCAGAATGCGGCCCGAAAACAGGTTCGGCGAGAAAGGCAGCGAATATTTCGAATAGCCGTAGGAGAACTTGTTGACGAACAGATAGTCGCCAACCAGAAGCGTCGGCATCATCGAGCCGGACGGGATCGTGAAGGGCTGAAACAGCACGGTGCGGATGACCATGGCCAGCAGCAGCGCCTGAATGATGACCTTGACGTTCTCCCAGAGGGCGTTCTGCTTCTTTTCAGCTTTTTCCGACACTTAAAGACCTGCCTGATTGTTTCCCGGCTTCTTCGGTTTCACGAAGGCGGCCGGGCCGTTGTTTTATCGCATATGCGGCGGGCAAGCGGTTTTTACGCAGCCGGCAACGCTTTCATATTTCTGCGACTTCTCTAGAACCTTTCCAGCCCGAAGGGAAGCGCTTCTGTGACACGTCCGCAAATAGGACGCCAATGCGGCTTCACCGGGTCTTACCCGTTCACGGGAAGCGCCTCGATAATCACGAATGCCTGAGCGTAAGGAAAATCGTCCGTGATCGTCAGGTGAATATTGGCGCGGTGGCCGGCGGGCAGCAGCGCCGCCAGCCTGTCCCCTGCCCCATTGGTCAACACCATGGTCGGCTTGCCGCCCGGCAGATTGACGACGCCCATATCCTTCCAGAAAACGCCGTTCGCAAGGCCTGTTCCCAGCGCCTTGGAACAGGCTTCCTTGGCGGCGAAACGTTTGGCATAGGAAGCGGCGCGGTTCTTGCGGCCATCGGATTTGGCGCGCTCGATATCGGTGAAACAGCGATGGGTGAAGCGCTCGCCGAAACGTTCGATCGACTTTTCAACGCGGCGAATATCGATCAGGTCGCTGCCCAATCCAATGATCATTTCAACATCTCCAGAGAAGCATTCTTGTTGGCGGCGCGATGCGCGAGGTTTTCCATCTTGCGGCGCTGGAAACCGCTGATGAGACCATAAACCGCGATATAGGCGATGATTGCGCTGATAACGGCAGGAAGCAGCGCACCGATGGTCATGGGTTCCAGCACCGGCGTCCATATCTGCCGGAATTCGAGATGGCTGAATAGCGCCACGAAATCCACATGCGCAGCGCTTTCCGTCTTGTGCCGACCGAGGATGAAGTGCCCCAGTTCCCAGGTGGATGCCCAGATGAAGGGAAATGTCAGCGGATTGGCGAAGGTGGTGCCGAGCGCTGCCGCCACGAGATTGACGCGCATTAGAAAACCCAGCGCCATGGCGATGATGATGTGAACGCCGAGAAACGGTGTCCACGCCACGCCGACACCGAGAGCGACACCGGCGGCAACCGAATGCGGAGAGGCGGAAAGCCGCAGAAGGCGCAGCTTCATATAGCGCAACGAACGGGAAAAACCCGTACGCGGCCAGAAGAGGTCGCGAATCTTCTCTGAAAAACCAACGGGTTCACGGCGGCGAAAGGGCATGGGGGCAGTCTATTTCATCGCCCCGGCCGCGCCAAGAGCATCATAGACGGCACAGGGATTTCTTTTGCAGGTGTATTCTCCGCGTCCGTCATTCCGGCCTTGGGCCGGAATCCAGCCGACGTGCGTCTGCGCGGCGAGAAGACTCTTTCCAGCCCAAGGACTTGGGCTGGCTGGATGCCGGATCAAGTCCAGCATGACGGACGCGGGATGTCACGAATAAAGTGAATATCGAGCCTTCGATATCAGTCCCAATTTAGTGTCGTCTATTGTGACAGGGGACTGAACCGGGATTTTTCGCGACGTATTTGTCAACCAGTTTGGGACAACCGCTTGAAGCGCGCATTCACAAAGTTTTGCAGGATACAGGGGCGAGCGTGCCAACAACGGCCATGCACCCTTCGAGTCTCATACGCATGGCAATGGACTGCCATGCGCTGAGTGCATTACCGGCGGAACAGGCCGCGGTCGATTTCGCGCTGGCGGAATTCCAGGTCGACATTCGATACCGAGCCGCTGAGATATTCGAATTCGCGTTCCTGGGTGGTCTTGCCACGAACGGCACGGGCGATCTTGCGAAGCGGAGTAAACATGATTTTCGGTCCTTTCGGTTTGGAACTGGCGTTTCTCATCGGTGTTCATCCACCGGCACGCCGCGTTTCCTTCTCTTCAATTTCTGAGAAGAAAATAGTCACAAACCGCCTCCACCACCAGAGACAGGAAAAGGCCGCTGCCATGCGTTCAATGCATAACAGCGGCCTTTTAGTATTTGCAAAGGATCAAAAATGCCTCAATCGAAGGCACGCGTCACGGTCGAGACGCAATCGAGATCCTTGAGCTGCGACAAAAGCTGGTTCAGCTGCCTGAGATCCCAGACTTCGACATCCAGCGCCAACTCGGAGAAATCCGTGCCGATGCGGACCATGTTGAGGCCGCGAATATTGACGTCCAGCGTGGCGATGGACTGAGCCACCGAGGCGAGCGTGCCCGGCTCGTTCAGCGCATTGATCATCACCCGCGCCATGAAACGCGACTTGTTCGCCTCATCGAGATCCCAGCGCACATCGATCCAGCGCTCCGGCTCGTCGTCGAAGCGTTGCAGCGCCGGCGCCTGAATCGGATAGATGGTGATGCCCTTACCTTTTTCCATGATGCCGACGATGCGGTCACCCGGAACGGCGCCGGCAGCACCGAAATGCACGTCGACATTGCCGGAGAGACCACGGATGGGCAGCGGGTCCGGTCCATCCAGCATCTCGGCCGCACCGTCGTCCTCAAGCACCGAGCGCGACTTGCCGGGGATCTTGAAGACCATGCCGGAGGCGCTGCGCATGTTGAACCAGCCATCGTCGCCGGTCATCTTCACCGTGACACGCTCGTCCTGATAATCCGGGAACACCGCGCGCAGGACATCGAGCGAGGAAACCTCGCCACGGCCGACGGCGGCGATGGCATCTTCCACGTCCTTCTGCGCCAGACGATGCAGCACGGGCTTTAGCGCTTCACGGGAGAAGGCCTTGCCGGCGCGCTCGAAGGTGCGCTCCAGAATGCGATAACCGAGGCCGGAATATTGCTTGCGGATGGCCATGCGGGTGGCGCGGCGGATAGCCGAGCGCGCCTTGCCCGTCACCACCACCTCTTCCCATGCGGCAGGCGGCACCTGCACGCCGGAGCGGATAATCTCCACCTCGTCGCCGCTATTCAGGCGAGTGACGAGCGGCATGATCCGGCCGTTGATCTTCGCGCCAACCGTGGTGTCACCGATATTGGTGTGCACCGCATAGGCGAAATCGATGGGGGTTGCGCCGCGCGGCAGGGCAATCAGCTTGCCCTTCGGCGTAAAGCAGAACACCTGGTCCTGGAAAAGCTCGAGCTTGGTGTGCTCGAGGAATTCTTCCGGGCTGTCGCCTTCGGCCAGCGATTCGATGGTGTGGCGCAGCCAGGAATAGGCGTTCGATTCTGGCGAGAGCAGATCGCCCTCCCCGTTTTCGCCATCCTTGTAAAGCGCATGGGCGGCGATACCGAATTCGGCGATCTCGTGCATGCGCTTGGTGCGGATCTGCAGCTCGATACGCTGGCGCGACGGGCCGACGATGGTGGTGTGGATGGAGCGATAATCGTTCTGCTTGGGTGTCGAGATATAATCCTTGAAGCGGCCCGGCACGACGCGCCAGCGGGTATGCACGACACCCAGCGCCCGGTAGCAGGATGGAATGTCATCCACCAGAATGCGGAAACCGTAGACATCGGAAAGCTGCTCGAATGAAAGCGACTTCGACTGCATCTTGCGGAACACCGAATAGGGTTTCTTCTGCCGCCCTTTGACATTGGCGCCGACCAGACCATTCGCCACGAGAAGCTCGCGCAGCTCGTCCTCGATCTTTTTGATCAGCCCCTCATTGCGCGTTTCCAGTTCCTGCAGGCGGTTCGTCACCGTGCCATAGGCTTCCGGGTTGAGATATCGGAAGGACAGGTCCTCCAGCTCGTCGCGCATATCCTGCATGCCCATGCGGCCGGCGAGCGGCGCATAGATTTCCATGGTTTCTTCGGAAATGCGGCTGCGCTTGTCGGCCGGCATATATTCCATGGTGCGCATATTGTGCAGACGGTCGGCGAGCTTCACCAGAAGAACGCGCACGTCGTCGGAAATGGCGAGCAGCAGCTTGCGCAGGTTTTCCGCCTGCTTGGCCTTGCGGGTGACGAGGTCGAGCTTCTTGAGCTTGGTCAGCCCCTCCACCAGCCGGCCGATATCTTCGCCGAACAACTCGTCGATTTCGGCGCGGGTGGCGGTGGTGTCCTCGATCGTATCGTGCAGCAACGCCACCGCGATGGTCGATTCGTCGAGATGCATTTCGGTGAGGATCGCGGCAACTTCCAGCGGATGCGAAATATAGGGGTCGCCATTGGCCCGCTTCTGCTGGCCGTGTTTCTGCATGGCGTAAACATAGGCCTTGTTCAGCAGGGCCTCATTCGCATCCGGTTTATATTTTTGAACCCGCTCGACGAGTTCGTATTGCCGCATCATGCGATATTCCACAAAAAGAAAGCGCGCCAACCTGAGGGTCGGCGCACAATGCTGCATCAATAGGGATCAGATTATGACGGCAACTATTGACAGACGGTAACCGCCGCCTGCCAAAGGCATCATAAAATCCTATCAATAGTCGTCATTTTTTTCCGGCGGCACAAGGCCTTCGATACCGGCCAGCAGTTCTTCTTCCGACATCTGGTCGAAAGTAACGGTTTCCGGCTGATCGTCTTCTTCGCTGTCGGCAGCGGCGGCGGCGAGCGTGACCGGATCGGGCTCGGGCTCGTCCACTTCCACATGCTTCTGCAGCGAGTGGATCAGGTCTTCCTTCAGATCGTCGGGAGACAGCGTCTCATCGGCGATTTCGCGCAGCGCCACAACCGGGTTCTTGTCGTTGTCGCGGTCAACCGTGATGGAGGACCCTTGAGAAATCTGGCGCGCACGGTGGCTGGCGAGAAGCACCAGCTCGAAACGGTTGTCTACTTTATCAATGCAATCTTCAACTGTGACGCGGGCCATTGCCTGTCCTTTGCGGGTCGTAATGTCGTGGATCAGAGCGCCGTGCGGTGTTCGGGGTGCACAAGGGTTGCTCTAACCTATTGAATCTGCGCTTCGTGCCTTGCGAAAAACATTCAAGATTTCTCGCGACGATGCTTTCCAGCTTCCGATACAGCCATTGGCCGCGGAATTCAAGTTTTTCCTGTCTTTGGCGTCTTTTGGCACCTTATTGCCCACCTTTGGCGTCTGATGAACAAAATGTCTAGAAGAATTGTCTTGGAATAAGGGGGAAGGTAGCTTACTTAAAACGCAACGGCGGTACGCAAAGCTCGTTGATACGACATGTTTTTTTGCGTTATCGACCGGAAATAAAAGCCAGATAATGGCCTTTCCAAAAAAAGGAATGGGATGGAATGTTCGATCCACGGGAGAAAATTGCGCTCTTCATAGACGGAGCCAATCTTTATGCAGCATCGAAAAGCCTGGGATTCGATATCGACTACCGCAAGCTCCTGAAGGCGTTTCAAAAGCGTGGATACCTGCTGCGCGCCTATTATTACACCGCGCTCATCGAGGATCAGGAATATTCCTCGATCCGCCCGCTGATCGACTGGCTGGATTATAACGGCTACAAGGTCGTGACGAAGCCGGCGAAGGAATTCACCGACGCTCTCGGCCGCCGCAAGATCAAGGGCAACATGGACATCGAACTGGCAGTCGATGCCATGGAACAGTCCGAGACGGTCGATCATCTGGTGCTCTTCTCCGGCGATGGCGATTTCACCACGCTGGTAGACGCGCTGCAGCGCAAGGGCCGCAAGGTTTCCGTGGTTTCCACCATGGCCACGCAGCCCGCCATGATCGCCGACGACCTGCGCCGCCAGGCCGATCACTTCATCGATCTGATGACGCTGAAGGCCGAGATCGGGCGCGACCCGAACGAGCGCCCTGCCCGGCACGCCGAGGGTCCTGAGACGGTCTGATCCCAGCTTTTGCTGCGAAGACATCATCAACGCGTCCGTCCAACAGACGGGCGCGTTTTTGTTTGGCGAGACGCCGGCGCGTTAAAAATTCTTTGTAGAATTAACAAACATCAAATTCGATAAGTCAAAATTATGACTTGGTTAATTTTAGAGGTGTCTAAAAGATGTAACGGCGCCAACGATATGATTTCGGTGCCAAATCAGGATGTTTAGACATGCATGGCCAAGCAAAAACCGACCGACAACTCGACGAAAGACTGAATTTTCTGGGGCTCGGCCACGAGCAACGGAAAAATCTCTCCGAGATGAAAGGTGTTATCACCGGCTCTCTCGATGCGTCTCTCGATCGTTTTTATACGAAGGTTCGCTCGGTGCCGGAGACGGCAAAGTTTTTCTCCAGCGAGGCCCATATCCACCACGCCAAGAGCATGCAGCTCAAACACTGGGAGAGGATCGCCTCCGGCACATTCAATGCGGATTATACCGACGCCGTAACCGCCATCGGCCGCACCCATGCGAGGCTGGGGCTGGAGCCGAGATGGTACATCGGCGGTTATGCCCTGATGCTCGACGGCATCGTCAAGGCCCTGATCGAGTCCGAATTGAAGGGCTTTTTCGTGGAAAAGAAGGCCAAAAAGGTGAAGGACGCCCTGTCGGCCACCATCAAGGCCGCTCTTCTCGACATGGATTATTCGATCTCCGTCTATCTCGACGTGCTGGCCGCCGAGCGGCAGAAGGTGGAAGCCGAACAGGCGCAGATGAAGAAGGAACAGGAGCACGTTCTCGCACTGCTCAACAGCGCCCTCGACAGGCTGGCCAATGGCGACCTCACCTCCAGCATCGGCGAAAATACCGCACCGCAATTCGAAGGGCTGGTCGCCAATTTCAACGCGGCGGTCGGCAATCTCTCCGGCGCATTTGCGCAGATCGTCGAAGAGGCGAACAAGATTTCCGGCAATACGCGCGAGCTGACATCCGCGACCGACGACATGGCCCGCCGTACGGAGCAGCAGGCCGCCGCCCTTGAGGAAACCGCCGCCGCCGTCGAGGAAATCACCACCATTTCCAAATTGTCGGCGCAGCGTTCAGAAGAAGCCAAGGCCATTGTCGAAAGCTCGGCCGTTGAAGCCGCGCGCTCACGCGATGTTGTGACGGAAGCGGTGAAAGCAATGGGAGCCATCGAGGACTCATCGCAGAAGATCACCCAGATCATCTCCGTCATCGACGAGATTTCTTTCCAAACCAACCTTCTGGCGCTGAATGCCGGTGTGGAGGCCGCGCGCGCCGGCGAGGCCGGCAAGGGTTTCGCCGTCGTCGCCCAGGAAGTGCGTGAACTCGCACAGCGCTCCGCCACCGCCGCCAAGGAAATCAAGACGCTGATCGCCAAGTCTTCGGAAGACGTGATGCAGGGTGTTTCGCTGGTCAACAAGACGGGCGAATCCTTGAATACGATCGGCAACAAGGTGGATCATATTCAGGAACATATCGCCTCGCTGACCAAGGCAGCGCAGGAACAGTCCGTCGGCATTCAGGAAATCAATGCCGCCATCAACAGCATGGACAATCTGACCCAGAAGAATGCGGCCATGGTGGAAGAGACGAATGCGGCGACGCATAATCTGAGCGATGTCAGCGCCAATCTGGCGGCGCTTGTCAGCCGGTTCAGCGTTTCGACGACGAAGGCGCATGTGGAACGGACGTACCGGGCGGCGTGACGGGCGCAGCGGGCAGCAACACACTCCCGTCATCCCGGCCTTGAGCCGGGATCCAGCCAGCCCAAGTCCTTGGGCTGAAAGGACTCTTTCCACGGCGCAGACGCGCCGTGGCTGGATGCCGGATC
The DNA here is from genome assembly GCF_027871605.1 of Agrobacterium sp. CFBP 3001. Taxonomy (NCBI): domain Bacteria; kingdom Pseudomonadati; phylum Pseudomonadota; class Alphaproteobacteria; order Hyphomicrobiales; family Rhizobiaceae; genus Agrobacterium; species Agrobacterium sp. CFBP 3001. Next base: position 10,277 of record NZ_JAQAHD010000027.1, read on the forward strand.
AAGTCCGGCATGACGGAAGAACAAGTGGCGAAAGGCCGCTACCCTCTACGCAGCGAAATCTCCTGCCGCTTAGGCGTTGCCACCCTTCAGCAACCGCGATTTCTGCCGGTTCCAGTCGCGTTCCTTCTCCGTCTCGCGCTTGTCGTGCAGTTTCTTGCCCTTGGCGAGCGCCAGTTCCAGCTTCGCGCGGCCCCTGTCGTTGAAATAAATCTTCAAGGGCACCAGCGTCATGCCTTCACGGTTGATGCCGGCGCGCAGACGGTTGATCTCGCGCTTGCTCAGGAGCAGCTTGCGGCGGCGGCGCGGCTCGTGGTTGAAGCGGTTGGCCTGCAGATATTCCGGCAGGTGGGAATTGATGAGCCAGATTTCATCACCCTCGTCCGATGCGTAGGATTCGGCGATATTCGCCTTGCCTTCACGCAGCGACTTGACCTCGGTACCAGTCAGCACGAGCCCTGCCTCATAGGTGTCGATGATTTCGTAGTTGAAGCGAGCCTTGCGGTTTTCCGCAACGATCTTGTTCACCACGCGCTGGCTGCCTTTGGGGGCCATGATATTTCAATCCCTTGTTTTTCTTATTGCGCCTTCGGCTTACCGCCGAGAGCGGTTTTCGAACCCCTATTTAATGTTGTCGCCGCGAAAAGAAAAGGCGCGCCGAACGGCTTCTGTTGCGAAGCGGTTCATGGCGCGCCTTAAACGCTTTCGGGCCTGTCTCAGTTCATCAGGCCGGCGTGCTTCAGCGCCGCATCGATGGCCGCCTCCGTTGCCGGTTCCAGCGTGCTCATCAAGGGCGAGCGGACCCGGCGATTGCCGCCGCGCGTCTTCGACAGCGCATATTTGGTGCCGCAAACACCGGGCTCCATGAAGATCGCCTTGTGCAGCGGCATCAGGCGATCCTGATAATCCAGCGCCTTGGCATAATCGCCGGCGAGCATCGCCGCCTGGAACTCCGAACAGAGGCGCGGCGCAACGTTAGCGGTAACGGAAATGCAGCCGACGCCGCCATGGGCGTTGAAACCGAGCGCCGTGCCATCCTCGCCCGAAAGCTGGATGAAATCCTTGCCGCAGGAAATGCGCTGTTCGGAAACGCGGTCGATCTTGCCCGTCGCATCCTTGACGCCGACGATGTTCCTGTGCGCCTTGACCAGTGCACCCATGGTTTCCGGCGACATATCCACCACCGAGCGCGGCGGGATATTGTAGATGACGATAGGCAGCTTCACCGCTTCGGCGACAGCGGAGAAATGGGCGAACAGGCCCTTCTGGGTCGGCTTGTTGTAATATGGGGTGACAACCAAGAGCGCATCCGCGCCGGCTTCCTGCGCGTGCAGCGCAAGCTCGATCGCCTCATCGGTATTGTTGGAGCCAGCGCCCGCAATGACCGGAACCCGTTTCGCCGCTACCTCGATGCACAGCTCGACGACACGTTTGTGCTCGTCGTGGGACAGGGTTGGAGATTCCCCCGTCGTGCCCACGGGCACAAGTCCGTTGCTGCCTTCGGCGATCTGCCATTCCACATGGGCGGCAAATGCCTGTTCGTCCACGGCGCCATTGTCCGTGAACGGGGTAATGAGGGCGGGAATTGATCCCTTGAACATGCAAAGCTCCTGGCGCCGAGCCGGTTCATGCTTCGGCCGCATTCGATGGTTAAAACCGGCACACATTAGAGCCAGCCCTTGGCGCCGACAAGCGCAAAGGCAGGGTATTTTGTCCGAAATTGTCGGAAGTGTGACAGTCTCCGGGCCGCAATCGGCAAGCAAAAAAAGCAGGCGCCGAAATGAGACGCCGCTCGCGGGACGGTGAATAAAAGTTGATTGAATTGCAGGGCGGCGATTAACATTTCATTAAGCCTGAAATCCCAAGATTTCCGGGTGGGACATCAGACCGTTTTCGGCAATCCCGCTGCAATGAAATGATATTAGAGCATTTCCAGTAAAAGTGCGTAGCGGTTTTACGTCCGGAAAATGCGGAAAAACAAAGAGCCAGAGCATGTCGAACGATTCCGTCTAACAGGACGTGCTCTGGAAGAAAGTCGGCAACTCCGTTACACGATGAAGAACGGCATGAAAAAGACAGTCTGGGGATTGATGGCGGCGGGCCTTGCCGCAACCGTTTGGAACGCATTGGCCGGGCCGCTGCCGGAAGGTGCGGCACCGCTTCCCTATGTCAAGCCGAATGCGCCGACCGTTCCGGCTTTCATGCCGGCCTCGCCCGAGATCACCGGGGCCATACCCCGCCTCGACCGCCCCGATGATACAAGCCAGTTGAAGGCCGGCCTCGACGCGCTTTCCAGCCGCGATGCGGCCCGGGCGATTGCGTTGCGCAACACCATGCCGACCGGCAGCCTCGACCGCCATATCCTCACCTGGGCCATCGCCGTTTCCGGCCAGAAGGACGTCGCTTCGGCCGAAATCGCCGCAGCCCAGCGCGAGCTCTCCGGCTGGCCGGGTGCCGCCACCCTGCGCGCCAATTCCGAAAAAGCGCTTTACCGCGAAGATCCACCGGCATCGCAGGTGCTTGCCGCCTTCGGCAATAGCCGGCCGGAAACCGCGGAAGGCAGCGTGCTGCTCGCCAAGGCGCTCGCCTCCTCCGGCAAGGGTGCGGAATCGCAGCGTCTCATTCGCCAGCTCTGGGTGAGCGAAGGCATGGACAAGGACATGGAAGACCGTGTGCTTGCCGAGTTTCCCACTTATCTGACTCCCGCCGACCACAAGGCGCGCATGGATTATCTGATGTATCGCAGCCGCATCAGCCAGGCGAAGCGTTTCGGCGATCTCGGCAAGGCGCAGTCGCTTTACAATGCCTGGGCGGCCGTGTTGCAGCGATCCACAACTGCGACTGCGCTGCTCGGCAAAGTCGACGCCTCCTGGCGCAGCGACCCCGCCTATCTTTTCGCGCGGGTGGAAAACCTGCGCAACCAGCAGAAATATTCCGAAGCCGCCGTGCTTTTGCGGCAGGCCCCGAAGGAAACGGCCAAGCTCGTCAATCCGGGCGAATGGTGGAACGAGCGGCGCATCATCGCGCGCGGCGTCGCCGATCTCGGCGATTTCGCCGAGGCCTATCGCATCGTCGCCAATCATTCGGCCACCTCTGCCGTCGATACCGCAGATGCGGAATTCCATGCCGGCTGGTATGCGCTAAGAGCGCTGCGCGATCCGGCCACGGCTTCACGTCACTTCAACACGCTGCTTCAGACTTCGAACCGGCCGCTTTCGGCGTCGCGTGCCTATTATTGGCTCGGGCGGGCGGCGGAAGCGGGCGGACCGGGGGATGCCCGCGATTTTTTCACCAAAGCCGCCGCTCATCCCGGCACGTTCTATGGCCAGCTTGCCGCCGCGCGAATCGGCGCCAAGACACTGAATGTCACCTATCCAAGCCCCAGCAGCGGCGACCGCGAACGTTTCGCCGGCCGCGAAGCAGTGCGCGCCATCGACCGGCTGGAAGCAGCCGGTTACGGCTGGCGAGCCGACAGCCTTTACCGGTCGCTGGCGGAACAACTCGACAGTCCCGGCGAGCTTGCCATTCTGGCGGCGCGGGCGGAGGGCAACGGCAATCATCAGGTTTCGCTGCAGATCGGCAAGACGGCTTTCAGCCGCGGCATCGATGCGGCCGCACTCGCCTATCCGCTCGGCGTCATTCCCGCCAGCGCTAATATTGCCGGCTCCGGCAAGGCACTTGCTTATGCGATTGCCCGGCAGGAAAGCGCCTTCAACCCGGCCGCCGTCTCCGCCGCCAATGCGCGCGGTCTGCTGCAACTGCTGCCCGGAACCGCCAAGGGTGTGGCGGGACGCCATGGCCTGCCCTATACCCAGGCGCGACTGACCACCGATGCGGGTTATAACGCCACGCTCGGCGCGCATTATCTCGGCGAGCAGATCGACAGTTTCGGCGGTTCCTACATCCTCACCTTCATCGCCTATAATGCCGGGCCGAAGCGCGTGCCGGAATGGATCTCCCGCTATGGCGACCCGCGCGGCAAGCCGATCGACGAGGTGGTCGACTGGATCGAGCGCATCCCCTTCCCTGAAACCCGCAATTACGTGCAGCGGGTGATGGAGAATTATCAGGTTTACAAGACGAGGCTCGGGCAACAGGCCGATATCGTTGACGACCTGCGCCATGGGCGTGCGGGGTAAAGGCCGCTTCCCCGGCTGACGAGCGGAGCATTCAAGCGCCTGCCGGCCAGCGCTTCTGACCGCTGAAAAAGCCTGAAGTTCTCTTCCGTTATGCTCGGGCCTGTCCCGAGCATCTGCGACGTTTAGATTTCATGCGACGTGATTGGATCACTGGGACGAGTCCCGGTGATAACGTCGACGGCTTGGGCAGATTTGCCGATAAGCGCGAGGCCGGCTGGTGGATGCTTCAAAGCATAAGCAATTCCCGAAAGACTTATATTTCCACCCGAGCTTCAAAACGAAAAACCCCGGCATTTCTGCCGGGGTTTCCATCACTGACAATGTCAGATCAGATTAGAACGAACGCTGAAGGCGAACGAAACCGGTCCAGCTGTCGCCATTCGGACCATCGATGTCCTGATAGTTGGCAGCAACCTTGGCAGCCAGACCCTGGGTGATCTGGTAGTCAACCGTCAGACCAGCGCGCCATGCGTCGCGGTCGCCCGTGAAGTCACCGTCCGGAGCGATATCGATCGTGCCGAGGTACTGAGCGCCGGGGGTGATGGTCAGCTTGTCGGTAGCCTTGATGGCGTATTCAGCAGCAACGGCCCACTCGGATTCTTCGTAGTAGTAGTTCGCGCCAGAAGCCCAAACGCCGGAGATACCGAAGGTGCCCGGACCGATGTCAGCCGTAACGATTGCACGGATTGCACCATTTTCCTGGTCGGTGTCGTAGGAGCCGAGCAGGTTTGCGCTGACAGCACCGAACTTGGCACCGATGATACCGCTTACGCCAACGTTATTCGGGCCTTCAAAGAAGCCGCCCTTTACGATGCCGAGGTTCGACCTAACATCGCGGGTGGCGTCAAGCTCTTCAACGCTGATACCTGCGTAGAACGAACCGGCGTCGTAGGTGTAACGCAGAGCATTGCCACGAGTGGTGTTCGAAGACAGGATATCGGTTTCGCCGGAGAGATCGTCATCCCACCAGGTGTACATGTAACCGACCTTGAGGCCGCCGAGCTCGATGAAAGCCTGATCGACGTTGACGCCACGGTCGCTATCGTTGTTGGCTTCGCCACGCAGACCAATGTAGCCACGCAGAGCGCCGAGCTCGGTGTCGGTGCGGGTGTCGATGTTGAACTGGGCGCGCGTGAACGAGTTCCAGTCAGACGTGCCGGACTTGTCACGGCCGAAGTCGGTCTGGAAACGGATGTAACCGTCGAACTTCAGGCAGGTTTCGGTGCCGGGGATGTAGAAGAAGCCGGTGCCGAAAGCGTCGCAAACGCGAACGTATTCCAGGGGCTCGGGCTCAGCAGCGACGATAGCGTCAGCGGCCTGTGCGCCGGATACTGCTGCGAGAGCCGCAGCGGAGCCGATGAGAAGGCTCTTGATGTTCATGGTTGACCTCCAGTCAAACGCTTAATCTTCTAAGCAGCGGGTGGGAAAGCACTTCAGAAATGCGTGCCGCTTATGAAGATGATTAGAGCCAAAACCGGTCGCTCAGGCAATCGTAATCATGACAGAAGGAAGACAGTAAGGTGTCCTTAGTTTTTCATTGTTGCGAAATAGCTACAATTCTAACCGACGCGACCCCATTCGTTAAAAAATCGTTAATAACTTATGTTTTTCAGTCACTTAACAATAGGCTCGAAAAATCGGCCGTGAGAAAACCTACGAGATCACCTCAATCTGGACACGATCAGGCCACTGGAAATTGTTCAAAAGACGATTGCAATATGCATAGTATCCTACTTCTGCAAGAAAAAACCGACCGAAAGCAAAAACCACATCCTCGGATTCGTTAAGCGACTCAAGGCTCCCGATACCGAGCGAATCGATGGGCATGTGTAGCGGTCTGCTCCGAGCATCAACCCGCGGAAAATCGGAACGCCGCCACGATCTCGTCACCTGTAGCGATGCCTGCCCTATCAAGATGCCATTCAAACAAAAAAGCCCGGCTCGAGAGCCGGGCTTTCCATCACTGACAATGTCAGATCAGATTAGAACGAACGCTGAAGGCGAACGAAACCGGTCCAGCTGTCGCCACCGCCGTTAACACCTTCGGTGCCATCGACGTCCTGGTAGTTAACAGCAACCTTCGTGGAGAGACCCTGGGTGATCTTGTAGTCAACCGTCAGGCCAGCGCGCCATGCATCGCGGTCGCCGGTGAAGTCGCCGTCCGTACCGATGTCCAGCGTACCGAAGTACTGGAAGCCGGGGGTGATGACGAGCTTGTCGGTTGCCTTGATGGCGTATTCTGCAGCAACTGCCCACTCAGACTCTTCGTAGTAAGCGTTTGCGCCAGAAGCCCATACGCCAGAGAGACCGAAGGTGCCGGGGCCGATGTCGGCCGTCAGGATGCCGCGGATAGCGCCGTTTTCAGCGTCGGTGTCGTAACCGCCGAGAACGTTGAGGTTCACGCCGCCGAACTTGGCGCCGATGATTGCGCTCACGCCAACATTGTTGTCGCCTTCGCCGTTCAGGGCGGTCCAGTTCAACTGGTTCACACCAAGGTTGTTGCGCTGAATGGTTACAACGCCGCCAGACGTCGTGATCGAGTTACCAGCGATAACGCCTTCGAGTTCTTCAACAGCAACGCCAACGTAGAAGGAGCCAGCGTCGTAGGTGTAACGGATGGCGTTCAGACGAGTGGAGTTCGAAGAAAGGATATCGGTTTCGCCAGAGAGACCGTCATCCCACCAGTTGTAGTAGTAACCAACCTTCAGGCCGCCGAGCTCGATGAAAGCCTGGTCAACGTTCACACCACGGTTGCTGTCGTTGTCAGCATCGCCACGGAAGCCGATGTAGCCACGCAGAGCGCCGAGCTCGGTGTCGGTGCGGGTGTCGATGTTGAACTGGGCGCGGGTGAACGAATCCCAGTCAGACGTGCCGGACTTGTTGCGGCCGAAGTCGGTCTGGAAACGGATGTAACCGTCGAACTTCAGGCAGGTTTCGGTGCCGGGGATGTAGAAGAAGCCGGTGCCGAAAGCGTCGCAAACGCGAACGTATTCCAGGGGCTCAGGCTCAGCAGCGACGATAGCGTCGGCAGCGTGAGCGCCGGATACTGCTGCGAGAGCCGCAGCGGAGCCGATCAGAAGGCTCTTGATGTTCATGGTTGACCTCCAGTCAAAGTTTTTAAGTGGGTCTGGGTACTTTCGCTGAAGGACAGCATTCCCTGCCCCATTCCCGTGTTCTTAGAAGCCAAACGATCCACCGCCTCGCTTCTGGTGGTGAAAATACAAAAGGTTTCGCCGCTTGCAATCGCCAACATCCGATAAATAGCATTTACGTATATGCTTCATTTCGGTTTGTTGCGGAAACAACACACAGTGCGCAGCCGGCCCGCAGTCGGCTTTACCATGCGTTAAGAAATTGCTTGAAAATCCGTTAGTTAGCGAGGTTAACAAGGTCTTTCTAAACTAGCGGCTTTTTCGGCGAAGCCTTGCCTCGCCGGGCAAGGATGATGGAAACTTTTGCTTCCTCACACCCCTGCACCTGACACTCCTTCGCAGCGCGCATGAAGAACGATGGAAAAACCCATGCCGTTTGCCGCCCGATTCCCCGCAGAACGATTCGAAAGACTCGCCGCATGTCGGTTACGATACCGATACGCCGCCACCCGCCCGGTTTGCCGTGAGAACTGATTTGATGACGTGACCTCGCGTTTGACGATTGTCCGTCAATATCGGCAGCAGCCGATTTGTCGCGCGTGTCAATTCGAAACAGACGGAAGAACAAGCGACATGCGGAGACCGTCGCCAAAGCGCTCCGGCGGTGGCTTGGTACTGGGAACGATGGGGCTTTGATTTTCCGGTCTTGCGCCGAAGTGGCGGAGAGGATGTCCGCTTGTTCCCGTAAGATATTGAAATTACGTATGCATTAGACTTGTAAATGGCCATAATTTCCGTATTTTTCATACTCAAGTTATGACGATGGGAAACGGCAATGGCTATCAACAAGCTCACAGAGACCAAAATCAAGAAGCTGGACAAGCCCGGTATTTATTCTGATGGAGGCGGTCTGTTTCTGCGAGTGCGTGCCGGTGGGTCTAAGAATTGGGTCTTTATATACAAGCGTGAAGGCAAGCGCACAGAGCTTGGCCTTGGCGGGTATGCTGGCAACTCAACGGCCCCGGTGTCGCTGGAAATTGCCAGAGAAAAGGCACAGGCGATTCGTGATAGGCTTGCAAGGGGTGAGCAGCTATCCAAGGGCAAGACCTTCGCGGACGTCATGGAGGACGTAATAGCGGTAAAGCTTGAGGGCTTCCGCAATGAGAAGCACAAGGCGCAATGGCGCATGACGCTCGATACATATGCCGCGCCCCTCCATAATAAGCCGATTTCCACGATCACGCGCGATGACGTGGTTGAGACGCTCAAATCCATCTGGACAGAGAAGCCCGAAACCGCCGACCGGACTCGCATGCGCATTGCAGCCGTGATCGACCATGCCAAGGCGCGCGGCCTATATACCGGCGATAATCCTGCCGACTGGCGCGGAGGCCTGAAAGAGTTGCTCCCGGCCCGCAACAAGCTTTCTCGCGGCCATCATGCGGCGGCTGCATACAAAGACATGCCCGCCATCATGAAGCACCTACGAGCCAGTGACGCCGTTTCCGCTGCCGCTGTGGAATTCACGGCATTGACGGCTGCTCGCTCTGGCGAGGTCCGTGGTGCTGTATGGGATGAAATCGATTTCGCGGCGGCATTGTGGATTGTTCCGGCTGTCCGCATGAAGGCGGGACGTGAACATAGAGTACCGTTGACGAAGCGCATGATTGAGATTCTTGAAGCCCGCAAGGAATTGGCAACGGGTGCGCTAGTCTTTGAAGGTGGCAAAGAAGGTTCGGCCATTTCAGATACGGCAATGACAAAAAGCCTTCGGGCAGCTTCAACGGATAAAACCATCACCCTTCATGGACTTCGATCCAGTTTCCGTGATTACGCCGGAGATCATACAGAACATCCCCGTGACGTGGCTGAAGCCGCCCTCGCCCATTCTGTTGGTGACGCAGTAGAAAAAGCCTATCGACGTTCTGATGCGCTGGAAAAAAGACGCCAGCTTATGCAGGATTGGTGCGATTATTGCCAATCAACGCCCGCCAATCGGAAATAACAAAGTCTTTTCAACGAAATTTCTAAATTTTTCTTCGGGCATCAAAACGTCAAGCAATAAACGTAAAAATATACATTGGCGTATTTTGCATTTTTTGGTTGCTGAGTTGAAATACTTGGAGTTATAACCCCGTTGTCGCCAGCGAATGGCGGCATTCCATAACAATCAGGCGTTTTCGCACCGGCCAAGGAGGTCCGGTAATAGCGAAGTGCGTCCATCGAGAGGAGATTACATGTCAAAAGAACTTCCGCGCCTCATGTCGCCAAAGGAGGCTGCCGCCGAAACCACATTTTCCGCGATGCAGCTTGGTATTCTAAGCGCGACCGGCCATTTCCCTAAGCCGGTCCAACTATCGGCGCGCCGCATCGCTTACGTTCGGTCCGAAGTGACGGCTTGGCTTGATGAACGCATTGCATCGCGCACCACGCATTAAAGATGGAACCGCATGCAGAAGACGAGTCCCCCGGTTGGGGCGGGAAGTTCAATTTCGAGAAGATTGGTAGAAGGCGGGCCGCCTTTAGCGCGCCAGCGCGAAAATCAAAGCCAAAGCCGGAATCGGAACCGGAAGACGAGCCTGAAGAAGTCAGACTGACAGCAAAGCAGTTGATGCGGCGGCGATTTGAGAGGCCGCGCCAGATTGTGGAGGGCTTGTTCCCTGCCGGTTGCCTTCTTCTTGTCGGTCCTCCGAAGCAAGGGAAATCTTGGCTCTCTCTACAATTGGCCCGTTGCGTGGAAGCCGGAATCCCGTTCATGGGGCATCGAACCGAACAAGGTGACGTTCTGTATCTGGCGCTGGAAGACGGTTTCATTCGCCTTCAGGACCGCTTGGGAAAGCAGGAAATCGAAGGCGCGGAATCCTTCACCGATGCGCTGGATTTCCAAATCCAGATACCCACGGCGGAAAAGGGCGGCCTGAAGGAGTTGGAGGAATGGCTGATAGCTCACCCCGATGCATCCTTGGTAATTGTCGACGTTCTGAAAATGTTTCGAGAGCCGCGCAAGGGCAAGGTTGACCCCTATGAGCGTGATTACGGCGATGTGCGGCCTTTGACGAAGCTGGCGAACAAGTATCGGGTGTGCATCGTCATCGTCCACCATACGAACAAGGGTAGCGCCAGCGCGGTCGATCCTTTCGACCGTGTGAGTGGCACGGGGGGCATTTCGGGTGCGGCAGACGGGACGATTTTGCTTGTCCCAAATGAAGACGGCGATTTGGGGCTTTATGGCCGTGGGCGCGACTTTCAGGAGTTTGACTTCAGGGTGCGGTTCGACCCCGATGCTTGTGTTTGGGAGATCGACACCGAAAGCGACGAAAGCGACCGCCAAGGCTACGGTGACGTGACCGGCAAGATATTGCAGCAGCTTGGATTCATGAATGGCAATCCTATTGGCCCTAGCGAACTGGCGGCAGTCATCCACGAAAAGCCGCTTGACGTTTCGAAGAGCCTGAAACGGTTGAGTGCCAGCCGGAAGGTTACGAGGATCGGGCGCGGCAAATGGGTTCTTCGGGGCCTAGAGCCGAAAAGCTCATGACGAACGAAACTACCATACCATGCAGTAGCAACGGTAGTTACGGTAGTTTCGCAATTGCTAATATGAGGACAGTCTAGCTAAGTCCTTCTAGCATCACATTAAATAGTATCGGTAGTAAGGGTATTTCGGTTTGTGCAAACTACCGAAACTACCGTTTGTACCTATCATATAGACGAAGGGAGAAACGAATGAACGAAAGGACACACACCGAAAATATGCAGGTCATCAACGCGCTGGTAGGGAAGCCGGTCGCATGGAGTGGTTTGCCAAAGCCAGACGAAAAGGTTCTTGCCCTCCTACGGAAGCGGTCAATACCGGCAGCACCTATGATCTTGTCACGGCTGACGGGTTACGGGCGTCACGAAGTCAATGAGGTGCTGCTGCGCCTGAAGCGCCATGGTCTGGCCAAAGCCGTTGGACACGGTGAATGGGTGGCAGTGCAATGAAACTGATGCACCAAAACCGGCAGGTGTTTGCACGTCTGAGCCGTATCGATCCGGTGCGGAAACAGCCTATCCCGGTCAAGCCGCAGGTTGTTAAGGCTCGGCCCTTGGCCTCGGCTGCCCGCCCCTCATGAGCAGATGGCCGTATAACACGGCTCAGTGGCAACGGCTGCGCATAGCCAAGCTGATGGAATGCCCAGTCTGTGAGCCGTGCCGTGCGCGTGGTGTGATCGAACTGGCAAATACGATTGACCACGATCTAGCCATCAACGCAGGCGGCTCAGCCTTCCCACCATTGGAAGGTTTAACCAGCATGTGCAAGGGTTGCCACGATAGGAAGACAGCAGCCAAGGACCGCCCCAATAGTCGGACAGGTAAGAGCAGCGGCTTCAGGCGGGCGTGGGCTGGCTTTGACGTGGAAGGAAACCCTATCGACCCTGAAGGCTGGACCGACCGCCCCTGACCTTCTGTGAGGCCGGGGGGGCATCGAAAGACGGGCGTCAACGTCTCAGGGATCGATGAGGGGCAATTGGAGATACTAAGTTTCAAATATTGAACGACGAAAAGGAAATCGTCATGAAAAAATGAACAATGAAAGGAGGCATTAATGGGCCGTCGTGGACCCGGCGCGAAGCCGAAAGCATCCCGTAAGACCGGGGATATTATGAGTGGGGCGGGCAGCAAGCACCGTCAGGTGCTCCCTTGGGAGGTCGAAGGCCTCACAAGACTTGAAGCCGTCGTCGCATTCGTCAATGACATGAAAATTACGCAGGGCAAACTTGCGGGCCAAAACATGCAGTTGCGTGACTGGCAGATAGAAGAGTTTCTTGCGCCGATCTACGCCACGGACGAACATGGACGCCGCCCGGTGCGAACCGCCGTCCTATCTATGGGCCGCAAGAACGGAAAGACAGGACTGAGCGCGGCGCTTGCCCTTTGCCATCTGGTAGGCCCTGAAGCCGAGCAGCGCGGCGAATTGTACTTCGGTGCGATGGATAAGATTCAGGCCGGTAAGGCTTGGGCGGAATGCAAAGCCATGCTGGAGGCTCATGTCGAGCTTTCGGAACGTGTGAACATTATCAAGTTCTCAAAGGAAATCGAAGTCGAGGCCGGTTATCCCGGTGAAGGGTCTGTTCTGAAGGCTGTAAGCGCGGATGCTGATTCCAAGCTTGGTTTGTCGCCATCATTCTTCCTTGCCGATGAAGCGGGCTACTGGCCGAAGCGCGACCTATTTGACGCGATGGATTCCGCCCTTGGTGCGCGTGATGAACCTCTAGTAGTGGTCATTTCCACACAGGCTAAAGACGACACGCATTTCTTTTCGGAGATGATCGACTATGGCTTGAAGGTCAAGACGGGCGAGGTAGAGGACGAAACCTTCCATCTGGCCTTGTTCACGACTGAACCGGATGACGATCCTTGGTCCTACGATACGTGGATTAAAGCAAACCCGGCGCTAGGCGACTTCCTGCAACTGGAGCAAGTCGAGCGCATGGCAGGACAGGCAAAGCGCATTCCATCAAAAGAAGCCGATTTCCGAAACAAGATTCTCAACGAGCGAATTGACGGCACCGTGCGCTTCATCGCGGCGCGAGAATGGAACGATTGCGATCTAGGCCCGATTGACGAAGACGCCCTTGAAGGCCGGGAATGCTACGGCGCTCTTGACCTGTCGGCAGCGCGAGATTTGACGGCGTTCGTGCTGGTTTTCCCGGAAGAGGATGGCCGCTTTACGGTGTTGCCCCGGTTCTTTCTGCCGGATTTCGATATTGATGGCAAATCGGAGAATGACCGTGTGCCGTACAATGTTTGGGCGCGCCAACCCGCTTCACGGCTTACGCTCCTGCCGGGCAAGGTTATCGATCCACAGCTTGTTGCGGAACACATTGCCGATGAGGCCAGCCGGTTCGATATCAAGGAAATTGCATATGACCGTTGGCGGATTGAAGACCTACGGCGTGAGCTAGCCAAGGCTTCGATTGATTTGCCGCTCCAGCCATTCGGGCAAGGCTACAAAGATATGTCGCCAGCCGTTGACATGCTGGAGGTCGCGGTGGCGCAACAGAAAGTCAATCATGCCGGGAACCCGCTCTTGCGCATGAACGCGGCCAATGCGGTAATCACGAAAGACCCCTCAGGCGCAAGAAAGCTTGATAAGTCGAAGGCTTCAGGCCGCATTGACGGCCTTGTGGCTCTGGCAATGAGTCTTGCAGTAGCTGCGCGACATGAGGAGGACAGTTCGCTCCCTGCGTGTCTTCTAGAAGAAGCGTAAATTTTTCGGAAGGCGCTGTTTTGTCAAGCGAAAGTGAAGAATAAAAATATCCTTTACTTTCGCAAAAACATGTGGACAGCCGTTTATACTTCGGTCTATAAGACACTCAGCCGATCAACAGAGGAACGAACTGAATGAAGAAAGAGCAATCGGGCAGTGCCTGAAGAGAAGAAGGAGGACGAAATGTACAAGAAGTATAAGAAACTCAATCAAGAACGCGACCAGATCGCCACGCGGTGCGAGCGCCTACGCTCCCAAATCGCAAATACAGGCAATGACAGTGTTGCCCGTTTACTCGCTGCCGACCATAAGCTTCAGCAGCAATCGCTTGACCGCCTTGACGGTCAGATCGCGGAACTCAGTCGAAAATACCAAACCCAAATTTTGAATGGTATCGCTGCGGACGCGAGAGCTAGGGCAGAAAAGCCTGAATAAGCGGCGCTAAGTTCCGCTATAACACCACTACAATTTGCCCGTTTCTCACCGCATTTATGAGCGCGGGCAGCATGCCGTAAGGCATCCGTGCGCAGCACGGAATAAAGCAGCAGCTCCACGCGAGCGGCACCAACCAACCATGACATTGTTGCGCCTACCCAACCGAGCAATTCCGCATCGGCATGGCTCTTTGCGCGTTTACCAGAAAAGGAGACTATATGAATCTGTTCCATCTTCGCGAGACCCGTGCATCCAAGCTCGCTGAAATCAAGGCCCTTGGCGACAACCCGGATACCGCGAAGTTTACAGCTCTTGAAAGCGAAATCCGCTCTCTGGACGGCCAGATCAAGAACGCCGCGACCATTGCCGAGTTTGAGCGCCACGAAGCCGCACCGCAGGGTGACAACAAGACCGAGACTCGCAGCTACAACCTTGCCAAGGCCATCCGCGAACAGGCAGAAGGCCGTCTGACCGGCATCGAAAAAGAGCTTCATGACGAGCTTTCCAAGAATGCGAAGGAAACCCGTGGCGTCCGCGTCCCGGCCTCGTTGTTCTTCGGTGGCGAGAAGCGCGAAATGACCGTCGCCAATGCCGCTGCCGCTGGCAACACCGTCCCGACCGTCATGGGTTCGCTCATCGACCGTCTGAAGCCCGCTTCCAAGGTTCAGGGCATGGGCGCAACCGTCCTGTCCGGCCTCGTGGGCAATGTCGAGCTTCCGCGCCACCTGACCGGCCCGACCGCCTATTGGCTGGCTGAATCTGGCAAGCCGACGGAAAGCAACAGCACGTTCGACAAGGTTGCTCTGACGCCGCGCACCGTCGCCGCCGAACAGAAGCTTTCCCGCCGCCTGATCCTTCAGAACGGTGTGGCACTGGAAGACGTACTGAAGCAGGATTTGAACTATGTTCTTTCGAACGCTCTCGACACGGCCATCCTTACCGGCACTGGCGCGAATAACCAGCCCACCGGCATCCTTACGGCCATCCCGGAGAACGACACCACGTCCACCGAGATTTCCGACATTGCTGCCGACCTGATTGGTGACATCGTTCTGGAGAACAACGGCACCGGCGCGTTCCTCGTGTCTTCGGCTCTCATGAACCGGATTCGCAAGATCAAGGACGCCGACGGTCATCCGATTTCGGTCTCTGAAATCTTCCACGGCCAGCCGGTCGTTGAAACGAACCAGATTGCTACGCCGACCATGGTCTACGGCATCTGGAGTGATGCCCTGATTGGTACATGGTCTTCGGTTGATCTGCTGGTCGATCCGTACACATACGGCAGCGAGGGAGCTTTGAAGCTGGTAGCTTTCCTTGATGCGGACGTTCAGACCCGTCACGGCGCGAAGTCCTTCCAGTGGAAGACCGTCGCCTAATATGGCAGCGGTCACTTTGGCCGAAGTCAAGACGCACGTCAGAGTCGACTATGACTCTGACGATGCGTATCTGACCGGCCTAACCAACGCAGCGGAGTCCTACCTTTCGTCAATCGGCGTTACTGCCGACAAGCTGACGGAAGACTCCGTGAAACACGCAGCCCTTCTCCTAGTCGGCCACTGGTTCGCATATCGCGAAGCTGCCGCAGAGAGGGTTCCTCAAGCCATCGCATTCGGGGTCAACGCCCTTGTCGCACCATTCAGGGAGGTATCGTTTTGACCATCGAAAAACGCGCAGCTACCGACGTAACGGCCTCCGGGCGCAAGCTCACGGGCTACGTCGCCACGTTCGGCACCGAAACCCGCATTGCCGATTTCCGGGAGACGATCCGGGCCGGTGCTTTCGCGGACAGCCTTCGGAGCAACCCTGACGTGCTCGGGCTTGTCGATCATGACCCCGGCAAGGTGTTGGCTCGTACCAAGTCGGGCAGCCTAGTCCTCGCAGAGGACGCCCGTGGGCTTCGGTTCGAACTGGAACTGCCCGACACGCAGCTTGGTCGAGATATCGCAGCACTGGCGGCCCGTGGTGACGTGGGCGGCATGTCCTTCGGCTTCAATGTCCCCGACGGCGGTGATGAGTGGGCCGGGGAACTGCGCACGCTCAAGGCTATCGATCTTCGCGAAATCAGCGTGGTTCAGGCGTTTCCAGCCTATGACGGCACGTCGGTTTCGGTCCGGTCTCGCAAGCCCATGACGGACGCCGAGCGCCGTATTCGCATTCTTGAACTGGAAGGAGGCGCGCATGTGGCCGTTTAAATCGAAAGAGACTCGGGCCGTATCGTCCAGCGACCCGTATCTTGGCGAGTTCCTTGGCGCTCGCTGGCAGGCACGGGCCGACATTGAGAAAGCGAGCGGCCATGCCGTGGCTCATAGGTGCATCCAGCTTATCGCGGAGCAGCTTTCGTCTGTGCCGCTGAAGGTGTACCGCAGAGAGGCGGACGGCGGGCGTGTGTCGGCTTCAGAACATGCACTCTACAGCGTGCTGCAAGACTCGTTCTCGCCGCTCCTGACCGCGTTTGAGGGCCGGGAATGGCTACTTGTCTCCGCATTAATGTATGGCAACGCCTACGCCCGCATTGAGCGCAATGGCCGCAGCCAGATCGTTGCCCTTCATCCGTTCAAGACTCCGAGTGTCACGGTGGAGCGGCTGATGTCGGGCCGGTTGCGTTACAAGGTGGCGACGGCGAACGGCGGCACCGATATCTACACTCAGGACGAAATCCTGCACATCCGCTACCGCACGGCTGACGGCGTATTGGGTCTTTCGCCAATCCAGATTGCAAGCGCCACGTTCGGCCTTGCCATCTCTCAACAGGATCAGGCAGGCGCGGCGGCTGAGAACAGTTTCCGTCCCGCTGGCGCTCTGGTGTTCCCTGACAAGCTTGGCGGCGCGGGCAAGGATGACGCTATCAAGAAGTTCAAGGAGCGCTTCGTGGGCCAGCTTAAGGCGAACGAAGTCATGGTGCTGGATGGCGGAGCGGACTTTAAGACGTTCCAGTTTAGCGCGAAGGACTCGGAATTCCTTGAAAGCCGGAACCTGTCGAACCTCGATATTGCTCGCGTATATGGCGTGCCTCCGTCTGCGGTCGGAATCACGGCGGACGCCACTTATAGCAACATCGAAAGCGAATCCCGCGCTCTGGTCAATCGAGTCCTTGCCCCTTGGGCCAAGCGTATCGAGTCGGTGCTTAACGCGACCCTGCTTTCGCCTGAGGCTCGCAAGACGCATTACATCGAACATGATTTGTCCGGGCTTCTCCGTGGCGATCTGGCTACCCGCTATGAGGCTTACCGCGTGGGCCGCGAGGCGGGCTTCCTGTCCGTTGATGAAATCCGTGGCTTCGAGAACATGTCGAAGGTTCCGGGCGGCGATACCTACATGCAGCCGTTGAACATGGCGGCGCTAGGCGTGGCACAAAATGCCCAGGCATCGGAGGTGCAGCAATGACGGGAGGCGGCGACTTACGCGGAATTTTCGAATTTCGGCGGAAGACGGACGGCAATGACGGTTTCGGGGGCGTGATCCCCGGAGCCGGTCCCGTCACCACGATCTTCACCACGTCGGGCAGGATCGAGGTTCGTAGCGGCGATGAAATGGTCTTGAACAACGTACCGCGAGGCGTTTCAACGGTGGAAATCACTGTCCGTCAGCAGCCCGCCATTAAGGCCGTCAACACAACATGGAGCATCCGGGAGAAGCGTTCCGGGCGCTCTTACAACGTCAAAATGATGAAGCCAGACCAGAAAGGAGCTTTCATCACGTTCACAGCAGAAGGAGGAACACCGTGAAGGTAAAGACTATCAGCATTGAGCCTATCAGTAAGGGCCATGACCGTGAAACGGGTTTCCGCAAGCTGGCAAAGGTTCAATTCTTCTTGCCCGATATGCAAATGACGATCCGCGATGTTGTGTTGACGCATGATCATGAACACGGTTTTGCTGTGGCCCACGTCAAGCCGAAAGAAGGACAGTCAACGCTCCAATGGGTGCGAAACTCGCCATTCGCCAAATGTCTGGCGGAAGCGGCGGCAACGGCTTACAGCGCCATGCTTGCTGAAGACTTGGAAGAACTGAAGGCGCTATATAAGGCTGCCTGACCAAAGCCCTACGGTTGACGCCGTGGGGCTTTTCTTCGTTTACGCAAAAGAAAACCCGCCGCGCTGATGAAAGCGAGACGGGCCACAGAAAAGAAGAGCGAAATGAGCAAAGAAGATTTCCCGCAATGTCGCACAGGATCGGCAAAACCACAATGAACTTTACCGCCAGAGCGGGCGGGTAGCCTGCCGCGTAGCGGCAAAAGGAATCGTTGGTAGACAGGAAAGCGCCTTCGAGAATATCAAGGATATGGGCCTGACGGCCTCAAAGCTGCCCGCCCTGCCGGACAAAAGGCCAGTAAACAGGACCATTCAAAACATTCTAAGTTATGACAGGGGGATAAAACTGGCCATAAACCATTGATTTCATTGGTTTATGGCGGAGAGGATGGGATTCGAACCCACGATACGCTTTTGACGTATACTCCCTTAGCAGGGGAGCGCCTTCGACCACTCGGCCACCTCTCCGGTGCGGCCTGATTATTGCGTAAAAAAAATGATTGCAAGGCTTTTTCGCCAAGAAGCACAAAAACCTGTTGGCTGAACATCTTCCTGCGAAACTTTGCGGGCCTTTCGGGAACTTCTTGCAGGTCGGCACGTTCTGCCTTCGGTAACAAAAGAGGTGTTCTAATGGCTCAGACCAAACTGAATGTTGTCGAAGACACGATCGAAAACCAGATTGCGGAGTTGCGTTCGCAGATCTCGTCCCTCTCCAAATCCGTCTCCGCCCGCGCGGAAGGTGTGAGCGAGGATGCGTCCGAATTTCTGGATGAGGCGCGCGGGCGCGTGCGCAAGGCCGCGCATAATGTCCGCGCCCAGGGCCAGAATGTCGTGGAAGCCGTCAAGGAAAATCCCGGAACGGCGACTTCCCTGCTGACGATCGTTGGCGCACTCGGTTTTGCCATCGGTTATGCAGTTGGCGCGGGCACGCAGCAGAACTCGTCGAACAGCAGCCTTTATCGCTGGCGCTGATCGCCTGACCGAATTAAAATTGAGGCAAGGCGGGTCTATCCTGCCTTGCCTTTTCTTACTGGTTTGAAATGTGATGAATGGGGGCGGATATGCAATTCACCGACGATATTGAAGCGGCTCTGTCGGATTTTGCGAGGGATCATGGCGTCGAAAGGGATGAGGCCATCCAGCGCATCATTCGCGCCGCCCTTATCAATAGCGGTTATCTCGCCTCCGGCGAAGAAGGCATTCCGCCGGAAAAGCTGAACGCCAGCAACGACGACTGAATTAATAGCCAGACCGTGATGGTGCAGGCGCTGCTCCGCCCTTGTAACGGGCCGACAGCGCACGCAGGGTACTGGCGAATTCCGTCACATCCGCGCCGACGGCCACGAAGGACGCGCCGAGTTCAAGATAGCGGCGATTATAGGTTTCGTTGAAGGTGAGAATGCCGGCGGCCTTGCCCGCCTTGACGATCTTGACGATGGCCGCCTCGATCACCGCCTGCACTTCCGGCTCGTCTATCCTGCCGAGATAGCCCATATCGGCAGCCAGATCCGCCGGGCCGATGAAGACGCCGTCCACGCCCTCCACCGCAAGAATATTGTCGAGATCGTTGATCGCCGCGCGCGTTTCGGCCTGCACCAGCAGGCAGACGCTGTCCGAGGCGCTGTCGGCATAGTCGGTTATCGTGTTGAAGGCGGAAGCGCGGGCAACGGCAGCACCCATGCCGCGAATGCCGCGCGGCGGATAGTGCATGGCGCTGACCAGATCCTTCGCCTGGTCAGCCGAATCGACCATCGGCACCAGAAGCGTGCGCGCACCCGCATCCAGAAGCTGCTTGATCATCCAGCTTTCGCCGACCGGCACGCGCACCACCGGTTCGGCAGGCGATGTGGCAAGGGCGCGCAGCTGATCGATGATGCTGCGCAGATCGTTCGGCCCATGCTCGCCGTCGATCACCAGCCAGTCGAACCCCGCCGTACCGGCGATTTCCGCCGTGATCGCCTCGCCCATATCGAGCCAGAGGCCGATCTGCGGCTTGCCGGCATGGATGGCGGTTTTAAAACGGTTTTCGGGAGCAGGCATGACGTCCTCAGGAAAGCAGTAATTTCAGATCGGCGGAAGCATCCGCCAGGATGGCGCGATCCGGCTCCGCGCCGGTCTCGAGCAATTTCTTGCCCGCGACATAGGCCTTGGCATCGTTGACGGCATCCACCGCCACGAATCGACCGTCGCGGAAATACCATACGGACCAGCTGCTCTCACGCGCGCCCTGCCTCAGCATCGTCTCGTCGTAACCCAGGTTGAAGCCGGCAATCTGCAGCTTGGCGTCATATTGATCCGACCAGAACCATGGCTTCGGATCATAGGCGGCTTCAGCCCCGGTAAGCACGGCAGCGGCCGCCTCGGCCTGATCGACTGCGTTCTGTACCGATTCGAGACGCACATGCTGGCCGCGCCACGGCAGCAGCGCGCAATCGCCCACCGCATGAATGGCGTTGTCGGAGGTGCGGGTGTGGTCGTCCACCACGATGCCATTGCCGACATCAAGGCCCGATTCGCGGGCGAGGCGATCATTCGGCGTCACGCCGATGCCGACAATCACAAAGTCCACATCCAGCGTCGAGCCGTCGGAGAGTTCGGCGGCGGCCACCCGGCCGTCCATGCCGACAAGGCGCACAAGGCCGGTCTTTTCGCGAATGGAAACGCCGTGGGCCTGGTGGATGCCGCGCATGATATCGGCGGTTTCCTTCGCCGCCACACGCTGGAGAATGCGGTCGGCCATTTCGATCAAGGTCACTTCGAGGCCGAGCTTGCGCGCGACGGCGGCTGCTTCTAGACCGATATAACCGCCGCCGATCACCAGCAGCCTGCGGCCCGGCTTCATCTCCTCCATAAGCCGGTCGGCATCGCGCTTGTCGCGAACGGTCAGAACGCCTTCCAGATCGCCGCCAATGCTGGCGGGCAGCAGGCGGGGAGCAGCCCCGGTCGCCAGCACCAGCCTGTCATAGGAAAGCGTGCTGCCGTCCTGCATGCGCAGGAATTTGGCGGCTCGGTCTATCTCCTCGACCCAGGTGGAAAGCCGGATATCGACATTGTTTTCGGCGTACCATTCCTCCGGCCGGAACATCAGCCGGTCGAAGCTCATCTCGCCGAGAAGGTATTTTTTGGAGAGCGGCGGCCGCTGATAGGGATAGGCATCCTCGGAGCCGATGATGGTGATGGGGCGCTCATCCTTCAGCGCCCGAAGCTTCGACGCCAGCGCGAAAGCGGCCTGCCCCGCCCCGACGATTACCAGCCTTCCCGTCACAGTCCACTCCCAGAAGAATCACGAAGCGCCGGTCCTGCCGGGTCCCGCGATGCGATATTGCAAGGTTCAGGCGTAACGCCAAGTACGGCCCCAGTCAACACCAGCCCCGTGCAAGCGTGACGCAGTATCAGCACAGGCTGCAACCGGATGGGGCCGAATGCATTTCCATAGCGGAAACATCGGCTTCCGAAGGGAAGATTGGTCGAGATCGAGACACAGAACAGACAATTGCGCGGATTTCCTTCATGCCCTGGCAAGGAACCGGCGTTAAAATCGGCATCAAAAGAGGCAATCCGGGAGGTTGTCATGGCTTTGCATATGGATCCCCGTCAGAACGTCCCCCAGGACGAAATGTACGAGAAATTTCAGATCGACCGGCCCGGCAAGATCACCTTCATCGGGCATCATCTCAGCGCCAAGGACACCATGCGCTGCCTGGTGCGGACCATTTCCCTTTACGGCGCGGAACTGGATGTCAGTCCCGATCTGGAAATGCCGGCCAATTTCTATCTGGAAATTCTCGGTATCCGCGACGAGATCGGCTGCACGCTGATCCGCCGCGAAGAGGAAAAAGTGACGATCGGCTTCAATATGCTGATCGATGCGGAGTTCCTGCACCATGTGCGACGCCTGAGCTTCGAGACCAACGCGTGATCCTGACATGACAGGCCGATGGCTTTTCCGTCTCCTCGCCGGGACGTAAAATTCTGCTCCAAAACAGTCGTGCTGCAACCGGCTGCGCCTTGCGTCCGGTTTTTTTGCACCTATTGTGAGCCGGGTTTTAAACACACAGGTACCGGAACTCTCAGCCAATGTCAGCCTTTTCCCGCCTCACGCCGCTTGCCGCTTCGCTTCCCTCAACCGTTCCCTTCGTCGGCCCCGAAGCCATCGAGCGCAACCGCGGCCTGAAGGTTGAAGCGCGTATCGGCGCCAATGAGAGCGGCTTCGGCCCCGCCCCTTCCGTGCTTCTGGCCATGCGCGATGCGACGGCCGAGACCTGGATGTACAGCGATCCGGAAAATTATGAGCTGAAGGAAGCGCTTGCCATCCACCATGGCGTTGCACGAGGCAATATCGCCATCGGCAGCGGCGTCGATGGGCTGCTGGGTGAGATCGCGCGGCTGATCGTCGAGCCGGGCACGCCTGTCGTAACATCCCTGGGCGGCTATCCCACCTTCAATTACCATGTGAACGGTTTCGGCGGGAAACTCGTGACCACGCCCTATGTCGACGATCACGAAGACCTTGACGGGCTTCTCGATCTCGTCATCCGGGAAAATGCGCCGCTCGTTTATTTCGCCAATCCCGACAATCCGATGGGAAGCTGGTGGGAAGCGAGCGAAGTGATCGCCTTTGCCCGCGCGTTGCCGGAAACCTGCCTGCTCATTCTGGATGAGGCCTATTGCGAAACCGCGCCTGCGAGCGCCGTTCCGGCCATCGATGCGCTGATCGGCCAACCGAACATCCTGCGCATGCGCACCTTCTCGAAAGCCTATGGGCTGGCTGGGGCGCGCGTGGGTTACGCTATCGGCACGCTTGGCAATGCCGAAGCCTTCGACAAGATTCGCAACCATTTCGGCATGGCGCGCATTTCGGTCGCCGGCGCTTTGGCGGCCCTGAAGGATCAGGCCTATCTGCGTGAAGTCGTTGGTAAAATTTCTGACGCCCGTGAGCGCATTTCGGCAATCGCGCGCAATAACGGCCTTTCCCCGCTCCCCTCCGCCACCAATTTCGTCACCATCGATTGCCACCTCGACGGGGCTTATGCCCGCGCCATCGTCGATGGGCTGATGGAACATGGCGTCTTCATCCGCATGCCGGGCGTCGCCCCGCTCAACCGCTGCATTCGCGTGAGCGTGGGGCCGGGTGACAAGCTCGATCTTTTCGAGGAGGCGCTGCCGAAGGTCCTCAAGGCGATCGGCTGATATCGAGTGCCGTCATTCCGGCCTTGAGCCGGAATCCAGCGCGATCAAGTCCTTGATCGCGAAAGACCCTTTCACGCCGCAGACGCGGCGTGGCTGGATGCCGGATCAGGTCCGGCATGACGGAAGAAGGAAGCGATTCGAAAACCGCACCTGTCATGCCTGCCGTAGCGGTTTCATCCTCATCACAGGATGATGCGAATGCGATTCAACATCCGCCCGCAAGCCCCTGCCCGCGAATCGTTTTCCGGCGAAGCGACATCGCCAAACATAAGAAAACCGCGCCGGCCTTGTTCCTGCCGGTCGCGGTTTGATGTGTCAGCGCAAAAGCCCTTTTCAGGGCCCTCGCCGCGTTCCCCTTCGGGTTTACTTTCGTTTGCGCCGGTCATCGGGACTGGAGGGAACCGGGCCGGCAATCTCAATAATGGCTGGGTCGATCAGTGCATCGTCATCCAGTCGCGGGCGGCGCGCAGCGCTTCGGCCAGTTCCGATTTGGTCATGTTGCGGGCGAGATCGGCGCGCAGCGAAGCGGCTCTTTCCGATCCGCGGATCGCGGCGATGTTGAGCCATTTATGGGCGGCGATCAGGTCCACCTTGCAGCCCCGGCCGGTCGCATAGACCAGGCCGAGATTGCAAAGAGTGTCGGCGCGGGTTTCGCCACCGGCAGCCATTTCGATATCGCGAATTTCAAAGCGTGCCATTGTTTTAATCCCTGTCCTTCTGCCTGTTTCATCATTCGCCTTCTTGTCGAGGCCATCGTCCGGACCTGCCGTCTTTTGCGGCTTTTTTGTCCTTTCGTCCGGCAGGTTTTCCCTGCGCTTTTGATGAGTTCACTATGCCACGGGGCCTTCAACGGTCGCTTAAAAGGCATGATTAATGGGCCGCAAACAAACTGCAAACGATTGGTAAAATTGGGTTTTCGTTAAATATCACGAGCCGCGGAAATTAAGGACTTTGCGGCGAATTTTACGAAAAGTTTAGAATTGGATTTAAACCCTTCCTTCACCACGATCAAAACAGCGATTTTCCAATTCTCCCTCTTTCGCTCCTCCCGCCGCTGCAAATGCCGCGCCGGGGCCGCAAATTTCTGTTTCCTTTTACGTGAACGTCAAATACTATCCGTCCTGCCCGTCATGAGGATGAAACGGGCACAGGATAACGCGGTGCAAGGAGCAATCGTTGCGCCGCAGGCGGCTTGGGCCAGAGATGGCGCATTCGCACGCCAAAAGGGTTTGATCTGCGCATTACGTCTTTGGGCCGCCGGCTCGAGAAAGCCTGCGCGCATTTCGGGAGGAATTTTATGAAGCGTATAATGACGATTGCCGCCGCCCTCATGCTGAGCGGCAACCTTGCCTTCGCCGCCGAGGCAATCGAAGGCAACTGGAAGACCGCCAGTGGCGAAACCGCCGTGATCGGCCCCTGCGGCGGCGCCTTCTGCGTGACGCTGAAGACCGGCAAACACGCCGGAAAACAGATCGGCAAGCTTTCCGGCAAGGGAAACAGCTATTCGGGTGAAATCACCGATCCCGCCAATGACAAGACCTATAGCGGCTCCGGCACCGTTTCCGGCAACTCGCTGAGCATGAAGGGCTGCGTGCTGAAGGTTCTGTGCAAATCGCAGACCTGGACGCGGCTGTAATCGACAGGGCGGCGGGCGGGCTTCTGTCCTGCCGCCTGCGGTCCCGCGCCTGACGGGACGGTGCGCTGCCAAGGATTTTGCCCGAGACTGCGGGCGCACGCCGCATGGAAGCCATATATCCGTTGATGTATCGTTGCGCCCAACACCAACGAGAGCGACGCATGCGCCCCACCCTTTCGACAATCCTTTGCGGGCACCTCGCATGTCGGCAAAAGCACCCTTGCCGGCCTGCTGAGCGAAAGGCTGCGCTGCGAGGCAATATCGACCGACAGTCTCGCCCGCCATCCGGGCAGGCCATGGCCGGGCATTCCGGCACCGGTGGAAGAATATTACGCGCGGCTCTCGGCGGAAACAATCCACTGGTTCCTGAAGATACATCATCAGAACATCTGGCCGCTGATCCGCACGATGATCGACAGCAGGTCCGGCACCGGCACTCCCACGATCTTCGAGGGCGCGGCGCTGCGGCCGGAATTCATCTCGCCCCTGCTTGGCGGCGAGGTCGCCGGTGTCTTTCTCCACGCCGGCAATGATTTTCTTCTCGAGAGAATGCGCTCTCACGCCCGCTATGAAGATGCAGCGGCTGAGAAGCGGCGGATCATCGACGCCTTTATCGAGCGTTCGTTGCGGGAAAATACGGACATGCTGGCATCCGCGCGGGAGCACCGCGTGCCGGTTGTCGATGTGACGCAGCCTCAGGCATTCGAGACCCTGCTGACCGATCTTGCTGCACGTGCGGAAGCCCCTCTGTCCTGATCGAAAATCGGGTGGCCCGCGAGATGCCCGGCGCCATTGCGGCATCAATCTGCCATGTCACCGCCTGTTAACATCCCTGAATGCCATATGAACCGGGGTCTCAGGGTCCGTTCAGTCCGAGTGTGGCAAAACTCTGTCCATCAACTCCAATAAGGGGAATGGACATGGCAAAGCTGATCAGCCGACTGGCAATCTTCGCGTTTCTCATGGCGATCTTCGCCATGTCCTTCGCCTCGCTCGTCGTTAATCCGAACCGCAGTTTCCAGCGGGTGAATGCAGGCGCGGCGATCGCCTGCCAGCACAGCCCCTCGCCCGCCGCCAATTGCCCCGTCGTGTTGTGAGGACAGGCCGATGACGACAAGTTTTTCCAACGGCCTGTTTTCCGCGCTGCGGCTGGTGCTGATGGCCTCGATCTTTCTCGGTCCGGTCGCCGGACTTGCGGTTTAGAAGGCCGATCCCCGCCCCGCCTCCAAGGGCGCCGGCTTCGTGCTTTTGATGAGCCTGCAGCGCGGCGCGCTCGGCTGAAATTTTCCGCCGACCCGCCGTTATTCGAACTGCCCTTTTTGCGTTTCTTTTCAGTTTCTTCGTATTTCTGTCGCTTGCCTGTCGAAATTGGCCTCTTATAATGGGCCATGACAATAGCAAAACGAACGATTCCGCCCCTCACCTTCATCAGCCCCGAGCCTTTCGCGCCGCAGTCCTTCACGGACCCGAAAGAAGCTGTGGCGGCTTTGACCGCGCTTTACGAACGCAATACGGCGTTCCTGATCAATTCCTTTACCGAGCTTGCCAAGGGCGCGCCGATTGCCGGGCGCTACCGCGCCTGCTATCCGCAGGTGAGCCTTGAGACCGCCACCTTCGGCCATGTCGATTCGCGTCTCTCCTACGGCCATGTCACCGCCCCCGGCGTTTACACGACGACCATCACCCGGCCGGAGCTTTTCCGCCATTACCTTAAGGAACAGCTGGGGCTTCTAATGAAGAACCACGGCGTTCCGGTCACGGTTTCGGAATCGGCCACGCCCATTCCGCTGCATTTCGCTTTCGGCGAAGGCGCCTATGTCGAGGCGGCGGCGGCCTCCTCACTGTCCGACGTGCCGCTGCGCGATCTGTTCGATACGCCAGACCTCAACAATACCGACGATCTCATCGCCAATGGCGAATATGATCAGGTACCCGGCGAACCCGCGCCGCTCGCCCCCTTTACCGCGCAGCGCATCGATTATTCGCTAGCGCGCCTCAGCCACTATACGGCGACGAGCGCCAACCATTTCCAGAACTTCGTGCTGTTCACCAACTACCAGTTCTATATCGATGAATTCGCCGCATGGGCGCGTCAGTTGATGAAGAATGGCGGCGAGGGTTACACGGCTTTCGTGGAGCCGGGCAATATCGTCACCCCCGCCGGTTGCGACAAGCCGGAAACGGATGCCGTGCTCGCGCGCCTGCCGCAGATGCCCGCCTATCACCTGAAGAAGAAGGGCCATGCCGGCATCACGCTGGTCAATATCGGCGTCGGCCCCTCCAACGCCAAGACGATCACCGACCACATCGCCGTGCTGCGCCCGCATGCCTGGCTGATGGTTGGCCACTGCGCTGGCCTGCGCAACAGCCAGCGGCTTGGCGATTATGTTCTGGCGCACGCCTATGTGCGTGAGGACCACGTTCTGGATGACGACCTGCCGGTCTGGGTGCCGATCCCGGCGCTTGCCGAAGTGCAGCTGGCGCTGGAAGGCGCCGTTGCGGAAGTTACCGGCTACGAAGGCTTCGAGCTGAAGCGCATCATGCGCACCGGCACCGTCGCCACCATCGACAACCGCAACTGGGAGCTTCGCGATCAGGCAGGTCCCGTCAAGCGCCTGTCGCAGTCGCGCGCCATAGCACTCGACATGGAATCGGCCACCATCGCCGCCAACGGCTTCCGCTTCCGCGTGCCCTACGGCACCCTGCTCTGCGTCTCCGACAAGCCGCTGCATGGCGAACTGAAACTTCCGGGGATGGCGACGGAGTTTTACCGCAGCCAGGTCGCCCAGCATCTGCAGATCGGCATCCGCGCCGTGCAGAAGCTCGCCGCCATGCCCACCGAAACGCTGCATTCGCGCAAGCTTCGAAGCTTTTACGAGACGGCGTTCCAGTAAAAACAGATATCGCGGAAAGCGTCCTTGGTGTATTGTTTCGAAAATCGATACACCAAGGAGTTTTCGATGCGCACCAACATTGAACTCGATGACGCCTTGCTCGCCGAGGCGATGGAAATCACCGGCCTTTCGACAAAAAAGGCAACGGTGGAAAAGGCGTTGCGCGATCTGGTGCGCATTCATCGTCAGATGCGCGCCCTCGATGCGTTGGAGGGCATGGGCTGGGAAGGTGATCTGGACGAGATGCGGACGGATTGGGATGCTGAGACGGACTGGGATGTGAAGAACGCCAAATGATCGTAGCAGATAGCTCTGCCTGGATTTCATTTATTCGAAAAGACGCGCCTACCCTATCCGCCAAGTTTCGCGCCTTAATGGCGCAGGGCGAAATTCTGATCGGCGATATCATTCTTCTTGAGGTGCTTAGAGGCGCGCGTGACGGTCATCATGCGCGCCGACTTGAGCAGATGCTGGGCGAATTTCCCTGCGTCGCGATGATGTCGCCCCAGCTCGCCATCAAGGCCGCCGCCAGTTACAGCTTCCTGCGGGAGCGCGGCTATACGATCAGAAAAAGCAACGACCTCATTATCGGTACCTACTGTATCGAGCACGGGCACAAGCTGTTGCAAAATGACCGAGACTTTCAGCCGATGGCCGATCATCTCGGTCTACGACTGGCGTGAGCCTCAAACCACCTTCACCGTCCCCTCCACCCGCACCGGAAAATTCACCGAGCGTGCGATGAAGCATTTCTCGTGTGCATCATGGTGCAGCTCATCCGCCCGGGCGGCATCCCCCTTTGAAATGGTGATGACCGGCTTCAGCACCACTTCGCTGAATTGCCCCGCGCCATCCTTTTCCATCACCAGCGTGCCTTCGGCATTGTCGACATAGTCTTCAACGATGATGCCGTTGACCGAGCAGAAATGCAGGTACCACAGCTTGTGGCAGGCCGAGAGCGAGGCGACCAGCAGGTCTTCCGGGTTCCAGCGGGAGGGATCGCCACGAAAGGCGGGGTCGGAGGAGCCGGCGATGTCAGCCTT
Organism: Agrobacterium sp. CFBP 3001; assembly: GCF_027871605.1. NCBI lineage: Bacteria > Pseudomonadati > Pseudomonadota > Alphaproteobacteria > Hyphomicrobiales > Rhizobiaceae > Agrobacterium > Agrobacterium sp. CFBP 3001. Next base: position 38,989 of record NZ_JAQAHD010000027.1, read on the forward strand.
TCCCGCCGTGGAAATCGTGTAGTCGCGTTCATAGTCGCGATAGCCCGACGTTCCCTTGCCGCGATTGCCCGTCCATTTCACCTGAACGGCGTAATGATGTTCCTGTCCTGCCATGTTAGTCCTCCCTAAGAGTTTTTCGTCGCATTTTCCGGACGTAAAACCGCTACGCCGATTTACTGGAAATGCTCCCGCGTATCGCGCAGGTGGTCGAGCCCCTTGCGCAGCGTTTCTATGATCTCATCCACCTCCGAGCGGCTGATCGTCAGTGCCGGTGAGGCCAGCATGCGGTCGCCAGTGGCGCGCATGACGAGGCCGTTTGCCAAGCAATGGTTGCGCACGGCGGTTCCGATGTCGTCCGGCTTGGCGAAACGCCGGCGCGTCGCCTTGTCGGCGGTAATCTGAAGGCCGCCCATCAAGCCGACGTTCACCACCTCGCCGACCAGTTCGTGATCCGTCAGGCTTTTCCAGCCCTCGGAGAAATAAGGGCCGATATCGTCGCGTACCCGTTCCACCAGTCCCTCCTCCTCGATGATGCGGAGGTTTTCCAGGGCGGCGGCGGCGCAGACGGGATGGCCGGAATAGGTGAAACCGTGGTTGAAGTCACCGACCTCGGACAACATCACCTCCGCCACACGATCCGAGACGATGACGCCGCCAATCGGCAGGTAACCGGAAGACAGGCCCTTGGCGACGGGCGCAAAATCCGGCTCCACGCCGAAATGCTGGTAACCGAACCAGGAGCCGAGACGGCCGAAACCGCAGATCACCTCATCGGAGACGAGCAGGATGTTGCGCGCCTTGCAGATGCGGGCGATTTCCGGCCAGTAGGTTTCCGGCGGCACGATGACACCGCCGGCGCCCTGAATGGGTTCGGCCACGAAAGCGGCGACATTCTCTTCGCCGAGTTCATCGATCTTCGCTTCCAGTTCGCGCGCCACCTTCAGTCCGAATTCGGCCGGTGAAAGATCGCCGCCCTCGGCATACCAATAGGGCTGGCCGATATGGGCGACGCCCTCGATCGGCAGGTTGCCCTGCTCATGCATCCATTTCATGCCGCCGAGCGAAGCGCCCGCCACCGTCGAGCCGTGATATCCGTTGCGTCTTGCGATTACCCTGGTCTTCGTCGGATGGCCGAGCGCCTTCCAATAAACGCGCGCCATGCGGAACCAGGTATCGGTCGCTTCCGAACCGGAATTGGTGAAGAAGACATGGTTCATCTTCGGCCCGGCGCGCGAGGCGATCTTCTGCGCCAGCAGCGTCGCAGGCGGCGTGGTGGTGCCGAAAAACGCGTTGTAATAGGGCAGTTCGTTCATCTGGCGCTGCACGACATCGGCGATCTCGCGGCGTCCGTAACCGATATTCACGCACCAGAGCCCGGCAAAGGCGTCGAGATATTTCTTGCCGGTGCTGTCATAGATGAACACCCCTTCGGCGCGCTCGATGATGCGGGTGCCGGCGGCGTTGAGCTTGCCCATGTCGGAAAAGGGGTGGAGGTGATGAGCGGCATCGATGGCGGCGAGATTGGACATCGGCTTGGAGATTTCATTCATGACAGATCGCACTCCCATAAAGGTAGCGGCGCTCACGCCACCGCGCCCGCCGAACATGGCCGGGCGGCTTCGATTTGGCAAGGCTGGCGTTTTTTAGGGGGCGGCTTGGACGAGCGGGTGCGGCTGGGTTTCTTCTCCCCGCCGGGGAGAAGGTGGCCCGAAGGGTCGGATGAGGGGGCGACAGCAGAGATAAACCGAGAGCTTGCCCCCTCATCCCGCTGCCGCGGACTTCTCCCCCTCGGGGAGAAGAAACAAGCGGCAACCGCCCAAAGGCGGTCACGCTATGCGAAGAACGACCGACCCACCAGCACCTTCAATTCGCCGGCATGGACTTCGAGCGCCACATCCCGCTCCATCGGCAGCAATTCGCCATCGATGACGCAGCGCAGGTCATGGCGTCTCTTCGGAAAATGCAGTTCCACATCCGTCACCGTCATGGCGGTCACGGCGGCGTTTTCCTTCAGCCTGCCGCGCAGAATGTCGAAAGCGAGCTTCGCGACACCGGAAGGACGCAACGGATCGGTGAGATAAAAGCCGAGATGGCCGCCCGAGACATTATCCGCCACCAGCAGCGAGCTCTGGCCGAATTCATTGTTGGAGACGGAAATGGCCGAGACCTTGCGATGCTGCGTTTCGCCGTTGACGGTATATTCCACTTCGAAGACCGGCGGATTGAGGATGACGTTGATGGCGGCGCGGATGCTTGCCTTGATCTTGCCGAGGCGGGAGGCAAAAGCGAGATTGTTGCGATAGCGCACCATGCGCGAATGCAGGCCCGCGGAAAACTGGTGGACGAAGAGGCGGCCATTGGCGCTTGCGATGTCGACACTGGCAATCTCGCCATTCGCCAGCGTCTCCAGCACCTGGCGAATATCGAGCGGCAGCTTCAGCGAGCGGGCGAAGAGGTTCATGGTGCCGGCCGGAACGATGCCGAGCGCGATGCCGTGTTTCCAGGCGATGGCGGCTGCTGCGGAAATCGTGCCGTCACCGCCGCCGGCAATGATGCCTTCAATGCCCGGCTCATCGGCGGCGCGCTCCATTTCCTCAACGATATCCTTTCCGGAGACCAGACGGCAATCGATGGCGTGGCCGGCGCGGGTGAAGACCTCGCGGGCATGGTCGCAATAGGCCTCCATGTCGGTGGTGCGAAACGTGCCGCCGTCACGATTGAAAATTGCAATGAGCTTCATGTTTCCAACCCGATCCATTGAGGCAGCCGCGCGTAAATGCCTGACCCTATATAGGGTTCCGAACACCATCGCGTGAAGATGCTCTTTTGCCGAGAATCGCTCTACCGCAACGCATCATTTCATGTTAGGGATCACTTAAGGTCATTTTCATGACCGCGCATCTCCAGTCAGGGCAGACCGCTCCCATACGGTCTTGCCCTTTTTTCTGTGGGCCCTTCCCGCTTTTCAGGTCACGATGAGCCAGTCGAATATGTCCGAAGCCCGCCCTGGCGCGGAGAATGAAACCGTTTACACGGACGCTCCTGCCGTGGCCCTCTCCCCGCTTGCCATCGCGCTCATCGAACTGGCGCTTTCCGCCGGCGGCTTCGGCATCGGCACCGGCGAATTCGCCATCATGGGCCTCCTTCCGGACGTCGCCACCACCTATGGCGTCACCGTTCCGCAGGCGGGTTATGTCATCACGGCCTATGCGCTCGGCGTCGTCATCGGCGCGCCGATCATCGCGGTTCTCGCCGCGCGCATGACGCGCCGCACCCTGCTTCTCGGCCTGATGGGGCTTTTTGCGGCCGGTAATATCTTGAGCGCCGTCGCGCCGGATTTCCTGAGCTTCACCGTTCTGCGCTTCATCACCGGCCTGCCGCATGGGGCTTATTTCGGGGTTGCGGCGCTGGTGGCGGCCTCCATGGCGCCGATCCACAAGCGCGCCCGCGCCGTTGGCCGCGTCATGCTCGGCCTCACCATCGCCACCCTGCTCGGCACGCCGCTCGCCACCTTCTTCGGCCAGCTGCTTTCCTGGCGCGCGGCCTTCATGCTGGTCGGCGGCATCGCGCTTTTGACGGTGGCTCTGCTCTGGTTCTTCCAGCCGCGTGACAGGGTGGAGGAAGGCGCCAGCGTGTGGCGCGAACTCGGCGCTTTCCGCCGCGTGCAGGTGTGGCTGACGCTCGCCATCGCCGCTGTCGGCTTCGGCGGCATGTTCTCGGTCTTCAGCTATATCGCCAAGACCACCACCGATGTGGCGATGATGCCGGTTTCCACCGTCTCCATGGTGCTGGCGCTGTTCGGCATCGGCATGAATGTCGGCAATGTGGTCGGCTCGCGGCTGGCCGATATCTCGCTCAATGGCACGATTGGCGGCATGCTCGCCTTCAACGTGCTTGTCATGACCGTGTTCGGCATGACGGCGGACAATCCTTTCATGCTCTGCCTCTGCGTCTTCCTGATCGGCTGCGGTTTCGCCGCCTGTCCGGCCGTGCAGACGCGGCTGATGGATGTGGCGCAGGATGCGCAGACGCTGGCCGCCGCCTCCAACCATTCCGCCTTCAACATCGCCAATGCGCTCGGCGCCTGGCTCGGCGGCCTCGTCATCGCCATGGGTTTCGGTTACGCCTCCACTGGTTATGTCGGCGCGGTTCTTTCCCTTCTCGGGCTTGGCGTTTTCCTTGTTTCCGTCACCGTCGAACGGCGCGAAAAGGCGGCCTGAGCCGGCCCTATCGCAGCTTACGGAAATTTCACAATCGGGTGCTTGACTCTTTTCGGTTTCAGGCGCAACACGGCCTTACGCGCATGCCGACCGGCACGGCGCGGATTTCAACGGAGCATCATTGGATGTCTAGCGACAGTAGCAGTCGATTGCCTTTGCCGAGACCGGCGAACGTGAACTGATCCGACCGCTGTCGGCTCACCACCGCGTTCGCCGTGATCGGCGAATCGACGGAAAGGTGAGCAATCATGAACTTCCACAACCTCTCCCAGAGGGCCAGCAAGGCCGCACGTCTTCTTCGTAGCGGAAACGCCGGTTCCTCCACCACCATTGCCGAACGCGTCGAGCACCTCAACACGCTGGATGTCGCCGAGGCCGTAACCGCCCTCCTCGCCATGCCGCAGGCAAAGGCCGTCGCCATTCTCGACCGGCCGGAACTGCATGGCGCAGCCGCCATCATCGCCGATATTCCGGTCGAACAGGCCGCCCGCCTCGTCAACCTGATGTCCGACGACCGCGTGGCCGACGTCATGGCGGAAATGGCCGAAGAGCCGCGCGCAAAGCTGTTTTCCCGGCTGGACCGAACGACGGCGCTCTCCATCCAGCACCTGATGGGTTATCCGCCGCGTACCGCCGGCTCGATCATGACCACGGAATTCGTCAGCGTGCCGGACAATTGGACGGTGGAACAGACCCTTTCGCACATCCGCGTCGTCGAGCGGTCGCGTGAAACGGTCTATGCCATCTATGTGCTGGCTGAGGACGGAACGCTTTCCACCGTCGTGACGCTGCGTCGCCTGCTGACCGGCGAAGCCGGCGCCTCCATCCTCTCCGTCGCATCGAAGGAAGGCATCGTCTGCGCCAGCCCCCTGATGTCGCAGGAGGATGTCGCCCGGCTGATCCGCAAGCACGATCTTCTGGCGCTTCCCGTCGTCGATGACCGTTCGCATATCCTCGGCATCGTCACCGTCGATGACGTGATCGACACCATGATCGCCGACACGACGGAAGACGCCCACAAGTTCGGCGGTATGGAAGCGCTCGGCAAGCCCTATATGACGATCGGCTTTCCGGACATGATCCGCAAGCGCGCCGGCTGGCTCGCAGCACTCTTCCTCGGTGAAATGCTGACGGCCAGCGCCATGCAGCATTTCGAGGGCGAACTGGAAAAGGCCGTGGTGCTGACGCTGTTCATTCCGCTCATCATGTCGTCGGGCGGCAACTCCGGTTCGCAGGCCACCTCGCTCATCATCCGGGCGCTGGCGCTCGGCGAACTCAAGCTTTCCGACTGGTGGCGGGTGCTGCTGCGGGAAATCCCGACGGGCCTGACGCTCGGCTGCATTCTGGGCGCCATCGGCTTCCTGCGCCTGAGCCTCTGGCAGCAGGCCGGCTTTTATGACTATGGCGAGCACTGGCTGCTGGTGGGCGCCACCGTTTTCGCGGCGCTCGTCGGCATCGTCACCTTCGGTTCGCTCGCCGGTTCCATGCTGCCCTTCGTGCTGCAACGCCTGCGGCTCGATCCGGCCAGCGCATCGGCCCCCTTCGTCGCGACGCTGGTGGATGTCAGCGGGCTCATCATCTACTTCTCGGTGGCGCTGGTGATCCTCAGCGGTACGTTGCTCTAAAAGACGAAAGGCCCGCTCGGAAGAGCGGGCCTTCAACTTTTTAGGGCACAGAATAATTTTTCCTCCGTCACGCCGGACTTGATCCGGCATCCAGCCACGGCGCGTCTGCGCCGTGAAAGAGTCTATTGCGATCAAAGACTTGATCGCGCTGGACCCCGGATCAAGTCCGGGGTGACGGAGTGCGAATGATGCAACTTTGCCAAAAGCGTCGTTTCAATCGACAAAGCCCTAATCACCCACCCGCGTTGATCACGCCCGTTCCCAGCAGCCCCAAAAGAATAACGCCAATGACCACGCGGTACCAGACGAAGGGCATGTAGCTCTTGGTGGAGACCAGTTTGAGGAAGACGACGATCACGGCATAACCGACGACGAAGGCGATCAGGGTTGCGAGCCCCGTCGGGCCCCAGCCTACCGGATTGTCTTCGCCGATGCTCTTGAAGAGCTGGTAAAAACCGGAACCGAAGACGGCGGGAACGGCGAGCAGGAAGGAATAACGTGCGGCCGCCTCGCGGGTATAGCCTAAAAGCAGGCCGGCGCTGATGGTGCCGCCCGAGCGCGAAACGCCGGGGATAAGCGCCATGGCCTGCGCGAAACCGAACAGGATGCCGTCTCGCCAAATGAGCTGGTTCAGCTTGTAACGCTTCTCACCGATTTTATCGGCAACGCCGAGAACGATGCCGAAGACGATCAGCATCACGGCGGTGATGTAAAGGTTACGCAGCGAGTGCTCGATGGCATCCTTGAAGATCAGGCCAAGAAGGACGATCGGCACGGAACCGATGATGATGAGCCAGCCGAGCCGGGCATCGGCCTTGTTATACTCGCCAAGGCGAAAGTTCTGCCGGAGCCAGGCGATGGCAATGCGCATGATATCCGACCAGAAATAAACCAGCACGGCCGCTTCGGTGCCGATCTGCGTAATCGCGGTGAAGGCGGCTCCCGGATCCGCGCCGGAGGGCAGGAACTCCCCGGCGATCCTCAGATGCGCGCTTGAAGAAATCGGAAGAAATTCCGTAAGCCCTTGCAAAAAGCCGAGAAATGCGGCCTCCAACCAACCGATGCTCATGTGTCCTGATGTCCCTGCTGCGAATCGAGATCGCAGCATTATGCATCAATCGGGGCAAATACATGTTGCATCGCACCATGAAAAAGGCGCACGGAGGGGTGCGCTTTTACCTGTGATTTTTCAGGCGGCCTTTTCCTTCGCCTCGGGAAGGCGGGTAAATTTCGCGCCGTTCCTGCACACGACATGCGCGTCGCCCCAGCTTTTTAGCGCCGAAATCACCGGTATCATCGTCTCGCCGAGCGGTGTCAGCGCATAGTCCACGCGCGGCGGCACCACCGGGAAGACGGTGCGGGAAATCAGGCCGGCCTCTTCCAGTTCGCGCAGCTGCTTGGTCAGCATGCGCTGGGTGACACTCGGAATATGGCGGCGCAGCTCGTTGAAGCGCAGCGTGCCCTCATTGATGAGGTGATACAGGATCACGCCCTTCCATTTGCCATCGAGGAAACTTAAAGCCGACTCCACCGGGCAGCCGGGAAAGTTGCCGGTGAGCTTGGCGCGCGGTCGCGACATCCCAGTATCCTTTTTGTATGTATCATCACAAAATGTGCATTCTTGCGATCGATGTTCATATGTATCAAGTAAGAGGCACGCAAACAAGCAAAGGAGACTGTTCATGCGCGCCATCGGTTACAGGACCAGCCAGCCCATCACCGCGAAAGACGCCCTCGTCGATATCGACCTGCCCCAGCCGGAAGCGAAGGGGCACGATATTCTGGTGGAAGTGAAGGCCGTTTCGGTGAACCCCGTCGATACCAAGGTGCGCCGCAATCAGTCGCCGGAAAACGGCGAACCCCGCGTGCTCGGCTTCGATGCGGCGGGCGTGGTAAAGGCCGTCGGCGACAAGGTCTCGCTGTTCAAGCCGGGCGACGAGGTGTTTTACGCCGGTGTCATCAACCGCCCCGGCTCCAACAGCGAGTTCCATCTCGTGGACGAGCGCATTGTCGGCGCAAAGCCGAAGTCCCTGAATTTCGAGGAAGCCGCCGCGCTGCCGCTCACCGCCATCACCGCTTACGAGACGCTGTTCGACCGGCTGCGGGTGAAGGAGCCGGTTCCGGGCGCGGCCAACGCCATTCTGGTCATCGGCGGCGCGGGCGGCGTCGGCTCCATCGCCGTCCAGCTTCTGCGGGCGCTGACCGATCTCACCGTCATTGCCACCGCTTCACGGCCCGAGACGATTGCGTGGGTGAAGGAACTCGGCGCGCATCACGTCATCGATCACAGCAAGCCGATCGCCCCGCAGGTGGAGGCGCTCGGGCTCGGTGCGCCGGGCTTTGTCTTCTCCACCACCCACAGCGACATTCATGCCGCCGACAGCGTGGCGACCATTGCGCCGCAGGGTCGTTTCGCGCTGATCGACGATCCGGCCGGCGGTTTCGACGTCATGGCTTTCAAGCGCAAATGCATCTCGATCCATTGGGAAATGATGTTCGCCCGCGCGGTTTTTCAGACGCCTGACATGATCGAACAGCACAGGCTGCTCAACCACGTGGCGGAACTGGTCGATGCCGGCAAGATCAAGACGACGCTGACCGAGGTTTTCGGCACCATCAATGCCGCAAATCTCATCAAGGCGCATGCGCTGATCGAGAGCAACAGGGCCAAGGGCAAGATCGTGCTTTCGGGCTTCTGATCAAAGGTGAGGCGTCCGCATCGCGGACGCTTCTCTTCCGCTTATGGAAATGTTTGGGCCGAGCGCAAGACCGCGCGGCTATTCCTGTCAGTCGTCGTCCGGATCTTCCGGGCACGGCCAGGAGGCCGGCGCGGTGAGGCCGTTCGGCAATTTGGTCTTGGCGTCGCCGCAGGCAATGTCGATCTGCTTCTGATCAAGGCCGGTGGCCATGGAAAGATCGAGCCCTTCGATCCTCGTCAGCAGCAGGAATGCGCTGGTGAAATCCACCGGGCCGCCGAGCTTGGCGCCGCCGAAACGGGCCCGCGACAGATTGGTCAGGGAGAATTTCGAGCCGTTCAGTGTCGCGCCCTCGAAATCGGCGCGGCCGAGTTCAGCCTTGGTGAAATCCGTGCCGTCCAGCTTGGTGTTTTCGAATTTGGTCCGCTGCATTTCAGCATTGACGAATTTGGCGTTGGTGGCGTCGGCGGCGGAGAAATCGCTGCGATAGGCTTCCACCTTGGTCAAATTGGCGCCCTGCAGGTTCGCCTCACCAAGGGCCGTGCGGATAAGCTTGGCCTTCTCGAGATTGGCGCCCTTCAGCGACGAACCGCGCAGGTCGGTATAGGTGAAATCCGTGCCGTAAAGCATTGCCGAATCGAGATTGCTGCCACCCAGCATCAGCAGACGCTTGTTGCATTCGCGCCAGTCGATGCCGGCCATGGCGTCGGTACGGCAGCTTGCGGCCACCAGCGGACCGCCGCTGAAAGAAACGGCAATCATCGCAAGCGCCGCCACACCGGCAACGAACCCTGTCTTCCGCACGATATTCAGCCTTTGAAAGCCGGACATTCCTTCACTCCCTGCCGTCGGGCGACGGTACCTAGGACCATATGCACATTCAAGGCGTTACCGCATCGCTGAACCACAATCCACGGGCCACGCGACCACGCAACACCCCAACATCCTATATGTAGGAAATCGAAGAGCAATCCACAAATACTGACGGGGAGACGGGCTGTGGACGCCGCTCTCTCATCCCGGGCTAGACACGACAACCGTTAACGACGCGTCTGCTTCGCGGGAAATTGGCCCTTCGATCAGAGGTCTGCTCGTTCCGCAAATGTCGTCACTCTCGGCCGTATGACACAACGGCTGAGAGTGATTGCGAGCGGTCTTCCCACGCTCGGCATCATCCTCGGGCCTGTCCCGAGGACCTATCCACGTATCGTGAAATCAATCCGTTGCAGATGCTCGGGACAGGCCCACTACTGTCCAGTTTAAATTTGCGGCCATTGGAAGGCCATCTGGATTTGGTTTCTGGGTTTGTCTGGTGGCGGGTCGAGAAGCCGATCGGTGCGTCGCCGGTGCATGAGGTTTGCGCGTACC
>NZ_JAQAHD010000028.1:0-46087 GCF_027871605.1 Agrobacterium sp. CFBP 3001
CAACCATGCGAAAGCTTCTGACAATGCTCAACGCCATCATCAGAGACAACAAACCATGGCAAAACGCTTGACATCAAAGACAGTCGCTCATCCCGCTGCCGCGGACTTCTCCCGGCGGGGAGAAGAAACAGGGCGCACCCACTCGCTCCATGGGGAATTCCCCGTTTGGGGTATGTTTCGTCAATCAAAGATAATCTGGTCCGTCGCTGAGACCGCGCAAACTGCGCGGCGTGATCTCACTGCGAGGCGGCTGGCGTCGCAACCGGCTTCTGGTTTTCGGCAAGCGCCCGCAGCTCCGCCACGCGGCGCTTGTATTCGGCTTCCGAAATCTGGCCGTTGCGCCGTGCCGCACCGAGGCGCGAGAGGCTCGATTCCATGGTGGAGGCTTCATCCTCGCCCATCTGGGTGCCAGCGGCCGTCAGCGGCTGCGAGAAGGTCGGATAGGTGCCGGTGTCGCGCTTCTGGCTCACCGCAGTGTCGCTGACCGGGCGCGGGCCGACGATTTCGGCCGTCGGGCGGCGCATATGGGCGGGCGCGACGATCGGCTCCGGAGCCTTGCAGGCGGCAAGTGTGGCGGCGAGCATTGCGCCGGAGAGCGAAAGCACAGCGATTCTTGCCGCATTTTCCGCATATGTTCCCCATGTGCCCATGTGCTTGCCCATCGTCATGTTCCGCCTGTAAGGATATCTGCAGATATCGAATTCGACCACGGTTCGGCCCTTTGCGGCCTCCCCTTGCTGGTGGAACTTGTATTCGTTTTCATGCAGAATGTGCAAACATAAATTTGGCGGAGGATGGTGCATGGCAGGTGTTGACGGCGGGGACACGAAAAAGGGTGGCAAAACGCCCGGCTTCGACGCCAGCTCCGCCGAGGCCTATCTGATCCGCGACCCGGAAACCTTCGCGATCAATATCGCCCGTGCGCTCGAAAATCTCGGCAAGGCCGCATCCGAATGGCTCGCCCCGCGCGAACGCGGTGAGGTTCCCCACACCAGCGCCGATCCGGTAACCGATCTCGTCAAGACGCTCTCCGATGTCGCCGAATACTGGATGGCCGAACCGAAGCGCTCTCTGGAAGCACAAACCCATCTGCTTTCCAGCTATTACGATCTCTGGGCGAAATCGGTGGCGCAGTTTTCCGGCGATGCCGATTCGGCCCCGCAAAAACCCGCCGAAAGCGGCCCTGCGGAACGCAGGAGCAGGCGTTTTGCCGATGCCGACTGGCAGGCTAATCCGTTCTTCGATTTTCTCCTGAAAGCCTACCAGACCACCGTCGGTTTCGCCGACCGGATGGTGACGGAGGCAGACGGGCTGGACGAACATACCCGCACCAAGGCGCTGTTTTACATGCGCCAGGTGACGGAGGCCCTTTCGCCGGCCAATTTCGTCTTCACCAATCCGCAGGTCTTCCGCGAAACGGTCGCCTCCAGCGGCGCCAATCTCGTCAAGGGCATGGCGCAACTGGCGGAGGATGTCGCGGCCGGAAACGGCCACCTGAAACTGCGCCAGACCGATTACAGCAAATTCGTCATCGGCCAGAATATCGCCGTCACGCCGGGCAAGGTGGTGGCGAAAAGCCCGCTCTGCGAAATCATCCATTATGCGCCGACGACGCAGAAGGTCTTCAAACGGCCTTTGCTGATCGTGCCGCCATGGATCAACAAATTCTACATCCTCGATCTCAACCCGCAGAAATCCTTCGTCGGCTGGTGCCTCGAGCAGGGCCACAGCGTCTTCATGGTCTCCTGGATTAACCCGGATGCCCGCCTCGCCGACAAGGGCTGGGATGATTACGTTCGCGAAGGCATCGATTTTGCGCTGGATACCATCGAGGAGCGGACCGGTGAGAAGGACATCAACGCCATCGGCTATTGCGTCGGCGGCACGCTTTTATCCTCGGCGCTGGCGCTGCATGCGCAGCAAGGCGATGAACGCATTCGCAGCGCCACGCTGCTGGCCGCCCAGACCGATTTCATCCATGCCGGCGATCTCAAGGTCTTCATCGACGAAGGCCAGCTGGCGGCGCTCGACAAGCACATGCAGGCGGTCGGTTATCTCGACGGCTCGATCATGGCCACCGTCTTCAACATGCTGCGCGCCTCCGATCTCATCTGGCCCTATGTGGTCGATAATTACCTGCGCGGCGCCGAGCCCCTGCCCTTCGACCTGCTCTACTGGAACTCCGATTCGACGCGGGTGACGGCCGCCAGCCACTCGTTTTATCTGCGCAATTGTTATCTCGAGAACAATCTCGCCCGCGGGCTGATGCGGGTCGCCGGCAAGCGGATCAATCTCGGCGACATCAAAATCCCGGTCTATGACCTCGCCACCCGAGACGACCATATCGCCCCGGCGAAATCGGTCTTCACGGGTGCTGCGCTGTTCGGCGGCCCGGTGGAATTCGTGCTCGGCGCTTCCGGCCACATAGCCGGCGTCATCAATCCGCCGCAGCTTGAAAAATACCAATATTGGACAGGCCCGTCACCGGCCGGAGACTTTGACGGCTGGCAGGCCGCCGCCACCCCGCACAAAGGCTCCTGGTGGGTGCACTGGCAGAACTGGATCGAAAGCCAGAGCGCTGAAAAGGTGACGGCGCGAAAACCGGAAGACGGCAAGCGCCCCGTGCTCGGCGATGCGCCGGGAACCTATGTCCTTTCCTGACCGCGCCCATCATTTCTCATCTTTCAGGCCACATGTTCTTCACGCCCCCGCTTACTCCCGCCACGCTGATCGCCCGCTACAAGCGTTTCCTGTTCGACGCCATTCTGGAGGACGGCACCGCGATCACCGGCTCCTGCCCCAATACCGGCTCCATGCGCGGGCTCACGGCTCCGGGCTCCCGCATATGGCTGTCGGAACATGACAGCCCGACCCGCAAGTACCGGCACATGCTGGAAATGGTCGAGGCCGATGGCACCACGGTCGGCATCAATACCGGCATGCCGAACCGGCTGGCGGAAGAAGCGATCCTGAACGGCCTCATCCCTGAACTTGGCGGCTATTCGACGATCCGGCGCGAACAGAAATACGGCCGCAATTCCCGCATCGATTTCCTGTTGTCCGAGCCCAGCCGGCCGGACGCCTATGTGGAAGTCAAGAACGTGCATTTCATGCGCGAGCAAGGCCTCGCCGAATTTCCCGATACCGCCACCAAACGCGGCGCGAAACATCTGGAGGAACTGGGTGACGCTGCGGAAGCCGGTTACCGTTCGGTGATGCTCTATCTCATCCAGCGCGACGATTGCGACCGGATGCGCATCTGCGACGATCTCGATCCCGTCTATGCGCTGGCGTTTCAGCGTGCGATGGCGCGCGGCGTGGAGGCCTATGCGGTGAAATGCACGGTCTCCCCGGCACAAATTTCGGTCAGCGGAACGGTTAAGATGGACGAATGGCGTCCGGCTGTTTTATGAACAGGGACGTAAAGAGACAGAAAGCACCAAGATGGTCACCTATATCGACGCAGCCTCCGCCCCCCTCAAGAATACCGGCGTCATCCGCCTCTATACCGCTGAGGACTTCGACGGGATGCGCAAGGCGTGCCAGCTGACGGCGCGTTGCCTCGATGAACTCGCCGCAATCGTCAAGCCGGGCGTGACGACTGACGCCATCGACCGTTTCGTCTTCGAATTCGGCGCCGACCACGGCGCGCTGCCGGCAACGCTGAATTATCGCGGCTATACCAAATCTGTCTGCACCTCGATCAACCACGTCGTCTGCCACGGCATTCCGGATGCAAAGCCACTGCGCGACGGCGATATCGTCAATATCGACGTGACCTATGTGCTTGACGGATGGCATGGCGATTCGAGCCGCATGTATCCGGTCGGCCAGATCAAGCGCGCCGCCGAGCGGCTGATGGAAGTGACCTATGAATGCCTGCTGCGCGGCATCGCGGCGGTGAAGCCCGGCGTGCGCACCGGCGCAATCGGCGCGGCGATCCAGGCCTATGCGGAAGCGGAGCGCTGCTCCGTGGTGCGCGATTTCTGCGGCCATGGCGTCGGACGCCTGTTCCACGACACGCCGAACATCCTGCATTACGGCCGCCCGGACGAAGGCCCGGAAATCCGCGAAGGCATGATCTTCACCATCGAGCCGATGATCAATCTCGGCAAACCGCATGTGAAGGTGCTTTCCGACGGCTGGACGGCGGTAACGCGCGACCGGTCGCTCTCCGCCCAATATGAACATGCCGTCGGCGTCACGGCCACGGGCTGCGAAATCTTCACACTGTCGCCCTGCGGCTTCGACCGTCCGGGCCTGCCGCCGCTTCCCCCCGCATAAGGCCAGACCCGCCTATGGCAAAACGCCCCGCCCCGCCTTCCGCCGATCTTTCCAAAACTCCCGGCTTTCAGGCGGGCGAAGGCGATCTGTTCAACGGAGCGGATGAGCGCGGCTTTTTCGCCGAATCGCGAAGCGGCGCGAAAAGGCCGGCAGCCATGGTCGAACAGGAAACGGATGCCGCCCATTATCACGGACATCGCGACCGGCTGCGGGCGCGTTATCGCGATGGCGGCGACGCGGCGCTCGCCGATTACGAATTGTTGGAGCTTCTTCTCTTCCGGCTGATCCCGAGGCGCGATACCAAACCCATCGCCAAGGCCCTGATCGCCCGTTTCGGAACGCTTGGCGGCGTGCTCGGCGCGCCCTTGCCGTTGTTGCAGGAGGTGAAGGGTGTGGGCGAAACCGTGGCGCTCGATCTGAAGCTCGTCGCCTCCGTTTCCCAGCGCATGCTGAAAAGCGAAATCCGCAACAAGCAGGTGCTCGGCTCATGGTCCTCTGTCATCGATTATTGCCACGCCGCCATGGCCCATGAAACGCGCGAACAGTTCCGCGTCCTGTTCCTCGACAAGCGCAACGTCCTGATCGCCGATGAGGTGCAGGGCCAGGGAACCGTGGATCACACGCCGGTCTACCCGCGCGAAGTGGTGCGCCGCGCCCTTGAACTTTCATCTACCGCCTTGATTTTAATACATAATCATCCAAGTGGAGACCCCACCCCTTCGCGCGCGGATATCGAGATGACCAAGACCATCATCGATACGGCAAAGCCGCTCGGCATCACCGTCCACGACCACATCATCATCGGAAAGGACGGCCACGCCAGTTTCAAAGGCCTTCGGTTGATTTGAAGTAGACGCGAAAGTTTAAGAAGAGCTGCAACCCATAGACGCGGCATCAACACAAAATTAACACCTATAAATTAGCATTTCCGAAAATAATAAATCAAGGCATCGAACCTTGATGCCTGAAGGAACGGGGGTGCTTTATGTTTAATGGAGTGCGTTTCTTTCGCGATAGATCTGGCTCGTCTGCTGTCGAGTTCGCCATCGTCGCACCGATATTCTTTCTCGTCCTGCTCACCATGATCGCCTACGGCATTTATCTGATGGCGGCCTATTCGGTGCAGCAGATCGCCGCCGACGCGGCGCGCACAGCGGTTGCCGGCCTCAATACGACCGAACGCCAGCAGCTTGCCCGGGATTTCGTCACCAAAAGCGACCTCAGCTACGCCTTCATGGACAAGAGCCGTTTCACCGTCGATGTCGCGACGGATCCCGCCAATGCCAACCAGTTCACGGTGAAGGTCGAATATGACGCCCGCGATCTGCCGATCTGGAGCCTCTACAGCTACACCCTGCCCGAGCCGGTCATCCGGCGTTTTTCCACCATCCGGATCGGAGGAGCATGACATGCGAGATTTTCATTCCCTGCTTCCCCGCTTCCTCAAGGATAAAACGGGCAACATCGCTATTTCGGCGGGGCTCACCGCACCGCTCTTCATCGGCATATTGGCGCTCGGCGTCGACTACGGTTATCTGACATTGCAAAAACGGCAATTGCAGCAGACCGCCGATCTCGCAGCCATATCGGCAGCAGCCAACGCCGCGGACGCCGAAAAGGCGGTTCAGCAATATTTCGCCCTCAATGGCATGGATCTCGGTGTCAGGACGGCGCAGGGACTTTTGACCGAAAAGGGCCTGCAACCCTTCGACCCGCTGAATGAATTCGCCAACAGCAAGGGTTATGCCGAGGTCATCAAAGGTCATTACGAGCCGGATGCGACAGTCCCGGTCGGCCAGCGTTTCGTCGATAACGCCCTGCCCACCAATGCGATAAAGGTGAACATCGTCGAACAGGGCCAGATATTCTTCGCTTCCGCCTTCACCAAGCCGCCAAAGGTCTCGGCGGTCGGAACGGCCTCGTCCCAAAGGATCGCGGCATTTTCGGTGGGATCGCGCCTCGCCAGCCTCGATGAGGGAATTCTCAACAGCCTGCTCGGCGGTCTGCTCGGCACCACGGTTTCATTGAAACTCATGGATTATCAGGCGCTTCTCGCCGCCGATGTCAATGCGCTCAAGATCGTCGAGGCGCTGGCCATCGATCTCAACCTCACCGCCGGCACCTATAAGGATGTTCTGAAGACGGAAATCAGCTACGGCAAATTCCTCGACGTACTGACGAAAACCGCAGGCTTGCAGCCGGCGGTCGTCAACATTTTGAATACGCTGCAAAAAACCGTCAACAAGAGCAACGTCAAGATCAAGCTTGAGGAAATCCTCAATCTCGGCCCATTCTCGGACAAGCTGATCGGTACGGGCGAAAACCTCAAGGTCACCGCCGGCGTCTTCGATCTCATCAATGCCGCCGCCGTGGCGGGCAATGGCGGTAACCAGCTGGGGCTTAACATCAACGCCAATCTTCTCGGCCTCGCCTCGGTCAAGGCAACGCTCGCCATCGGTGAACCGCCGGTCGAAACGCCGTCGCTCGCCGTTGGCGGCGCGGGCACCATCGTGCGTACTGCACAGACCCGGCTGGCGGTCAACGTCGTGGTGGACGGGCTTCAGGCCATTGCCGGCCTCAAGGTCAATCTCCCGCTTTATGTGGAAGTCGCCCATTCCGAAGCGCGGCTTGCCGATATTCGCTGCACGGGTGGCGGACAGGGCACCGTCGATGTCGAGGTCGTTCCCGGCATTGCCGAAATCGCCCTTGGCAATGTCGATACCACTGCCTTTGCCAATTTCGGCAGGGACCCGCGCGTCACCAAGGCCGCAATCGTGGATTCAGCACTGCTCGCCATCAATGGCAGCGCCCTCATCAACGCCACCAATATGACCAAGAGCAAGCTGACCTTCACGCAGTCCGATATTACCCAGGCCAAGATCAAGAGTGTCTCCACCAAGGACACAGTCACCACTCTTGTCAGTTCACTGCTGAAAAACCTCAACCTGGATATCAGGCTTCTCTTCCTCAACCTGGATTTGGGAGGTCTGGCGGGCATTCAGTCGGCGCTTGCCAACACGCTTGCGGCAGTCACCGCTCCGGTCGATCAGCTGCTCTACAACGTGCTTCTGGTTCTCGGCGTTAAGATCGGCGAAGCCGATGTGCGGGTCACGGATGTCCGCTGCCAGCAGCCGGCGCTGGTGCAATAGAGCATGTCTCCCAAAAGTGTGCAGCGGTTTCGGGACAAAGACATGCGTAAAAACAAAAATATGAAGCGCGTCGCATGAATCAGATTAAACGCGAGGCGCTTAGGTCAGCGCCGCGCACGAAAAAGCCGCCGGAGGGTCTCCCGGCGGCTTTTTTGTTTATGGTGTCAGATCAGGCGTTGGCGATTGCCAGACGCTTCTCATCGCGGCCGCTCTTCATGCGCTCGGACAGCAGGAAGGCCAGTTCCAGCGCCTGATCGGCATTGAGGCGCGGATCGCAATGGGTGTGGTAACGGTCGGACAGCGAATCCGCCGTCACGGCGCGCGCACCGCCCGTGCATTCCGTCACGTCCTTGCCGGTCATCTCGATATGGATGCCACCCGGATGCGTGCCTTCGGCGCGGTGGATCTGGAAGAAGCTTTCCACTTCCGACAGGATGCGCTCGAAAGGACGCGTCTTGTAGTGGTTGAGCGTGATCGTGTTGCCATGCATCGGATCGCAGGACCAGACGACCTTGCGGCCTTCCTTCTTGACGGCGCGAATGAGCTTCGGCAGACTGTCCGCCACCTTGTCGTGGCCGAAACGGCAAATCAGCGTCAGGCGGCCGGCCTCGTTTGCCGGGTTCAGCGCATCGATCAGCTCGATCAGATTGTCAGGCGTCAGCGACGGACCGCATTTCAGGCCGATCGGGTTCTTGATGCCACGGAAATATTCCACATGCGCATGGTCGAGCTGGCGCGTGCGGTCGCCGATCCACAGCATGTGGCCGGATGTGGCATACCAGTCACCGGAGGTGGAATCGACGCGGGTCAGCGCCTCTTCGTAACCGAGCAGCAGGGCTTCATGGCTGGTGAAGAAGTCGGTCTCACGCAGGCTCGGATTATTGTCCGCGCTGATGCCGATCGCCTTCATGAAGTCCATGGTTTCGGAAATCCGGTCGGCCAGCTTGCGGTAACGGTCCGCCTGCGGGCTGTCCTTGATGAAACCGAGCATCCACTGGTGAACGTTTTCGAGGTTGGCGTAACCGCCCATCGCGAAAGCGCGCAGCAGGTTCAGCGTCGCCGCCGACTGGCGGTAGGCGTCGAGCTGGCGCTCCGGGTTCGGAA
Source organism: Agrobacterium sp. CFBP 3001 (assembly GCF_027871605.1). NCBI lineage: Bacteria > Pseudomonadati > Pseudomonadota > Alphaproteobacteria > Hyphomicrobiales > Rhizobiaceae > Agrobacterium > Agrobacterium sp. CFBP 3001. Next base: position 8,538 of record NZ_JAQAHD010000028.1, read on the forward strand.
TGCGCGAGGCCTCGTTGAATTCGATGCCGTTGATGATGTCGCCGCGGTAAGACGGCAGCGTCACGCCATCCTGCGCTTCCACGTTGGAAGAGCGCGGCTTGGCGAACTGACCGGCAATGCGGCCGACCTTCACGACGGGCAGCTGCGCGCCATAGGTCAGCACGACGGCCATCTGCAGGAACGCGCGGAAGAAGTCGCGGATGTTGTCCGCGCCATGCTCGAGGAAGCTTTCGGCGCAATCCCCGCCCTGCAGCAGGAAGGCGTTGCCTTCAGCCACATTGGCGAGCTGCTTCTTCAGGCGGCGGGCTTCCCCGGCAAAGACCAGGGGCGGATAGGTCGCAAGCGTGGCTTCCGTTGCCGCAAGTGCTGCCGCATCCGGATATTCGGGAACCTGCTGGATCGGTTTCTGCCGCCAGCTGCCGGGGGTCCAATTCTGTGCCATGTTCTCACCCTTTTCTCGCCCACGCGACGTCGCGCGGCCGCCTCGAAAAATTGAGCGGCTTATAGCTCCAAGCATCGGCTTTGCATAGCCGATCCCCGAGCCATCCGGCTCATTCTGCCCGTTTTGAGCGCTCCAGACGCACAAAAGTCAATTCAAACGATTTAACAACCCCACCGCCAATCGAAAACTTCGCTTTCAAAGGGCGGCAGGCTGATGTGGGCGACGATTATACGACGCCCGTACCGGCGTTACACACGCTCGCCATTCACGACGCGATAGCTCGGCGAATACATCGTCACCAGTTCTTCGGCGGCTGTGGGATGAACCGCCATGGTGCGGTCGAAATCATCCTTGGTGCAGCCGGCTTTCAGCGTGATGCCGAGAAGCTGCGCCATCTCGCCCGCCTCATGGCCGAGAATATGCACGCCCACGACCTTGCGGTCGGCGGCATTGACGATCAGCTTCATGATCGTCTTTTCCTGACGGCCGGAAAGCGTCGCCTTCATCGGCCGGAACTGGGCGCGATAAACCTCCAGTTCCGGATATTTCTTGCCGGCTTCCTCTTCCGAAAGACCGACGGTGCCGATTTCAGGCTGCGAGAACACCGCCGTTGCGATCAGCTCGTGATCCGGCTTGGTCGGGTTGTTCTTGTATTCGGTTTCGATGAAGCACATGGCCTCATGGATTGCCACCGGCGTCAGTTGTACCCGGTCGGTGACGTCGCCCAGCGCGAAGATATTCGGCACATTCGTGCGCGAATAATCGTCGACGATGATCGCACCGCGCGCATCCACCTTCACACCGGCATTTTCCAGCCCCAGGCCCTTGGTATTCGGATCGCGACCAAGCGCCAGCATGACCAGGCCCACATGCAGCGAGGCACCCTGCTTGGTGCGTGCCACGAAACCGCCGGCGCCATCCTTGCTGACTTCCTCGATGATATCTTCCAGAAGGATGCGGATGCCCTTGGCCTCCATCGCTTCATGCAGGCCCCTGCGCATGTCCTGATCGAAGCGCGACAGGATTTCCTTGCCGCGATAGATCAGGGTCGTTTCGACGCCGAGCCCATGGAAGATATTGGCGAATTCGACCGCGATATAACCGCCGCCGGCGATCAGGATCGATTTCGGCAGCTCTTCCAGGTCGAAAGCCTCGTTGGACGAGATCGTCAGCTCATGGCCGGGCAGCGCCTTGTGCTCGTTCGGCGTGCCGCCGACGGCAATCACGATGCGCTCGGCGGTGAAGGTCTCGCCGGTTTTCGTCAGCTTCACGGTATGGGCGTCGACCAGTTCCGCCCGGCTATCGAAAATATCGGCCTTGGCGTTTTCCAGACCCTTGCGGTAGAGCCCTTCGAGACGGGTGATTTCCTTGTCCTTGGCCGCGATGAGCTTCTTCCAGTCGAAGCTGCGCTCGCCGACGCTCCAGCCGAATCCTTCCGAATCCTCGAAATGCTCAGGGAATTGCGAGGCGTAGACGAACAGCTTCTTCGGCACGCAGCCGCGGATGACGCAGGTTCCGCCATAGCGGTATTCCTCGGCGATTGCGACGCGCTTGCCGAGCGAGGCCGCCACGCGGCCGCTGCGCACGCCGCCGGAACCGCCACCGATGACGAAAAGATCGTAGTCATAAGCTGTCATAGTCAAAACCCCTGATCAAAACCGCCGTCCTCAGCCTCGAGACGGGCGGCGGCGCATTCACGGCACATATAGGTGCTGCGACGCACAAATGAAAAGCCCGGTCTTGCGGCCGGGCTTTGAATATTTCTGAATTGTCCGTTCACCCAATCAGGGCTTGGGAGCAGCCGGAGCGCCACCGGTGGCGTTCTGATCGGCCGGAAGCGGCTTCAGATCGGCGCCGGCAACCTTCTGCAGTTCCGACATGCTGGAAGCGTTGAGGTCGCGGTTGATGCCGGCGGCCCAGATATCGGCGGCCTTCATCAGTTCGCGCGTGGCGATCGGGCCGTCCTTCAGAAGCTTCTTGCCGGCTTCGCTGCTGTAGAAGGTGGAAATGGCGTTCAGCTCTTCAACGGTGAAGGCGCGCGCATAGGTGAGCGCTGCTTCGCGCTCCAGATCGGCGCGGCGCGGCGCAAGCTCGAGAGCCTTCGCATCGACAGTCTCGGTGATCGCGTCCTGAACGTTCGGCGAAGCCTGAATGAGTTCGGCCTTCAGACGCTCCGCCAGACCCGGCAGAATGTCGTCGAAACGGTCGGTAACGCCAAGGGAGGTGATCGCCTGCCGTGCGGCAGCGATATGCGCTTCCGAAATTTCCTGAGCGCGTGCGGCAGTACCGAACACGATGCCGGAAATGAGGATCGAAGCAGCGGCAGCTTTGCCCAGTCCCGCTAGTTTGACCATGAAAATCTCGCTCCTGTTATACTGCCTGCATCACGCGGGCGCCTTCAGGACCCGCGATAATGGCAAGCGATGCCAAATTTATGAAAAGTCCGTGCTCGACGACACCGGGAATCGTGTTCAGCTCGCGTGCTAGCGCTTCTGCATCAGGAATACGGCCAAAAGATGCGTCGAGGATAAGGTGTCCGCCATCCGTCATGAAGGCGCCGTCGCCCGACGAACGCATCGCCAGCGTGCCGGAAAGCCCGGAACGCGACGCCAGTTTTTCGATGGCGATACGCGTCGCCACCTGGCCGAACGGGTTGATTTCGATGGGCAGCGGAAAGGCGCCCAGCGTCTCCACCACCTTGCTCTGGTCGGCGATCACGATCATGCGGGCGGATGCCGCCGCAACGATCTTTTCGCGCAGCAGCGCGCCGCCGCCGCCCTTGACGAGACGCAGCGCATGATCGACCTCATCCGCACCGTCGATGGTAAGATCCAGTTCCGGCAATTCATCCAGCGATTTCAGCGGCACGCCAAGCTCGACGCACAGGCGCGCGGTGCGCTCGGATGTCGGCACCCCCTCGACCTTCAGACCGGCGGCAACCTTTTCGGCCAGAAGCCTGACGAATTCCTCGGCCGTCGAACCCGTGCCGATACCGAGCCTCATCCCATCCTGTACGTGGGACAATGCGGCCTCGGCGGCCTTGATCTTCATCTGGCGGGCATCCATGTGCCTGAAACTCCGGTAACTTTGTCGTCGCCGTGCTGTTTACACGGGTCGAAAGCCAAACGAAAGCCTTTTTCAAGCCAACGAACAGAACGTTGTGACGCGGTTGCAAAGACAGGCCTGTTTGCCTAGGCTTGTCGGGAATGAAAGCACCGATACATCAGTTACACGCATTCCCGAGAGGCCAGTTCCCGTGACATCCCGCCCGCTCTCCCCGCTCGCCATTTTCGATCTCGACGGTACGCTGGTCGATACCGCCGCCGATCTGGTCTCGAGCCTCAACCACACCATTGCCGCAGCCGGGCTTGCTCCCGTCACCTATGACGACCTGACCCACCTCGTCGGCCAGGGCGCGCGGGTGATGATCAAGCGCGCCTTCGCGCTTCGCGAGAGGGAACTGCCGGAAGCCGAAATTGAGCCGCTCTATGAGCGCTTCATCACCCATTACCGCGCCGAAATGCCGGGTGAAAGCCGCCCCTATCCCGGCATCGTCAACACGCTGGATGCGCTCTCGGAAGCCGGCATCACGCTTGCCGTCTGCACCAACAAGACCGAAATCCTCGCTGTGCCGCTGCTCGAAAAACTGGGGCTGACGCGATATTTCGCCGCCATCACCTGCGGCGATACGTTCGAATTCCGCAAGCCGGATGCCCGCCATATTCTCGGCACCATCGAAAAGGCCGGCGGCGACGTCCAGCGCTCCATCATGGTCGGCGACAGCATCAACGACATTCTCGCGGCAAAGAACGCCGCCGTGCCGTCGATTGGCGTCACTTTCGGTTATTCGGATGTGCCAATGGTTGAACTCGAACCGGATGTCGTGATCGACGATTTCACTGCGCTGACGCCGGCGCTCTTCGAAGAGCTGGTTGCGAAGGGTGCAGCGGCGGCCTGAGAGGCTGGACCAGACAAGTAAAGCGCCAGGGAACGGCGATTCCGACGTCAATGAGAGCTGAACAACCTCTCTTCCGTCATGCCGGACTAGATCCGGCATCCAGCCACGACGCGTCTGCGTCGTGAGAAGACTCTTTCGCGATCAAGGACTTGATCGCGCTGGACCCCGGATCAAGTCCGGGGTGACGGAGTACGGTGTTGCCGTTGACGCCAAATGTAGCAGGCGGACTCCAGCACCAAACAAATTGGGCAGGCCTTTCCTTCAAACAAAAAAGCGCCGTCTCCGGCGCTTTTTCTCTTGATGCAATCCTGATCAGATCGAAGCGGCACGCGCCTTCGTCGTCACGGCGAACGCCTTCTGCACATAGCTGTCGCGGTCATACACATCGTCGAAGAACTGCACCTTGCCGTCCTTGTCCGGCCAGGCGGTGAAATAGGCCACGTAGACCGGAACCTTCTCCGGCACCTGCACGGCGCGGTTCTTGCCGGATGCGATCTGCTCGCCGACCTTGTCGACGCTGGTGCCGAGAACCGCGGCGGCCATGCGGCGCGGATCGACCAGACGGATACAGCCGTGGCTCAGCGCCCGCATGTCGCGGTTGAAAAAGCTCTTGGCAGGCGTGTCATGCATGTAGATGGCATGCGCATTGGGGAACAGGATTTTCAGGTCGCCCAGCGCATTGTCGCTGCTCGGCGGCTGGCGCACGGAAACGGCATTGGTAGAGCCATACCAGTTGACGCTGGTGGAGGAAACGGCACGACCGCCCACCTGCACTTCGTAGCCCAGCCGGTCGAGATAGGACGGATCGCGGCGCAGCTTCGGCAGCATTTCGTTGACGATGATCGACTGCGGCACGCCCCAATAGGGGTTGAACTCCACGGTCTGAATTTCGTCCTGGAAGAAATAGGTCTGGTTGGCCTTGGAGCCGACGACCACCTTCATGCCGAACTGTTCCACGCCATCATTGTGATAATAGGCCATGAAAGCGGGCTGGTTGATGAAGACATAACGCTGGCCGAGATCGGCCGGCAGCCAGCGCACCTGCTCCATCGCCACCTGCACCTTGGCGATCTTCGCGTCATTGCTTTCGCCGACCATGGCGCGCACGGTGGCGCGGCCGATGACGCCGTCGGGCTTCAGACCGTTCTCGCTCTGGAACGCCTTCACCAGATCGACGAGATCGGGCGTATAATCCGGCGTCTGCTGATAACCAGAAATGATCGCCGCATGCTCCGCCTTGAAGGCGGGCGATGCGCGATGTTCGATAGCCTTGACGACATTGGCCATATCAGCGCTGCTGTTGCCGGGCTTCAGCACCAGATCGGCGGGAACGCGGACGACATGCGCCGCATCGCCCTCACCGCGCAGGCGGGCAAGCTCCGCCTTCAGCGCCAGATATTCGGCGCTCGACGGTTCACGGCTGCGCAGATAGGCGGCGACATCGGGGCTCAGGCCCGCAAGCTTCAGCACCGGTGCGAGGTTCACCGTCTTGCGCTTGAAATCGTGATAGCCGGAGAGCCGGTTCGGATCGACACGGCCACGGGCCGTATCCTGCACATAGGCGAGAACCTTGGCGGAAAGGGCCAGTTCGAACTGCATCTGTGCCCGCTGATAGGCGTCGGACACGGGCGCCGAGGCCGTCTCCACCGGCGTATCGGTCGCAGCCGCACCGGAAGTGTTGCTGATGCTGGCCGTCACATCCTTTGCCGGTGGCGAAATGCTGTAATCGGCTGGATCGAGGCCGCTTTCTCCGACCGTCTCGAGAAAGGCGATGACAGCACTGGCGCGCGCGGTCAGCTCGCCTTCCGAAACCCAGAGCGTCTTGCCGCCTGCGCCGTAATAGGTTTCCAGCGCCTTGGCGATCTCGGGGGTGGCGCTGAATTTCAGATTGGCAAGGCCTTCACCGAAATTCGCCGTGTTCACCGCACGGGCCGTATCCGCCTTGTAGTCGTAATAACGCGGGCCGGAAACACGCGGCAGCGGCTCGGGATCGGAAGCATCGGCACTTTGGCCGGCACTCGATCCGGAGGGCGAGGTGACGATGCCGGCCGGCGGCAACTCACCGCGATCGCGCGCGATCTTGCCAGGGCCGCCGCGCAGGAGGTCCATCAGCGTTACCGCACCGGCGCTGCCGGGAAGAGCGGTGGAAACGGAAAGACCGAGAGCCAGCACCAGTGCTGCCGATGTTTTTCCAGATGTGACTTGCAATTTGATCCTCGTAGCACCCAGCACCGCCAGCGAAAGCGGGCATCAGTTTCATGCCTGTCTAGCCGATCGACGGCCCGTTGAAAAGAAAACGTGAAAAGGCCCACAACCGTGCCGAAATGAACCTTATGATACAGCCAAAGCCGTAAAAACGTAATTTCCAGAATTGGCGAGAATGGTTAAATTTCCATTTATTTCATTCACTTTGCCCTGCCCCGCCACACCTTCCGGGCGCCCCGGAAAGCCCGGTTTTCCGGCCATTTCGCGTCGTAGTAAAAATGACACGCTGGCGCCTTTTTCACCCTGCACCGCGCCTTAAGGCGAAATCGCTTTTGCGCGGCGGGAAATATCTGCCTCCGCTGCATTGCAGCGCTTTCATTGCCGGCGCGATGATTCTATATATCGGCCGCGCAAGGCGGGCGAAGGCGCCGTTTTGGCGGAGGAAAACGAGTAAAAAGGCAAGATTGATGACAGCCACACGGACGGAAACCGATACATTTGGACCCATTGAAGTTCAGGCCGATCGCTATTGGGGCGCGCAGGCGCAGCGCTCGCTCGGCAACTTCAAGATCGGCTGGGAAAAGCAGCCCGCCTCTGTCGTTCGTGCGCTGGGCATCGTCAAGCAGGCAGCCGCCCGCGCCAACATGGCGCTGGCAGGCCTCGACCCCAAGGTCGGCGAGGCCATCATCGCCGCCGCGCAGGAAGTCATCGACGGCAAGCTGACCGAGCATTTCCCGCTCGTCGTCTGGCAGACCGGCTCCGGCACCCAGTCCAACATGAACGCCAATGAGGTGATTTCCAACCGCGCAATCGAGATGCTCGGCGGCGAAATGGGCACCAAGAAGCCCGTCCACCCCAATGACCACGTCAATATGAGCCAGTCCTCGAACGACACCTACCCGACGGCGATGCACATCGCCTGCGTGGAAGAGATCGTTCATCACCTGCTGCCGAGCCTCAAGCACCTGCACAAGGCGCTGGAAGCCAAGGTCAAGCAGTTCGAAAAGATCATCAAAATCGGCCGCACCCACACGCAGGATGCAACGCCGCTGACGCTCGGCCAGGAATTCTCCGGTTATGCCGCGCAGGTCGCCTCCGCCATCGCCAATATCGAAACCACCCTGCCCGCGCTCTCCAAGCTCGCCCAGGGCGGCACGGCCGTCGGCACGGGCCTCAACGCTCCCATCGGCTTTGCCGAAAAGGTCGCCGAGGAAATCTCCAAGATCACCGGCCTGCCCTTCGTGACCGCGCCGAACAAGTTCGAGGCGCTCGCCTCGCACGATTCCATGGTCTTCTCCCATGGCGCGATCAATGCGGCTGCCGCTGCACTCTTCAAGATCGCCAACGACATCCGCTTCCTCGGCTCCGGCCCGCGCGCCGGTCTCGGCGAATTGTCGCTGCCGGAAAACGAACCCGGCTCGTCGATCATGCCGGGCAAGGTCAACCCCACCCAGTCGGAAGCGCTGACGCAGGTGTGCGCCCACATCTTCGGCAACAATGCAGCGCTTTCCTTCGCCGGTTCGCAGGGCCACTTCGAGCTCAACGTCTATAACCCGATGATGGCCTACAACTTCCTGCAGTCAGTCCAGCTTCTGGGTGACGCCGCCGTTTCCTTCACCGACAATTGCGTCGTCGGCATCGAAGCCCGAGAAGACAATATCAAAAAGGGCGTCGAGAACTCGCTGATGCTGGTGACAGCGCTGAACAGCAAGCTCGGCTACGACATCTGCGCCAAGATCGCCAAGACCGCGCACAAGAACGGCACGACGCTGCGCGACGAGGCCGTCGGCGGCGGATACCTCACCAACGAGGAGTTCAACCAGTATGTGCGCCCGGAGAACATGATCGGGCCGAAGTAAGCCTGTTGAATTTTGGTGGAATGCGGAACGGGCCTTCGGGCCCGTTTTTTTTGTTTGAAGTTAGCGGGTCGGACTTAAATGATCGACGCCCCATCTCGAAATGCCATGTTTGTCGCGGCTATCGCATCCACACTCCGTCACCCCGGACTAGATCCGGGGTCCAGCGCGATCAAGTCCTTGATCGCTTTAGACTCGTTCACGGCGCAGACGCGCCGTGGCTGGATGCCGGATCTAGTCCGGCATGACGGAAGAAAGCCATTCGCATAAACAAAAAAGGGCCGCTGTCGCGACCCTCTTCATCTCATTCAAACCGTCAAACCAGCCGGCTCTGCTCCACCGCTGCTTCCACGAAGCTCGCAAACAGCGGATGCGGGTCGAGCGGGCGGCTCTTCAGTTCCGGGTGGTATTGCACGCCGATGAACCACGGGTGATCGGGATATTCCACCGTTTCCGGCAGGACACCATCCGGAGACATGCCCGAGAAGACTAGGCCGCATTCTTCCAGCCGGTCCTTGTAATCCACATTCACCTCATAGCGGTGGCGGTGGCGCTCGGAAATATCCGTGGTGCCGTAGATTTCGGCGATCTTGGTGTCTTTCTTCAGCGCCGCCTTGTAGGCGCCGAGACGCATGGTGCCGCCGAGATCGCCCTTGGAGGAGCGCTTCTCCAGCTCGTTGCCCTTCACCCATTCGGTCATCAGGCCGACGACCGGCTCGGACGTCGGGCCGAATTCGGTGGAGGAGGCATTTTCGATGCCGGCAAGGTGACGGGCCGCTTCCACGACCGCCATCTGCATGCCGAAGCAGATGCCGAAATAGGGCACGTTGCGCTCACGCGCGAACTGCGCCGCCATGATCTTGCCTTCAGAACCGCGCTCGCCGAAACCGCCCGGCACCAGAATGCCGTTGACCTTTTCAAGGTATGGCGTCGGATCTTCCTTTTCGAAGACTTCCGACTCGATCCACTCGAGCTTGACCTTGACGCGGTTGGCAAAGCCGCCGTGATGCAGCGCCTCGATCAGCGACTTATACGCGTCCTTGAGGCCGGTATATTTGCCGACGATCGCAATCGTGACCTCGCCTTCCGGCGTGCGAATGCGGTTGCAGACCTCTTCCCAGGGCTCCAGACGCGGCTTGGGCGCCGGCTCGATGCCGAAGGCGGCCAGCACTTCCGAATCGAGGCCTTCCTTGTGGTAGGCAATCGGAACGTCATAGATGTTCGCCACATCCAGCGCCTGGATCACGGCGGAAGGACGCACGTTGCAGAATAGCGAAAGCTTGCGGCGTTCCGCTTCCGGGATTTCCCGGTCGGCGCGCACCAGCAGGATGTCGGGGTGAATGCCGAGCGCCTGCAGCTCCTTGACGGAATGCTGGGTCGGCTTGGTCTTCAGCTCGCCCGCTGCCGGAATGTACGGCATCAGCGTCAGATGAAGATAGATCGCCGTGCCGCGCGGCAGGTCGTTGCCGAGCTGACGGATCGCTTCCATGAACGGCATCGCCTCGATGTCACCCACCGTGCCGCCGATTTCGCAGATGACGAAGTCGTAATCGTCATTGCCTTCGATCACGAAATCCTTGATCTCGTTGGTGACATGCGGAATGACCTGAACGGTTGCGCCGAGATAGTCGCCGCGCCGTTCCTTGTCGATGATGTTCTTGTAGATGCGACCGGTGGTGATGTTGTCGGTCTTGGTGGCCGAACGCCCCGTGAAGCGCTCGTAATGGCCAAGGTCGAGGTCCGTCTCGGCACCGTCATCCGTCACGAACACTTCGCCGTGCTGTGTCGGGCTCATGGTGCCGGGATCGACGTTCAGATAGGGGTCGAGTTTACGAAGCCGCACCCGATAACCACGGGATTGCAACAAAGCTCCGAGTGCTGCCGCGGCGATGCCCTTGCCTAGAGAGGAGACCACGCCGCCTGTGATGAATACATATCGCGCCATGGGATTCACCGGATACCTTTTTACCTCTGATTCCGCCAGCCCAAATTTCATGCTTTCGAAAATTCGCTGTTGACGAATTTGCGATGGGTCACAGGCCGGAATGCGAACAAAAGAAAACCGGCAGGCTTTTGGCCTGCCGGAGCGTTAAATCAAAACCGGGCTTATTGACCGGTCGGAACTGCGTTCGGATCGGCGGGCTGAGCCGGGGCCGGAGCGGCCGTGCCGGAAGCGGCCGGAGCCGGGGTCGTCTGAGCCGGCGCGGCTGCACCATTGGTCGGAACGCCATTTTCAGCCGGAGCGGGCGTCGACGGCGTCGTCGCCGGGCCGAGCGTATCGAGAATGCCGTTACCCTGGCCCTGCGTGGCCGGAATACGGTTCAGAATATCGGTCGGGCGCGATTCATAGCGCGTCAGGAGACCGAGGCCGAGCGAGGTCGCGAAGAACAACGCGGCAAGGATCGCCGTGGTGCGCGTCAGCGCATTGGCCGTTCCGCGCGCGGACATGAAGCCCGAACCGCCGCCGATACCGAGGCCGCCGCCTTCGGAACGCTGGATCAGGACCACGCCGACAAGCGCCAGCACGATCATGAGGTGAATAACAATCAAAACGGTCTGCATGACAATCCATTCCATGCCCCGCGCGGAGCACTACAAAGAAGGTTTCGCGGCTCTTTACATGAGGCGAAGGCTTATTCCAAGCCCCTTTCCCGCCATCTGTAACAGGAAAACCTGTCTCAGGCCGTCAGTTGCTCGTATGCCGCATAGATGGACAGGAAGTCTGAAGCTTTCAAGCTCGCGCCGCCGATCAGCGCGCCATCCACGTTCTCGACGCCCATCAGTTCCAGCGCATTGGCGGGCTTCACCGAGCCGCCATAGAGGATGCGCATTGTCTTGCCGGCGTCGCCGAAGCGCTTGACGAGTTCGTCGCGCATGAAGGCATGGGCCTCGCGCACATCGTCCACGGTGGGTGTCAGACCCGTGCCGATCGCCCAGACGGGCTCATAGGCGATGACGGTATTTTCGGCCGTCGCCTCATCCGGCAGGGAGCCGGCGAGCTGGCGCTTGAGGATGTCGAGCGTCTGGCCCGCCTTGCGCTCATCCGCGGTCTCGCCAATGCAGACGATGGCGATGAGATCGGCCTGATGGGCGGCCACGGCCTTGGCGCGCACCAGATGATCCGTCTCTGCATGGTCGGTACGGCGCTCGGAATGGCCGACGATGACATGGATGCCGAAGCAGTCGGCGATCATCTCGGCGGAAATATCGCCGGTGTGCGCGCCGGAGGCGTTCTGGTGGCAATCCTGCGCGCCGATCATCAGCGGGCTGTCATCGCACAGCGCCGTTGCCACGTAGAGCAATGTCGAGGGCGGGCAGATCAGCGCATCCACCTTTTCAGACAGTGGGCCCTTGACGCCCTCTGCCATGGCCTTGATCTGATCGAGCGAGGCACGGGTGCCGTTCATCTTCCAGTTTCCGGCAACAAGCGGTCGAACATTCGGCGTCATGCGTATCCCATTCCCTTTGTCTTGAGGCCGCCTGTGGCGGCGCCCCTTCCCTCAGTCGTATCACGGCCCATAATCGCGACAGAAACACTGCCGGAAATCCCAGGATATTCCTTTAAACGGCCCGGGCAATAAATGGTACAAAAAAGCGGCCCGAAGGTTCAAAACGACGGGCAATTTCTAAAAATTTGCCGTTGCTGACCCAAATCGGAGCCTCAGCGGCTCAAAATCCAGTTCAAAACCGCCCGCCAGTCGGTCATGCGCACCGGTGTGCCGTGGCTGCCACTCTCATACCGCGTGAACCGCGCCGGCTCGCCGGCCTTCAGCAAGGAACGGAAGATCGTCGCCTGCTGATCGGCCGAATAGACCTTGTCGGCGCTGCCATGGGTGAACCAGACCGGCTTCTTCGCCCTGGCAAAGGCGCTTTTCGGAAAATCCGGATCGACCGCACCGCCGAGGATCGCCATGCCCTTGAGATTGGCGACGGCAGCCTTGTCACGGCTGATACCGTAGCAGATGAAACTGCCCATGGAGGCACAGGCCAAAATGACAGGCTTGCCGCCCGATTTTTTGGCCGCATCGGCAATCAGCGCCGCAACATCGGCAACGCCGTTTTCATCGAAGGAGCGCACGCTCGGCACATAATAGGTGCCGCCATTGGCCACAGCGAGGTTTTTCAGCCGGTTGAAATTGCCGCCGAACGTATAGTCGTTCATGCCGAGCCGCCGGTCGCCGCCGCGCCCATGAATGAAGATGACCGTGAAGGCCTGCCCGCTTGCCGGCCCGACGCGGCCGACCTCAAGCGCCCTGCCCTCGACGGACATTGTTTCCAGCGCCTGCGCCTTCTTCGGCGTCATATCGACATATTGCCGTTTCACCCGCCGCTCCGGCACCTCGTCGCGGCCATTGATATCGCGCATCTCCTGATAGTCGATGACTTCTGAAGCGCCGCCATCGGCGGTGGAAAGCACCGTCTGGGCGGAAAACAGCTCATCCTTGAACGGCCGCAGCGGGCCCTCGGCGGCAGAGGCTGCGACGGGCATGGCCGCCACAGTCAGGCTGAAAAGAGTACAAAACGTGAAATGAGCTGTGGACATGCCTTGGCTAACCGTTCATTCGTGGCTGCGAGACTTGCCATCGCAAGGCCGGCAGCGCAATCCTCCTGTTGCGAAACCCTGACACAATCGTGGCATAGGATGCGCAGCGCTCGCCCAGGCGAACCCCGGTTCAATCGGACGGGAACCGCGTTTGGCGTTATGATTGACGCTATTGGCATAATGATTCGCATGGCGAAATTCTGACACACGCTTTTGAACTTTGGACATGATGGACGACAGCAACGATCTCTTCTCCGGTCTTCCGGCAGCACGAAACAGCGATACGGAAACGAACGAGGACGCCGCAAAGACGCCGGTGACCGCGGCCGCCAACGCGAATGTGCAGCCGAAACCCGCAGCCGTTGCGGCCGTCACGCCGCCCGCCCCCGCATCACCATCCGGTGACGACTACGGCGCGTCCTCGATCCGCGTGCTCGAAGGGCTGGAGCCGGTGCGCATGCGTCCCGGCATGTATATTGGCGGCACCGATGAGAAGGCGCTGCACCATCTCTTTGCCGAAGTCATCGACAACTCCATGGACGAGGCCGTCGCCGGCCACGCCAATTTCATCGAGGTTCACCTCGACGCCGAAGGTTTCCTGACGGTCACCGACAATGGCCGCGGCATTCCGGTGGAAAACCACCCGCAGGTGCCAGGCAAATCGACGCTCGAAGTCATCATGACCAAGCTGCATGCCGGCGGCAAGTTCGATGGCAAGGCCTATGAGACATCGGGCGGCCTGCACGGCGTCGGTGTTTCCGTGGTCAATGCGCTGTCCGATCTTCTCGAAGTGGAAGTGGCCCGTAACCGCAAGCTTTACCGCCAGCGTTTCTCGCGCGGCCTGCCGATCGGTCCGCTGGAAGAGCTGGGCGACGTGCACAATCGCCGCGGTACCCGCGTGCGTTTCCATCCTGATCCGCAGATCTTCGGCGACCACGCGAAATTCGAACCGGCCCGCATCTTCCGCATGGCCCGGTCCAAGGCCTATCTCTTCGGCGGCGTTGAAATCCGCTGGAGCTGTGATCCCGGCATGGTGCCGGCCGGCGGTGAAATCCCCGAAAAGGCCGTGTTCCATTTCCCAGGCGGCCTGAAGGATTATCTTGCCGCCACGCTCGGCAAGGAATTCACCGTCACCCGCGAGATTTTCTCCGGCCGCACGGAAAAGACCGGCGGCCACGGCGCGCTGGAATGGGCCGTCACCTGGTATGGCGGCGATACGCAGATTCATTCCTATTGCAACACCATTCCGACGCCCGAAGGCGGCACGCATGAGGCCGGCCTGCGCATCGCGCTCACCAAGGGCCTGAAGAATTATGCGGACCTGACGCAGAACAAGCGCGCCAAGGACATCACCACCGATGACGTGATGATCTCCGCCGCCGGCATGCTCTCCGTCTTCATCCGCGAGCCGGAATTCGTCGGCCAGACCAAGGACAAGCTCGCAACCGTCGAGGCCCAGCGCATCGTCGAAAACGCGCTGCGCGATCCCTTCGACCATTATCTCGCCGGCAATCCGGGCGAAGCGGCGAAGCTGCTCGACTGGGTGATCGAGCGCGCCGAAGAGCGCCTGCGCCGCCGCAAGGAAAAGGAAGTCAACCGCAAGACCGCCGTGCGCAAGCTGCGCCTGCCCGGCAAGCTGGCGGATTGCGCCCAGAACACCGCAGAAGGGGCTGAGCTTTTCATCGTCGAGGGCGACTCGGCCGGCGGCTCGGCCAAGCAGGCGCGCAACCGCGCCAACCAGGCCATCCTGCCGCTGCGCGGCAAAATCCTGAACGTCGGCAGCGCCAGCCGCGAAAAACTCTCCGCCAACCAGCAGATCGCCGATCTCATCCAGGCGCTCGGCTGCGGCACGCGCACCAAGTACCGCGAAGAGGACCTGCGTTATGAGCGCATCATCATCATGACCGATGCCGACGTCGACGGTGCCCATATCGCCTCGCTGCTCATCACCTTCTTCTATCAGGAAATGCCGGAACTCATTCGCGGCAATCACCTCTATCTGGCAGTGCCGCCACTCTACGTCATTCGCCAGGGCGCCAAGAGCGCCTATGCCCGCGACGACGCCCACCGCGCCGAGCTGATGGAAACCGTCTTCAAGGGCAAGAAGGTCGAAATCGGCCGCTTCAAAGGCCTCGGCGAGATGATGGCCCAGCAGCTGAAGGAAACCACCATGGATCCCGAAAAGCGCACCCTGCTGCGCGTCGAGATCGACGACGTGGATTTCGAAGGCACCCGCGAGGCCGTCGACAACCTGATGGGCACCAAGGCCGATGCCCGCTTCCGTTTCATTCAGGAACGGGCGGCATTCGCTGATAATCTGGATATCTGATGGGAAACCGATCTAAGTATTGACCAAAAGGCGTTAGATCTGGCCATTTTGGAAGCTAAAACTGGCCAAACCACATTCTGCTGTTTCCGGGTGCTGAAAGGTGCCCGGAGAATGCCTTAAGGAACAAAACAGGAGTAAACTGGGCAGGCCCGGTGTTGGGGTTATGGCAGATGCAGTGATTGCAAGCTGGGACGGGCACGACTATCTGGCTCGGTTCTTCTGGATATATGATTCAGGCCTTCGCAATCCTGAGACCCCGCATGTCGTCGAGGTCTCGTACAAGACCGATGGCCCAAAGAGCTTCGATGATGTCGTCGTGCGGTATACCCCGGGCCAAACTGAACGCCTTTCGTTTAGGGTGGAGACGGCCCACCACTTCTGATTAAGCGAGTTACCTGTTTGTCAGGGGAAACTACCCGATCTCCGGCTGGAAAGGTGGATTTCTAGCCCCGAGCGCTTGGCTCTTTCCGGCTTCAGCGAAAATAGGGTCAGGCCTGCGAGCCCGCCGGCCCTTCCCGATCGCCCCCATGGAAAATACACGCAAAGGTCGTTCATCTTCGCCCTTACTGGCCGGAAAAATCAAAAATCTGCCCCGGATTCGCTGCGTCTGGTGCCCATGACGACATTCGGGGCAGATCAAAAACAATCACATATGACTTTTTGCATTTTACCCGCGACCAATCCAACTGCGGGCAAACGGCTGCGTTCTTGATCTCGGATAGCGCAATAAAACAATCAATATTAAACACTTAATTATAATTCTGACATGAAGTATCGCCCCTTGAATCCACTCCGGCCAGCACCGTGCGAGCTTCGATCTCAACGAAATCCAACGCATAACTGATGCAAATTGGTAACTCAATTCTCATTCTTTTTGTAAGCGCGCCAGAGTTGTCTTGCAAATTACCCTCTATTGATTAATGCGTCGCATTGGGCAACATGGGGTTGAAGTTTATTGATGACCAGATATCTGGCCAGAGCGCGATTTGTCGTTCCGGCAGCTACCAAATCATCTACAGCAAGTAGTTTCGACAGGAAGGTGATCGGCGGTATCGCGCCGACCTCACCCGCGTTGCGAAACTCGGTCGTCGTTCTCTGCGCAGCTCTTTGCCTTGCTCCAAAAACGGCATTGTCACGGGATGATCTCAAAGGGCGGCCGCCGGCAGAGGCAAACGCAGGTGAGGTAGATCCACTTGTCGCCGCATCGCAGGAGCCTGCCCTGACGATCCAGACATTTGCGGGTCCCGCATCTGATAATACGACGTCCGGTGCTTCACCATGTTTTCCGGTAGACACGATCCGCATCGAAGGCGGCCACGAACTCATTGGCAGCGAAGCTGTGGAGGACGTGACAAGACCCTTCGCATCGTCCTGCCAGAGCAATGAAAGCGTCGGCGGATTGCTCAAGGCGGTAAACGGTCTTTTTGCCGACAAGGGTTTTGCCACGACGCAGGCCTGGTTGCCGGAGCAAGACATTGCCGCCAGCAGAACGCTGGTCCTGCGCGTTGTGCCCGGGCGGATCGATGCGGTCGTCTACAAGGAGGAGCAGCAGCCTTATAAGGCGTTCTTTCCCCGCATGGCCGAACTAAGTGGCAACGTTGCACGGTCCTCGTCCATTTCCGAGTTCGTGCAGCAGGCAGATGCCTGGTGGGAGGGCCTTGATGACGATCTCGAACGCCTGACCTTGCTGCCGCCATCCGCCCGGATCGCGATGACTGGCACAATTGCCAAAGACGATGTCCTGCATGTCGATCGCCTGCAGGACACACTCGATAGCCTCAACAGGGTTCCTTCGAACAAGGCAAAGGCGGAGCTTGTTCCGGGCAAGAGGCCGGCGACCTCCGACGTGCAGATCACGAACCGCGTCAATGATGCCTTCAGGCTCTACGGCGGCTACGACACGGAATCCATCGAAGGCGTTGACAAGTTGCGCTTCGGGATCACGGCGGAAAAAGACAATCTCATCGGCATCAACGACATGTGGGGGCTGACGCTTAAAAGCGGCGTCGAGACCAACGAACTGAGTGGCGATTTTGCGGTTCCCGTCGGACGCGCCACAATGAGGCTGAAGGGCGACTGGTCCGAAAACATGATCGACCTCGGCCCGCTTTCCGAACTGTTCATGACGACCTGGAACGTCAGCGCAGGTGCCGACTGGATCGTTCATTCATCGCGCACGGAGCGGCTGGTTGCCGATTTCACGGTCGCGCATCGTGAACAGAACCGCTATATCAACGGCGTTGGGCTGATGGACCAGCGCGTTTCTCCGCTTCAGGCAGGCCTGACTTACAGCCGCTTTTTCGAACGCGCCAACGTGTCGGCCCGGATCGGTGCCAGCCAGGGGCTGTCTATCTTCAATGCGCGCGAAGATGCCGACGATATCGACGCCTCCATACCTCACAGCCAGTTCACAAAGCTGGATGCATCTCTTTCGGGGTCTTATGTCTTTCCCGGGCGCGCCTCCGTTTCGTCCAGCCTGTCCACACAATGGGCGGCAACCGCGCTTTATTCCGACGACCAGATGACGATCGGCTCGCGCAGTTCGGTGCGCGGATTTTCCAATGGAAGCTTCAAGGCTGACCGGGGCGCGGTGTGGCGCAACGAGGTCGCATTCGCGATGCCGGTCGATTTGCTGTTGGGGAAAGCCGGATCAGGCCCGCAGCCGGACAGCCAGAGCCCAGCGCAAATACCCGCCCCATCGTCGGAATGGGCGCGAACGACCCTCTCCCGTCTCAACCCTTATCTCTTTCTCGACGCAGGACTCGGCCGCGACGTTGCCAATGAAGTCACCGGATACCGGGTCGGCAGTGGTGTGGGCCTGCGATATGGCGGCCCAAGGCTTTCTTTCGATGTCGGCTACGCCTGGCGGGTTGCCGAAGACAGCCGAAGCCGGCGCGTGAGCGAGGAAAAGGGTGAGTTGTTCATGACACTGCGTTTGAAGGTTTTTTGAGCCATGCCGTTTTTGTTCGATCCTCCCTCAAGAGATGCTGGCAACAATCACCTCACGTTCGGGCTGTGCCGCTGGCTGGTCTCGTCGGTCTCCGGAATGGGCATGGCGGCGCTTGTTGCCGTTGGATTGCTGCTGATCGCGCCTGCGCCGAAAGCAATTGCGGAGGACGGCAAGACTCTCGCTGTCCGGGAAGAGACTTCCGGGGTTGCGTCAGAAGCAGTCGTAGATCCCAGGCGTTATGGCGATTGGGAGCTGGTCTGCAAGCCACAGGCGAATGCCGCGCCCCCTAAAGCGGAAAGCGGGGCATGCCGTCTCCAGCAGGCGCAGGCCGTCAACGGCGGAAAGGATGTCGTCTTTCTGTTCAACATTGCGAGGCAGGGAAAACAGCGCGTCGCGATCATTTCGACGCCGCTGAATGTCTATCTACCGGCAGGTCTGGAGCTGAAAATCGATGGCGGGCAGACACAGCGCGTTATCTTCGAGACCTGCAATATCTCCGGGTGCCACGCCGGCTTTGCTCTCAGCGGCGCGCTGCTCGGCGCTTTGCGCAAGGGAAACGTTCTGACGGTCGCTCTCAAGGACACCAAGGCAACCACCATCCCGCTCAAGGTTTCACTCAACGGGATCAGCGCCGGTATCGACGCGCTGGATGCGGCAACACCATGAGACCAGGCAGGAAGATATGCGCAGGGATAGCTCGCAATGTGCTGCTTGCCGGACTGATGGCGGCAGGCTGGCTATCAATGGCCGGACAAGGATTGGCGGCACCCGGCGAGTTCAAGGACTGCACGGGCAGGATAGAAGAAGTGTCCAGCAGCAGCCCGATCTCTTTTGCCGATCTGGCCGGTCGCGTCGGCAAGGTGGATTACCTGCTTTTTGGCGAACGGCATGGCGTCAGGGAGCAGGCAGTTGCGTCGTCCTGTGTGCTGTCGGCTATGGCGAAGGATGATCGTCCCGTAACCGCCGTGATGGAAATGCTCTCGCGCGATGACGATGCGGCAATTGCCCTCTATCGCAAAAACCATCCGGAAACACCGGCCGGGCTGGGCGCAGAACTTAAATGGTGGACGCGAGGCTGGCCAGCCTTCGACAACTGGTTGCCGCTCGTTGAGCGCGCATTCAGCCTTCGCGTTCCCTTACGTGGCGGCGATCTGGCGGAGAAAGACGGACGCACGGGCGAACTGACACCAAACGAGAAAAAGGCGATCCGCAAACGGCTCGGTGCAGCCGAAACCGCAGTCCGCAAAAGCTGGACGAAAGCAATGATGGCAGCGCATTGCGGACTGATCTCGGATCGGCAGGCCGCGCTGAACGCCGACCATCAGATCCGGCGCGATCTTTCCATGGCCGATGCCGCAGAGCAGGCCCGGATGTTGAAGCATGGTGTTCTGCTACAAGTCGGCCGCGGTCACGGTCGCAAGGACCGCTCTCTTTATCAGGCCCTTGCCCGGGCAGACGCGTCGGTTCTGACCGTTGGCGCTTTCGCCGAAGGTGAAAAGATCACCGACGAAGAGCGCCTCCTCTACGATTACCTCTGGATCGTCGGCAAGGCTGAACTGGCCGACCCGTGCAAACTGACAGGGCTGACGAGCAAGACAGGGGAGTCCATCTCCAGATGAGAAGCATGTTCCAGTTGGTAAACATGAAGCATTCCGTGGCAGCTAGCCTGTCCTTGCTGCTGTGCGGCGTTGCGTTGCCCGCCTTCGCGCAGGTCATTCCCGACGGTGCCAGCAATACTAGGACGAGCGCCGATGTCGTGACCGGTGCAACGACGGTTCATATAGCCGACCCGGTCGGCAGCCCCGGATCCACCATCAGCCACAATACTTATACGGAGTTTTCTGTCAGCCCTCTCGGGGTCAATCTCGACAACAGTACGGTCCATGCACGCACGATCCTGAACGAGGTGACGTCTTCCCGCATCTCCAATCTTAATGGCCCGCTGAGGGTGGTAGGCGACCCCGCGCATGTCATCATTGCCAATCCCAACGGCATTTCCGTGAACGGCGCATCCTTCCACAACACCGGCGGCGTCGTACTTTCCACCGGTGAGGCGTCGATCAGGAGCTTCGAAGTAACACCAACGTCATATCAGGATAATGTCCTGCTCAAGACAAAAGGCGGGACAATCAATGTCGGTCCCGGCGGCTTGTCCGGTGCCATGAGCACTCTGCACATGCTGGCCGGGCGTATTCGCATAGACGGGCCTGTCGAAAACAGCGCCGGTCAACTCCGTTCTACTATAGAATTAACCGCCGGCGGCAGCTCCGTCGAATACGATTCAGCGATTCTTCCGAACTCCGATCTCCAGAGCTGGGGGCGGATGGAGGCAGAAGGAAGCGACGACAATTCTGTCGCCATTGAAATAACCTCCCGCGGAACGCTGAAGGCCAATACGGTCCGCATCCGCGCCACCAACAATGGCGCAGGTGTCAGCCACGCGGGCAACGGGCTCGCGATGCTGGGCGATTTCGTGATCGATGCATCCGGCAAAGTCACTACGAGCGGGTCGATTGAAGCGAAGGACAATGTCCATGTTAAGGCGGGCTCGATAGAGGCTCGCTCACTGGCCGGTCAGCCTCAAAGCAGAATCGAAGCCATCAACGGCGCGTTGACGCTTCTGGCCGGAACGGGTGACATCACAAATACCGGTGTTCTGATGAGCGGGAAAAGCCAGGCATTCGTCAAAGCCGCTGGCGATGTAAAACTGTTGACCGAAAATACCGATCAACTGGCAATCGTCTTTGGTTCAGAGGGAAGGCTTGATGTGCAGGCCGAAGGCTCCGTTATCAACAATACGGGCAGACTCCTCTCCAACAGCGAGACGACAATCGATGCAGGCAAGGACGTCCTTAATATTGCGGACATCCTGAACGGGGAAGGTGTCTGGCACCACCAGAAAGACGACGGCAAACGCCTCTGGTACACGCTCTGGCGATCGCGGGAAACGACCGAAACTATCAGCATAAACTACGGCCAGCCGCGTCTACCCGGCCGACAGGCATATATAATCGGCAGTAGCGTCTCGGTGAAGGCTGGCGATAACATCGTTAACCGCGGCAGTTCGATCAATGCTGATTCCGGGTCGGTGTATATTGAAGGCAGTAGCATCCTCAATGAAGGCGGTCTGTCCGGCTCCCTGCAATTCGTCAAGCGCTGCAGGCTGACCTGCATCGGTTATGGCTCCTCCACGACAAATGTTTCGGGTGGCGCCATCAATGCCAACGGCAATATTGAATTGCGCGCCTCATCCTCAATCCTGAACAGATATGGCCAGATCGTCAGCTACGGCAGCATCACCGCGACTGCTCCCTCCGTGGTGCTGGAGGGCGGCTCGATCCCGACCGTCGTTCAGCGTCCAACCGGCCTCTATAATTTCTGGGGCGGATCGACCGCGTGGATCGGGACCGGCGATCAGGGCGGCGTTTTTGAAGCGCCCCAGGGCAGCATCACGATCAATGCCTTCCGCCCGGTTCAGGTGACTGCGGGCGCGCTGCGGGCACGAGATGGTGTCTTCGCCCCGTCAGGCATCGAAACCTTCAAGGAAACGGCAGGCGAAGAATACCCGTTCGGCCTCGACACCATCGGGCTCTTCCCGGGGATGGTCGGTAGATGATGGCGGCCCGACTTAACCAGAAATCACCGTTCTTGTTGGCCGTGAGGCCCAAACTCACGGCGCCGAAAAAAGACGAAATTGCTCTCGGGGCTAACCCGGAAAATCCTGATCACGGAGTTCAATCCATGCGCAACACATCATTCCGCCGACCCGCCCTCACCTCTTTGGCGCTTATCGCCCTTATGGGAGCGCTGGGTTTGGCGCAACCCGCAGCGGCTGGCCCGCTTGAAGATGGCAAGGCGCTTCTGGAAAAGAAGGATTTTTCCAATGCGGCAAAGGCTTTTGCCGACGGTTTTGACAAGGGCGATGGAGAAGCCGGCTTTCATCTGGCGCGCATGGTCGAGCTTGGTGTGGGGTTTACGCCCGACGCGGTGAAAGCACGGGCCCTCTATATTGCTGCGGCGGAAAAGGGTTCGGCTGCGGCGATGAACCGGTTGGGGCTCATGCATCTTCGCGGCGAAAATGTCCGCCAGGATTTTGCTGCCGCGGCTGAACTGATCTGCAAGGCTGCCGATCTCGGTAATCTGGAAGCGCAGTTCAATTGCGCAGGTCTTGCTCTCGATGGTCTCGGTCGCGCCAAGGATGCCGCAAGTGCCTTCGGTTATTACGAGAAGGCCTCGCAAAATGGGCATACGGGCGCGCGCAACATGGAGGCGGCACTTCTTCGCACCGGTACCGGAACCGAACAGGATCTCGCCAGGGCGGTGAAGCTGTTCGAACAGGGCGCGTCGCTCGGAAACCCGGTCTCGCTCTACGGCTTCGCCGAGATGTTGGAAAAGGGTGAAGGTGTGGCTGCCGATCCGATCCGCGCCCACCTCTATTACAACCTCGCCAATGAACGCGGACATCCCGGCGCGCGTGCGGCTCTTGAGCGGCTGACGGCGAGCATGACACCGACAGAGATCGAGGATGCGCAGGCGCGTGCCCGCAACTGGAAACCGGCTCAGGCTGCGGAAGCAAATTGATCAATCACATTGAATTTCGAGAGGGACCATGAAGATTACGACGATTTTTATCGCGGCGGGGGCTGCACTTTTGTTGGCGGGTTGCCAAACGGCGAAGCCGCTTTCTCCGGAGCAACAGGCGAAACAGGACGAATATAATCGCGAGAATGATCGAGTCGCCAAGGCGGATTGCGAACTGGTGGATCTGCTCAATCAGCGCAGGACCAAGGTGGACGAGAAGCCACTACATGCACCCGACTGCGCCTATATGCGCAGAAACAATACTCTTGTGGGTTTCGACGGCCGCCCGACGCCTTTACCGAATTTTGCCTTCAACGGGATCCCCGTGCCGATTGGCGGCGTCGTTGCACTCGCCCAGGCGGCGGAAAAGGCGACCAACGAGGAACGCGCAAAGAAAGCGCAAATACCAGCCCATCTGAAATCCGAGGATGGAGCAATCGTTTATCGGAAGATGATCCTTCGCGGGTTCAAGGAGGCCGAGGTTGCCGCAGTCGCGGACAACGCAGCTTTCTCTCACGCGGCCCTAGCGACCGGTCGCGGTCGGCAATATCTGGCATCGGGCGCGAGGTAAGCCATGCGCGTTACATTTGTCGGCAAGGCTTTGATCGCATTCGGCCTGATTGGACTTGTCGGATGTCAGGGGGCTGCTCCGTCTGCTGAACAGGCAGCCAGGCGGGAAAAAATCGAACAAGCGAATCTGCGCAATGCACAGGCGTTTTGCACGATGATCGATGAGGCAAATCGATTGACAATCGCCCGCCGGCAGATGCCGCCTGAAAACGACGATTGCGCCTATTTCAGGCGCAACGGCACCCTTGTCGGCTACAGTCCGGCGGTCAGAAACCAATATACGGGCTTTTTTGACAATCTGCGGGATGTCGCGGCCTACGGTCGCGCGCAGAAGGCAGCGTTGCCGGTCTCGGTAAAAAACGACCCGGATGCTTCGGATATCTATCGCAAATTGCTGATCCGCGGTTTCGACGAGGAGATTGCCGGTGAAGTGTCGCGTTCGCGCGCGTTCCTTGAGGCAGCTATCGCCTTCCGGCACGCACGGCAGTCGCAAGGAATAAAATAATGGCTTGTTGGAAGATGACGCGTTTCCTTCCCGTTTTCCTCTCGCTGGCCCTGGCTGCCGGCTGCCGGCCCACCGATCCGCAGCCGGTCGCGACACTGAACGGCGAAAAGATCATGTCGGCGACGTGCACCAATTCGATCGTCACCCCGACGGAGCAATCCTGCAAAAAGGCTGTCCTCGAAAAATGCCGACCGGGGGCGACCATCGCGGACATGAGCGAAACATCTCGCCCGGTTTACCGCCATCCGGGATGGACCACGCAGTATATCTGGACCGTCCTCATAAAGAACTGCTGACGATCTGGTTTGTACCTACGCGAATACGAATTCAATTGCCCTTGCTGTTGGGAGTATCCGAATGAAAACGATGATGGTCAAAGTGCTGATCCGCAAGTCCAAGCCGGGCAAGCTGGTCAAGAAAGCGACCGCATTGGTGACGTCGGTCAGCCTCGTGCTGACGACCATCGCCAGTTCATTTGCACCCGCCAGCGCGCAGGTCATCACAGATCCGACCGCGCCAATTGAGTTTCGTCCAAATGTGACGTCTTCGGACAACGGAACGCCGACGCTGAACATCGTCAAGCCGTCGAGCGGCGGCGTCAGCCATAACAAGTTGCGCGAGTACAATATCGATACGCGCGGACTGATCCTGAACAATTCCGGGCTTGGCGGAACTTCCATCATCGGCGGCAAGGTTGAATCCAATCCCAATCTCGTCGGTGGCGGCTCCGCCAAGATCATCGTCAATGAAGTAACCGGCAGCAGACGTTCCAACCTCAATGGCGTGACAGAGGTCTTTGGTTCAAAGGCCGACGTGATCGTGGCCAATCCCAATGGCATCGATTGCATGGGGTGCGGATTTATCAACACCGGTCGCGCAACGCTGACCACCGGAACCCCGCTTATCGACTACAATGCGGGCACTGTGGGGCTGGAAACCAGATCCGGCGACATCACCATTTCCGGCACCGGTGTTTCGGCCGCGGGCGGCCAGTCGCCGGACGAGATCCGGCTTGATGCAAAGTCAATCCGGATCGATGGCCTGATCGATGCGCGGGGTCGTATCGACCTCAAGGCCGGCTCCAATCGCACGGATGGTTCAACGGGCAAAACGACGGCCATCGCCGGCGATGCAGCGGGCCAGGGAATCGTTTCGAGCGCGGCAGGCGTTGTACGCGCGGCATCGATTGCGGCCCTTTCCAGCGATCTGAACACAGGTATTTCGCTGGCTGGCAACATACAGGCCCTTGGTATGCTCGATGCCAATGGCGCACTCCTGCCAGGCGCACTTTCGCTCGTCTCCGCTGGTGATATCCGGATGGTTTCGGGTGGCATAGCCGGCAACGCCGACCTTCGTGCAGCAGGCGCGCTTCAGATTGCGCGCGATCTCGCGGCCCAGGGAGAAATATCCATCACTGCCCGCGATGTTTCCCTGCTCGATACGGCGACCGTAGAAGGCGGGCGCGGCCTTTCCATCGTTGCGAGTGCCGACATCGTTTCCGCTGCCGTCCTCAAATCCGGCGGTGCGATGACGGTGGATGCGGGCAGCAACGCCTCTCTGTCCGGCATTATCGCCAGCGTCGGCAATATGAACCTGCGTGCGACAGACAAACTTGCCACCGACACGGCGACCCTTGTCGCGCCGAACATCGACATCAGGGCGAAGGACGTGGCGCTGACCTCGACCTGGTTCGAGCCGGAAAACCAGGGTTCGATCACGGCAACCAATGTCGAGATCGGTGACGGCACCCAGTTCAAAAAGACTTCTCCCGTCTTCATCAATGCGGCTGAACAGCTAACCATCGGCACCCGGATCGATACCGCGGGCTATCCTGCGCTTGCGATGGCATTCCGGGATCTGGCTATTTCGAACACCGGTGTGTTCACGACGGGCGACCACCTGTTCGATGTCCGCAACTTCAGGAATGCCGGCGTACTCCTTTCAAGCGGCCAACTCGCGATCAACGCTCAGCAGGCGATCGTTGATGCAACGGGTGTCATCAAGGCCGGGACGCTCAGGATAACGACCGCAGGCAATCTCACCAATCTGGGAAGCCTCCTCTCCGAAACGACGCTTACGCTTCTTTCTGACGGAAGTGTAACAAACGATGGAAAGATAACCGCAGCAGGTGAACTTGAACTCGATGCCGTAAATTATATCGCCAACTCGCAGGGGGCTCAATTGGCTGCCCGGAAGGCAGTGCTGATCCTCGGAAGCGAACTCCGCAACAACGGAGCGATTAGCGCACTCGAGACCGTCGATATCAGCGCGGGTGGCGCGATCACGAACACCGGTACGATCAGCTCAAATGCAGACCTCACTCTCGTGGCGGCTGATATCCTCAACTCTGGCGCAACAGCATTGATCGGAACACATGGAAATCTTTCGATCACGTCCGGTCACCTCGCCAACCTGTTCGGCACTCTCCAGGCCAATGGAAGCTTCGAAATCGCCGCATCCGGCTCTCTCACTAATGCCGGTCTGCTGCTCGGACGGTCTGACCTTGGAGTTACAGCCTCAGCACTGACCAATCTCGAAACCGGCAAGATCCATGCAGGACGGATAGACATCAAGCTGGATGCTGGAGACCTGACCAATCTTGGTCAGATGGTCAGTGGAGAAACGCTCGGCATTGTCACTGCGGGAAGTGTCCTCAACGACGGTGTCGTCCAGGCGAGGTCATCCACGCTGCGCCTGGAAGCCGTTTCCTACGTTTCGAATTCTCCTGCCGCAGAGCTGGTTGCCGCAAACGCAAATATCATCCTTTCTGGATCCTTACGCAATGCGGGTCTGATCGCCACGCCTGGGACGCTGACTCTGCAAGCGGCGCAGGGTGCGCGAAATGAGGCAAGCGGCGAAATCGTCGCTAAGGTTATCGAGACGAAGGTCGTTGGCGATCTCGTCAATCTCGGCAAACTCGTTTCCGAGACGACGCTGAGTGCCACCGTTTCCGGCCTTCTTGCCAATAGCGGTTCTATCCATGCCGTCGGCGATCTGGAACTGACTGTCGCTGATCTGATCAACAGTGGTTCCGGGTCAAGTATCGCCAGCAAGGGTGACATAACCATTCTAGCCTCGCGCGGCATCACCAACAATGCAGGTTCAATCGCTTCCAATCGCGCGCTAACGCTTTCGGCAGACACGACTTTGTCAAATTCCGGTCTTCTGCAAGGTCGCGAGGGGCTTTCAGCTTCTGCGGAGAAGCTCGATAACCAGCAAGCAGGGCGCATATATTCCGGTTCGACACGCCAGACAGAAAATGGCACCGTACCGGTTGGCGAACTGACCGTAAACCTTTCCGGAAGTCTCTCCAATCTCGGTCAGATCGTTTCGGCCAACGGTGCCCTGCTTTCAGCGGCGGCAAGTCTTGGCAACAACGGATCAATTGAGGCTGGTGGAAATCTGCGTCTTCAGACTTACAGCTATATTCCCGGTTCTTCGTCTGCCCGTCTGGTGGCCCGCAATCTCGATCTCATCCTTGGTTCGTCCTTCACGAATGCCGGGTTGCTTACCGTTGCCGGCAAGCTTGGTCTCGATGTCAAAGGCAATCTTGTCAACGGTGCCACAGGTAAAATCGATGCCGGAGCGATAGAGACCAGTGTCAGTGGAAACCTGCACAATCTCGGTTCGATCCTGACACCCGGAACACTGAACGTTGTGGTTGGCGGCCTAATGACAAACGAAGCGCTGATCCATGCCGGGACAGGATTGAAAGCCCAGGCCGCATCGCTCGCCAATGTCGGGACCAACGCCGCACTCAAGTCCAGTGCCAATATGATCCTCGATATAAGTGGCAATCTCGACAACAACCTCGGCCGCATATTCGCCGGCGGCAATCTTGCTATCGAGGTCCTGGCAACGCTGACCAACGCGTCGGCCCGCATCGAAAGCGGCGCTGACATGCAGATCAAAGCCGCAGCACTGATCAACACCGCGCTGGACGGAACCGACAGCCTACAAGACTATCGCCGGCTGGGCGAGCTCAGCATTCTCTATGCGACCGAGCGCAGCAGCAGTAGGGCTAGATATTATGGCACGATGAGTGCTGCACGCGACGAATTCTCTGGAATCGTTCGGGTTCGATTGCCCGGAACGATCCGCGCCGGCGCCAATATGGCGATCTCAGGCGACGCCCTTGAAAACCGCGAAGGCCGTATCCTCGCGAAAAAGGACCTCTCCATCGACATGAACCGTATCTTCAACGATATGGTCACCAGCACCGTCGATCACTATCGCGTGGAATGGCGCGGAAACCGGGAATCCATGAAGGGGTCCGGCAAGTTCCATGCCCCTGTAGGCGCCGACCCGCAATGGCGCGTTTTGCCCTTCAGCGCCGGAGCCTTCAAGGATTCCGGGCTCGCTGAGCGCGCCTTGGGCGGCGACAGGATGATCGTCATCTCGAAGGGTAAATCGCCCATCACCGTCACCTATTCCGGTAAACAGCAATACCGGGACAATGTATTCAACGATGGCATGGTTCAGATGGTCGAATATGCCGACGCGGCAAGTCTGCTTGATCTGGCCGCACTCGGTATCGATCCCAATAACATCCCCGACGTGATTATGATCGGCAACCGGATGGCCGACATAGGGGATACTCCTTATGGCAATCACACAAAGACATATATCGGAACCGCCTCCGTTGGCGTTGGCTCGATGATAAAGTCGGGCGGCTCTCTTATGATTGACGGTGGTGCTGCGATCACCAATCGCGGCACGCTTTCGGGAAGCCTCGTGTCCATTGAGGCGGGAGAATTGCAAAACGGCCTTGGCACGCCCGGCGGCATCAATGGTTCCGGCTTCGGCAATTATAGCGGCACGATGCCTGTTGGCATCAGTGGCAATGTCGGCTCGGCTATTGGCGCGGCCGCAGGCCAATTGGGCGTCGTCAATTTCGTGCTAGACGACGTCTCGGTTCCCCCTCTCGACCTCGGGGCTTTCGAGGCGCGCAATCTGCACAGCGTCAACGCCTCCGATTTCGGCAACCTCGTGCGCGTTACCGGCTCGACAGAAGCTGCGCGCCTGCTCGGCTCGGCGCGCATAGATGGCGCGGCGCTCACCTTCTATGCGGATCCGGTCGCAGAGGCCAAGGCTCTCGCCGAGGCCGCCCGCCAGCAGGCTGGCACGCATCTGGTCGTCGATCCGTCTCTCTCAGTGGAAGAGCAACGGGAGCAGCTTTACCGCAATGCGGCCGAATTCGCAGCGAGCACCGGCGCGCGATACGGCGTGGCCTTGACCGAGGCGCAGCGCGCGGCTCTCGAAAAGCCGATCGTATGGCATGAAACCCGCATCATCGACGGCAAGCCCGTGCTTGTTCCTCGGCTCTACCTGCCCTCGCAGGATGAACTGTTGCGCGGCGGACGAGGCGCCGGCCTGATCGCTGCCGACGATCTCCTGATCGACATTGACGGCAAGCTCAACAATAGCGGCGCGATTGTGGCCTCCGGGCTCGCCTCGATTTCCGCCTCCTCCATCCTTAACCAGCGTCTGATCGACCTCGATGAGCGTGACCGCGCTCTTGCCGGTGGGCGTGGCGACAGCGGCCTCATCTCTGCCGGCACGCTGTTCATGGCGACCGATGGCGATCTTTTGAATCGGGGCGGCACGCTCGCCTCGGCGGGCGATATCGATCTGAGGATCGGCGGCTCGCTGATCAACGAAACAGAGCGTTACACCCGTACCGTCGATTCACAGGACGGTTGCGTCGGCAAGGCCTGCGGCACCCTGCGTACCGATTATAATGTCGCTTCCATCACGGCCGGACGGGATCTGACCGTCATCGCCGACCGGGATATCGTCAATAGCGGCGGTACACTCGGCTCCGTCACCGACATGCTGCTTGCAGCCGGTCGCGATGTAACCTTCGAGACGCTGAAGGACAGTTTCGTCGCCGAAGATTATAAGAAGCGCGGCTTCCTGTCGGGCATCACGGTACTGCGCAACGAGATCACCACCGCCGAGGCCAGCGCCCAGTCGCTGGTTGGCGATGTCTCGATCCTTGCCGGTTACAGCGTATGCGACGGTGGCAGCCTGTGCGCGAAGGGAACCGCTCCCGGCGATGTTCTTCTGAACGGCGCGTTGGTCAGCGCCTTCGACAAGCTCTCGATCGACGCCACCGGCAAAATCGACATGGGTGTCGTTAGTGAGGAAGTCCATAACCGCTACAAGGAATGGGGTTTCAAGGGTCTGGGCTGGGGCTCGGTCAAACAGGCGTGGAACGATGTCGATACGACCGTCACCCGCCTTTCGGGCAATGACGTCTCGCTCAATGCCAAGGGTCCGATCACCGGTACGGGCGTGAAGATCGCCGCCGTCAACGACCTTCTGATGAAGACCGATGACACGATCCGGCTGGAAGCGGCGCAGGATGCGCTTTATTTCACGGAGAAGGGTTTTTACGTCGGGCTGAGCTTCCCGGGATCCGCCGGCATAGACGCCGCATTGAAGGGCGGCTCCAGTGGCCAGATCCTGTCGGGTCTTGCCGGCATCAATCCCGTCACCGCCAAACTCGCAACGCTTGCCAATGCCGACAATGGACTTGCGGCGGGGCTGGCTGCCGTCAATCTGGCGACTACCGGGGCCTCGATCTTTGGCGGAGCAGCGAAAGCTGGTGGCGGCGGCGATACCCAAATCTCGACCGACGCCTTCAAAAATGCACTAAACGACCGCCTCAATCCACTATCGCAGTTCACGGACGAAAACGGCAATTTCTCGGCCAAGAACTTTGGCATCAACCTGTCCGTCTGGAAGAGCGAACAGCGCTGGAGTGAGAGCCAGATTTCCGAACTGACGGCTGGCGGCGATATCGTCATGAAGGCCGGGCTGGACGTCATTCTGGACCAGGGCACGAAGATGGTCTCCGGCGGCGATGTCTCCATCGATGCCGGCCGCGATATCCTCATGGCGGCGCTTGTCGATTACGCAAAAGACAAATCGTCCTCCTTCGGCCTGCAGCTCTCCCTGTCCTCGATCGGCTTCGATATCGGCAAGTCGAAGGGCTATGACGAGACGCTGACGAATGCCTCCATCACCGCCGCCGGCAATGTCTCGCTGACATCGGGCCGCGATACGGCGCTTCTGGGCGGCAACATCATCGGCAGGACGGTCGATCTTGATGTCGGGCGCGATCTCACCATCCTCTCGCCGCAGGCGCAGGGCTGGCGCGACGGCTTTTCCTTCGGCCTGACGGTTGGCGTCAACCCCGCCGATTGGAGCGTTCGCGGCTCGAAGGAGGACGGTTTCAAGGCATGGTCCTCCGGCTCGGGGATTGTCGCTGCGCAGGGCATCGATATCAAGGTTGCCGAAGACACCACGCTGGTCGGTGCGCTGCTTCAGGCAACCGATGGCGATATCAGCCTCGATACCGGCACACTGACCGTGGCTGACCTGAAGGATACCGACCAGTACAAGAACGTTGGCGGGTCTATCGGCATGAGCGGCGGTGGGCTAAACTCCGTCGGTTTCTCTTATGAGAAGAAGGACAAGCAGGGCGAGACCCGCACGACGCTCGATGCCTCCGGTGAATTGAACGTCACCATCCGCGATGCGGACAAGGACGGCATTGCTGGAACGGAGGCCGACAAGGCGGCAGCCGAGCAGCTACTCGCCTCTATCAACAAGGATGCCTCGAAGTATCAGGAAATCAACAAGGACAGCTATACCAAGCTGTCGGGTGAACTCGATGCCCAGAATCTGATCGAGTTCGGCGATAACATCAAGGCGATCCAGAACTATCAGCGAGCCCAAAATGCGCTGGCTCCGGGAGAGATCGCGGCTCAGGGTGGCCGGGCTGTCGATGTCTGGCGCAAAATGATCATCAATGGTGCGTCACCGGAAGAAGCAACAGCGCTTGGTAAGAGCGATCTTTTTGCGTCAACGGTCTCGATGCTAGAAAGCCATGATTCTGCCCTGCGGCACTACGGCTCGGAGGCTGCGATTCCCGTTTCCGTTCGTCAGGCAATAGCGCTTGGTCAGCTTGTTCTCTTCGGCCAAGCTGCCGGTGATGCAGGAGTGCGGATTTCTGTTTCATGCGGCACATTCGGGACATGCAGCGTCGAGTTAGCAGAATTCGAGGCGTCGCTTGCTAACAACGTCGAGGCGGTCAATGAGCAACTTGCGCTGGTGCGGAAAGGGTTTGTTTCGGCAATCATCGACAGCAGCAGCCCTCTGGCGGCGGCCTATGTCGCGTTTCAGGCGCTCCTTCAATGTGTCGAGGGCGACCCCACTGGCGGAGCAGAGGATTTGCTTGCAGCCTATAGAGGTAACCAGACGCTTGTCCACTCCATGCTGCGGCAAGCGGAAGGTCAGGCAAGCGCATCGAGTGTCATTTCCGCCCTTCTTGATTTCGAGCAGGATCGTAACGGGACTGTATTCGCTGAAAGCTTTACAGGCGCCACACGCGCAATGACCACGGCAGAGCTCGTAGTTGTCGGTACTATTATTACCACAGTAGCTGTCGGCGGGATTACTATTGCTGTCGCGCCTGAGCTTGTTGCGATCGTAAAATTGTGCGGTATTAGCCCAGCATGTTATGCTGCTGCAGGAGTCCCTGTTCAAACCATCGGTATAACGGCTGGGGAAATCGCGGCGGGAGATGCCCTCGGCGGCGGGACGCTGGTAGTAGGTGCCGGTGCGATCGCAAAAGCGGACGATATTGCTGACGCGTTGCGGCTCCGGCAAAGTGCGGAAAACATCGCGACAGGAAGACGTCTGAATAGCCAACTGATCGGGCTGGAGGTTGCAAGCGGCCATGCGTTTGAGAAGCACTTGCTGGGCGGAGAGTTTGCTGATTTGGGTATAACCACACGAAGACAATTTCAGGATTTCGTTGAAGGAATCGTATCCAATCCAGCAGTTGATCGTCGATACACTAAAGATGGAACAGTTTTTTATCTGGATCACAAAACTAGAACGGTTGTCATAAGTGGACAGAGAGGGGAAGCAACCGCATTTAGACCCGAATTCGATGTAGGGTGGGATACCTACATCAATTCCTCAAGTGTTCCGAAAAATAAATTGCCGCTGGAGCATGATTCAGTACCGAACGGGAGAACTTACTGAAATGACAAAGTTATTCGAGTTAGGTCTCACTGAAGAGGAGATACTATATATCGTGGCTGCGAGCTTTACTGTTATTCAGCATGTCCCAAAGAAATCTTTACCAACTTACACTGGGTTTACAGACGATGAAATCCGTCGATTTATAATAAAAGTCGAAGATTTTATTCATTCAAACGGTATAGAAAGATAAAACTTGTCGTAGATTCTTGATACATGTTTGACAAAAATATTTTGAGCAAGGAACCTTGCGAAGATATAAGCCGAGCGCTCAAAGGTCCAGTCGCTGGTTGGCGATGTCTCGATCCTTGCGGGCTACGGCGTATGCGACGGCGGCAGCCTGTGCGCGAAGGGAACCGCTCCCGGCGATGTTCTTCTGAACGGCGCGTTGGTCAGCGCCTTCGACAAGCTCTCGATCGACGCCACCGGCAAAATCGACATGGGTGTCGTCAGTGAGGAGGTTCATAACCGCTACAAGGAATGGGGTTTCAAGGGTCTGGGCTGGGGCTCGGTCAAACAGGCGTGGAACGATGTCGATACGACCGTCACCCGCCTTTCGGGCAATGACGTCTCGCTCAATGCCAAGGGTCCGATCACCGGTACGGGCGTGAAGATCGCCGCCGTCAACGACCTTCTGATGAAGACCGATGACACGATCCGGCTGGAAGCGGCGCAGGATGCGCTTTATTTCACGGAGAAGGGTTTTTACGTCGGGCTGAGCTTCCCGGGATCCGCCGGCATAGACGCCGCATTGAAGGGCGGCTCCAGTGGCCAGATCCTGTCGGGTCTTGCCGGCATCAATCCCGTCACCGCCAAACTCGCAACGCTTGCCAATGCCGACAATGGACTTGCGGCGGGGCTGGCTGCCGTCAATCTGGCGACTACCGGGGCCTCGATCTTTGGCGGAGCAGCGAAAGCTGGTGGCGGCGGCGATACCCAAATCTCGACCGACGCCTTCAAAAATGCACTAAACGACCGCCTCAATCCACTATCGCAGTTCACGGACGAAAACGGCAATTTCTCGGCCAAGAACTTTGGCATCAACCTGTCCGTCTGGAAGAGCGAACAGCGCTGGAGTGAGAGCCAGATTTCCGAACTGACGGCTGGCGGCGATATCGTCATGAAGGCCGGGCTGGACGTCATTCTGGACCAGGGCACGAAGATGGTCTCCGGCGGCGATGTCTCCATCGATGCCGGCCGCGATATCCTCATGGCGGCGCTTGTCGATTACGCAAAAGACAAATCGTCCTCCTTCGGCCTGCAGCTCTCCCTGTCCTCGATCGGCTTCGATATCGGCAAGTCGAAGGGCTATGACGAGACGCTGACGAATGCCTCCATCACCGCCGCCGGCAATGTCTCGCTGACATCGGGCCGCGATACGGCGCTTCTGGGCGGCAACATCATCGGCAGGACGGTCGATCTTGATGTCGGGCGCGATCTCACCATCCTCTCGCCGCAGGCGCAGGGCTGGCGCGACGGCTTTTCCTTCGGCCTGACGGTTGGCGTCAACCCCGCCGATTGGAGCGTTCGCGGCTCGAAGGAGGACGGTTTCAAGGCATGGTCCTCCGGCTCGGGGATTGTCGCTGCGCAGGGCATCGATATCAAGGTTGCCGAAGACACCACGCTGGTCGGTGCGCTGCTTCAGGCAACCGATGGCGATATCAGCCTCGATACCGGCACACTGACCGTGGCTGACCTGAAGGATACCGACCAGTACAAGAACGTTGGCGGGTCTATCGGCATGAGCGGCGGTGGGCTAAACTCCGTCGGCTTCTCCTATGAGAAGAAGGACAAGCAGGGCGAGACCCGCACGACGCTCGATGCCTCCGGTGAATTGAACGTCACCATCCGCGATGCGGACAAGGACGGCATTGCTGGAACGGAGGCCGACAAGGCGGCAGCCGAGCAGCTACTCGCCTCTATCAACAAGGATGCCTCGAAGTATCAGGAAATCAACAAGGACAGCTATACCAAGCTGTCGGGTGAACTCGATGCCCAGAATCTGATCGAGTTCGGCGATAACATCAAGGCGATCCGGAACTATCAGCGGGCTATGAACGCCGCCATTCCGGAAGCCATCGCTGCGGAAGGGCCGGAAAACGTCGACTACTATAGGCGTCTGCTGGCCAACGGTCTAACGCCGACTGAAGCGGCACGCGCTATCGAAGCCCCAGAGATCCAGCAATTCGTCTCAAGCCAGCGTGTCTGGAACGACGCGGTTGGTTTCTATGGTTCGGCGAGCAAGGTCCCGGCTGAAATCAAGGCCGCAATTGCAAACGGTATAAAGCTTGATTTTTCTACAGGCGAACCGCTGATAAGACGGGAAGGCTGCGAAACCAATGGCTTCGGTTGCGAAGTAAAATTCCAGACGCAGAATGCTGAGGGCATGCGTCAGGCCGAGATTGCAGTTTCCAACGCGAAGTCCGAACTCGAAACGTTGGTGCCTCAATTACAAGGGCTGCTCGACAAGGCGCTTTCCGGCGACCTTACGATCAATCCTGCTGCACTGTCGCTCGAGATCGAGAAGACCAAGGCGAAGATCTCTGCCGCCATGTTCATCTATGAGCTCTGCTATGACACGGTCGGTGAAACCTCACTCGTCAAGGTCCTGAACGACGTGGTGAATTCAACACCATCCAACGCGGGTGGCATCTACGGGGAACTTGGTGCAGCAGATGTTACAGGTTTCCTCGAGACAAGCTTCAGCGACGTCCGCCGGAAAGTCTTCTACAGCGACAAGCCGGGAGCAATCGAAACTGCAGATGAGGTTTTTCTTCTGACACCAAGCCCCGCATTCGTCGCGTCGGGCGCCAAACTCACCGGGAAGGTCATCGCAAGTGGAGCTTTGCGACTCTACGAAACAACTGCTGGCAAGTGGTTGTCGAAAGAGGCGATCGAGTATTCGATCAGCAAGGATGTAATAGCAAAATATAATCCCTTAAACAAAGGGCCGCTTCCAAATGACATCGCGCAGACGTTTAGAAGCGGAACCTATGACGAAGTGGTGACGACCAAGCCCACGACCCTCTATCGCGTGATCAGTGACGATGGAAACCCCGCTGGCGGTTACTGGACTACGGCAAAGCCTAGGGGGCCTTTGCAATCTGTTATCGATAGTGCACTCGATCAAAATTGGGGTAATAAAGCGACGCGAATAGTCGAAATGGAGGTGCCTCCAGGCACGAAATTGTTTGAGGGCGTTGCGGCCCAACAGAGGGCGCTCGTCGGCGGCGGTAATCAAATCTATTTCGATCGATCGATCAACCCATTGAATCCCAACTGGATAAAACAATGAAAAACTGTGACTGGGAAGAAATTTCCTCCTTCAGAAGCTTAAGCGAATATCAGCGATTTTTAGCTTGGCTCGAAGAGCAAGTAAAAAGAGGAGAGTGCGAAGAAATCGTAGAAGATAAGACTATTTTCTTTGAACCGGCCGAGCGTAAGTTTCGCTGTAGAGAGAGTGGTGAAATATGGCGCTTGTTGTGTCCTGATCCGGGCTATTTCTCAGGTTCATGGCGTCCTGAAGTGATTGGCACTGAGAGGTGACACCAACTCAGTTCCCCGGCAATTTTACATTCCAGCGTGAATCACCCTACCCCATCCCCTTTGGCTTAGAAATATCCATCACCTCACGTCCCCAGACCACGCCGCGATTTGCGATGGCTCGTGCAATATCCTCCACTTCCCGCTTCCGGGCTTGGATAATTGTCGTCGCCCGCGATAGCTCGACCTGCGGATATCGGTTACCAAGGTGGTTATCGTGGAAAGGCGCGATTGGTGTATTCCAACGATGGAATGATATATTATTCACCTGATCACTATAAGAAACTCGAAATGATTGAAAACAGAGCAGGAGGAATAAACTGAAAGAGATAAAGCTAGACCTTCTGAACATTGAAACGGAAGATCAGTTCCATGATTTTGTTCAAAATAAATTAGAATTTCCTTATTATTATGGGAGAAATGCAGATGCGTTTTGGGATTGCATAACCGATATTTTCGATGAAATATCATTTCATATATTAAACTACGACAAGCAAAGTTCTTTTGTTAAAAGGCAAATAGATGTATATATCTATATGATGTTTCTATATCAATAGAAGAGAAAAGGACGATTTTCTATTCACGTTTACTTCGATTAAGTGTAGAATATTTGAAGGGCTTTTAAGTTTGGCGCTCGACGTTTCAAACCCCTCGGTTGTCGCCGGAAAGAGGAATTGTCCGAGAGAAGCCACGAGTGGTCCGCTTGCACGTGCTTTGTTTCGATTATCATCGAAAGAGTATCAAGGGAATTTTGCTCTTTGTGGTGACAAGGATAACTACATTATTGTTGACGAGTTGGTTGATGATGCCCTTTATTGGGCAAGAAAAAAACTCATATCTGTTGATCGCGGAACAGAACTCTATTTAAAAATTGAGCGACTGTTTACTCTTTTGAAGGAG
Source organism: Agrobacterium sp. CFBP 3001 (assembly GCF_027871605.1). Lineage (NCBI taxonomy): Bacteria > Pseudomonadati > Pseudomonadota > Alphaproteobacteria > Hyphomicrobiales > Rhizobiaceae > Agrobacterium > Agrobacterium sp. CFBP 3001. The sequence goes on from NZ_JAQAHD010000028.1 coordinate 45,977, forward strand.
TGATCTGAACCCTTCAAACTGGACCGTTTTTGGTTAGAGTTTTCCGGTGCATTTTCCTGGCTGGGAAAGGAACGGAAGACGATGAAAGCATCACAGTTTTCGGACGCACAG
>NZ_JAQAHD010000029.1:0-44419 GCF_027871605.1 Agrobacterium sp. CFBP 3001
CGACGCACCGATCGGCTTCTAAACCCGCCACCAGACAAACCCAGAAACCAAAACCAGATGGCCTTCCAATGGCCGCAAATTTAAACCGGACAGTAGTGGGACAAGCCCGAGGATGACGGAGGAGAGGCTTTAGCAAGCCCCTTTACGACATAATCAACCCACCATCGACATTGATCGTCTGGCCGGTGATATAGGCCGCGTCGTCGGAAGCCAGAAACGCCACCAGTGCGGCGACTTCGGCGGGCGTTCCGGCGCGGCGCATGGGGATGTTGCGCACCCATTCGGCCATCAGTTCGCCGGGCTTGTACTCACCCAGCATCTGGCCCCAGACGCGGTCGTTATAGTCCCACATTTCGGTGTGGATGATGCCTGGGCAAATGGCGTTGACGGTAATGCCTTCCGGCGCGAGTTCCTTGGCAAGGCTCTGCGTCAGGCCGACGACGCCGAACTTCGAGGCGGCGTAATGCGGGGTATAGATGAAACCCTGCCGCGCCTGACCGGAGGCGGTGTTGACGAGGCGGCCCTTGGTGCCGCTTTCGCGGAAGCGGCGGATCGCCTCCTGGCAGCAGAGGAACGCGCCCTTGGTATTGACGTCGAGATTGAAATCCCACTGTTCCTGCGTCAGTTCCTCGATCTTCGAAATGGTGATGACGCCGGCGTTCTGGACGGAGATGGAAAGCGGGCCGATCGCCTCTTCGGCGGCACCATAGGCCTCGCGCACCGCTGCCGCATCCCGAACGTCGAGGATCACGCCATGGGTGACGCTGCCGGTTTCGTCAGCGAGTTTTTTCGCGGTGTCCTGCGTGTCTTTGTCGACAGAGGCGATGGCGACTTTCGCGCCTTCCTCGGCAAAACGGCGGGCGATGCCGTAACCGATGCCCTTGTTGCCTCCGGTCACGAATACGGATTGACCTTCAAAGCGCCTCATGTCTCCTCCTTTATGGGATTTTGGCTATGTTTCCTGGCCGACCAGTCGTTCGGCGGTGAATTTGTCGGTGACGAGCACGTCGATCACACCGGTTCTGAGCGCACCGGCAATCGCCTCGGTCTTTTTCGAACCGCCGGCGAGCGCAATGACACGGTCGACATTGGAGAGGTTTTCCAGCGGCAGGCCGATGACCCGGTCGTCGAGCGGAGTCTTCACCGGTTTGCCGTCCTTGTCGAAGAAGCGCAGCGAGATGTCGCCGACCGCACCTGCCTGCGCGAGATCGGCGAGTTCCTTGGCGGAAAAGATGTTGCCGGAACGGGCGAGAAGCTCCGACGGCTCGACCGCACCGACGCCGACGACGGCGAGGGTGATCGACCCGAAGAGATCGATTGTTTCGCGCACGAAGGGATCGGCGAGCATCAACAGCTTCGCCTCGCGGGATGTGGCGACGCCCGGTACCGGCAGCAGTTTCGGTTCAGCCTCCGTCAGCCGCGCCAGACGCGTGGTGATCTGGGTCGCATGCGTCTGTACCGATGGGTCGCCCATGCCTCCCAGCGTCTGCACGATATAGCGCGCCTTGGCGCCTTTTAGCGGGTGGATGTTTTCCACCATCTTGAAGATCGTCTGGCTCCAGCTGGAAACACCGATGATCTCGTTCTGCGACAGTGTCACCTCGAGAAAATGCGCCGCCGCTTCGCCAATGCGGGCCATGATCGCGCCGTCGCGATCTTCGCTGCAATCGACAACGATGGCTTCCGGCAGGTCGAAACGTTCGCGCAGTTGCGCTTCCAGATCGCTATAGGTACCGGGCGGCGGAATGATGCTGGTGCGGACGATGCCTTCCGCCTCGGCGCGCTTCAACATGCGCGAGACGGTGGCTTGCGAGAGATTGAGATGCTGGGCGATTTCCGCCTGACGTTTGTGCTCGCTGAAATACATCTGCGCCACGCGGGAAATCATTCGAAGTTCGTTTAGCCTGCCCATAAGCCCTCCAGGGTGAATTTTTATTCACCATTACCCGAGGTTACAGGCAAGGTCGAGCGGGCAATCGCATCGCGCCAGATGCCGAGCTGCTGGCTGTTTTCGCTCGCGGACGGCGCGATGGTGTTGCCGTTGCTGTTCAGGGCCGCGATGGCATCGAGATCGCTCCAGACACCGAGGGCGAGGCCGGCGAGATAGGCGGCACCCAGTGCCGAGGCTTCCGGCGCGTCACGCTGGATGACGGGGTGTTGCAGCATGTCGGCCACGCATTGCATCAGGAAACGATTCTGGCTCGGGCCGCCATCCACGAACAGGCGCCCGAAACCGGAAGGCGACTGCGCGCGCATGGCGGCGAAGACGTCATGGACCTGAAAGGCGATGGAATCGGTGACGGCGCGGGCCATCTGGGCACGCGTGGTGCTGAAATTGATCTGGGAGAAAAGCGCACGCGCATTGGTATCCCAATAGGGTGCGCCAAGGCCAACGAAGGCTGGGACGAAGCCGGGGCCGTTTGGCTCAGCAGTGGCGGCCAGCTCGACAAGGGCGCTGACATCCGGCAGGCCGAGTATCTCCGTCATCCAGGGCAGGGAGGCGGCCGAAACGAGAATATTGCCCTCGAAGGCGAAGGTCGGTTTGCCGCCGAGCCGCCATGCGACGGTGGTGGTGATGCCGCGTTCGGGCGCGATGAAATGCGGCAGGGTTGTCATGACCGAGGAGCCGGTGCCGAAAGTGACCTTGCCATCGCCCGGATTGAAGGCGCCATGGCCGAAGAGAGCAGCGTGGCTGTCGCCGATGGCGGCGAGGATCGGCGTGCCGTCCTTGATGCCGGGAACGCCTGATGTGACGCCAAAATCGCCGCTGCTGTCGCGCAGATCGGGCAGGGCGTTGATGTCGATGCCGAAGAGCTCGCAAAGCTCATCGCTCCAGACCTGCCGGTTTAGATCGAGTACCTGGCTGCGGGCGGCGTTGGAGGCATCGCAGGCATGCACCTTGCCGCCGGTGAAGCAATGGATGAGCCAGCTGTCGATGGTGCCGATACGGAGCCTGCGGCCCTTCGGGGCGCGCTCCAGCAGCCAGCGCATTTTTGCGCCCGGAAACATCGGGTCGATCGGCAGGCCGGTCAGCGCCATGACGCGCTCGGAATGGCCCTTCTCGATCAGTTCGGCGCAATCCTGCGCCGTGCGGCGGCATTGCCAGCTGAGCACCGGGCCGAGCGGCTCGCCGGTTTCGCCATCCCAGATGGTTACGGATTCGCGCTGGTTGGAAATGGCGATGGCCGCGACATCGACGGCGGAGGGTGCGGCGGCGAGGCAGGCGGAGATTGCTTCGCAGACCGAGGCCCAGATGCGCTGCGGTTCCTGTTCCACCCAGCCGGGCTGCGGATAGGCGATGCCGACCGGTGATGAGCCGCGCGCCAGCAGTTCTCCGCTTTCCGAGACGAGAATGGCCTTGGAATTGGTGGTGCCCTGATCGATGGACAAAATGGCGCGCATCATGGGAGTCTTTCGTCGGCAGTTTTCGTTTCCGCCTTGCGGCGATTAAACGACGATATTGCAGAAAAGGTGTCGCCGCGCATCCGAAGACACGCGACGACTCTGGGAGGAGACTTTATTTTCTCTTGATCAGCGCTTCGGCCGCATCCGCAATGGCGGCCGGCGCCATGCCGAATTCATCGAGCAACCATTCGGCAGAACCCGTATGGGCGAAGACGCCCGGAACGCCGAGGCGCTTCATCGGTACGGGGGCCTGTTCGACCACGACTTCGGCAATGGCCGAGCCGAGGCCGCCGAAGATCGAATGTTCCTCGGCCGTCAGGATCGCGCCGGTTTCCTTTGCTGCTGCGACGATGGCCGCCTCATCGATGGGACGCACGGTCGCCATGTTCAAAACCCGAGCCTTGATGCCGCGGCTGGCCAGAATATCGGCGGCCTTGACGATGCGGTGGGTCAGCGTGCCGTTGGCGATCAGCGTGACGTCGGAACCTTCACGCAGCAGGTTGGCGCGGCCGAGTTCGAAGACATGGCCCTCCGGGAGCAGATCCGGCACGCCGACGCGCGACAGGCGCAGGAAGCACGGGCCGGCATAGTCTGCTGCCCATTTGACGGCGGCCGCCGTCTCGATGCGGTCGCAGGGGGCGATGACCGGCAGGTTCGGCAGAACGCGGGTCCAGGCGAAATCCTCGATGGAATGATGCGTCGGGCCGAGTTCGCCATAGGCCATGCCCGAGGATATGCCGATCAGCTTCACATTGGCGTTGGAATAAGCAAGGTCGGCCTTGATCTGCTCCAGCGCGCGGCCGGTGAGGAAGCAGGATGCGCCGCAGACGAAGGGCAACTGGCCGCCATTGGCGAGACCGGCGCCAACGCCGACCATGTTCTGTTCGGCGATACCGACATTGACGAGGCGCTCGGGGAATTTCGACTTGAAGCCGCCGAGCTTCGAGGAGCCGACCGAATCGTTGCAGACGGCGACGACCCTGTCATTGCCGGCGGCCAGCGCTTCCAGCGTTTCCGCGAAGGCGTCGCGGCAGTCATAAAGCTTGGCGGCGGTTACGGGCGCGTTCATCACAATGTCTCCGAAAGTTCTTTGACGGCGATTTCATATTGTTCCCTGCTCGGAACCTTATGGTGCCAGTCGACGCGGTCCTGCATGAAGGAAATGCCGTGGCCCTTGTTGGTGTGGGCGACGATGCAATGCGGGCGGTCGCCGCGATGCTCCAGCGCCGGCACGACTTCCGCCATGGCATTGCCGTTGATTTCGCTGACTTCCCAGCCGAAAGCCTCGAGCTTCGGGCGAAGCGGCGCGACATCATTGGTTTCCGAAAGCGCCGCACCCTGCTGGAAGCGGTTGTGATCGACGATCAGCGTCAGGTTGTTCAGGCCGAACTGTGCGGCGGACATGATGGCTTCCCAGTTGGAGCCTTCCTGCATCTCGCCGTCGCCGGTCATGACATAGGTGTGGTAGTCCGCACCGGAAAGCTTGGCCGCCTTGGCCATGCCGACGGCAACCGGCAGTCCGTGACCGAGCGGGCCGGTATTGGTTTCCACACCCGGCACCTTGTTACAGTTCGGATGCCCGTTGAGGCGCGAATTCGGCTGCAGGAAGGTCGAGATTTCCTCTTCCGGGATGAAACCGCGCTTGGCCAACGTCACATACAGCGCGCAGGCCGTATGGCCCTTGGAAAGCACGAAGCGGTCGCGGGCAGGGTTCTTCGGATCATCCGGCCAGATGCGCAGGACGCGGAAATAAAGGGCCGTCATGATGTCGATAGCCGACATTTCGCCGCCGACATGGCCCGCACCCGCTTCAAAAACAGCCTGTACGTCGCGAAGGCGAATCTGGCGCGCAATGCGCTCTAGCTCCTGGGACTGCATGGAATCCTCTTCAAAACATGTGTGTGAATATTTATACAGCTATTTATATAATTGCAGAGATGGCGTTTCTGTCAAGATGGAATTGCGGATTCTCTTGTTTCAATCCGTGCTGGTTATTTCTGCCACTACATTCGCATTCACGGTGAAGAGCATCTCCACAGCCCTCATTCCTGTGCTTGTCACAGGAATCCAGTCAGCCCAAGTCCTTGGGCTGAAAGGGCTCTTCCCGCCGCGCAGACGCGCGTCGACTGGATTCCTCTGACGAGCACAGGAATGAGTAGAGAGGCGGCAGGCTGAAAGCCGCCTGTCCTTGTTCACGGCAGGCCTCGCCATTAACGCCCTATTGACAACCTTCTCGAAACTGGCTTATGCATGTTTCACCGATGATGAATAATTATTCTAATCGGTTTAAAAAATGCAAGACAGTCACCGGGAGGAGCCATGTCCGCGATTGAACGCAATGAGGGGGTCACGCACACCAGGAGCCCGCTTGCCTGGTTGAGCGGAGCGACCGGACCTCTTTTGGGCCTGCTGCTGCTCTGCGTGTTTCTGACCTTCGCCAGCGAGAATTTCCTGTCGCTGCGCAATGGGCTCAACATTCTCGACCAGATCACCGTTCTCGGCATCATGGCCGTCGGCATGACCTTCGTTATCCTGCTTGGCGGCATCGATCTGTCTGTCGGCTCGGTTTTGGCGCTGTCGATGATGATCATGGGCTGGACGGCCAATGTGGCGGGCATGCCGATGGGCATGGCCATCGTGCTGGCGCTGATCGCGTCCGCCGCCTGCGGCCTCGTAGTCGGTATTCTCGTCACTGCCTTCCGCGTGCCGGCCTTCATCGCCACGCTGGCCATGATGTCGGTGGCGCGCGGTCTCGCCAACATGATCACCGATGGACAGCAGATTGTCGGTTTCCCTGACTGGTTCATGATGCTGGCAATCGACCGCCATTTCGGCGTGCTGACAGCGACCGTGCTTTTGATGCTCGTCGTCGTTCTGGTTTCCTGGTTGTTCCTGCGCTTCCGTTCGGAAGGCCGGACGGTCTATGCGGTCGGCGGTAACCCGGAAGTGGCGCGCCTTGCCGGCATCAATGTGCCGCTGGTGACGATCTGCGTTTATGTCGCCTGTGCAGTTCTTGCCGGTCTCGCCGGCATCGTTCTTGCGGCACGTCTCGACTCGGTACAGCCCTCCAGCGGCTTCGGTTACGAGCTGGATACGATTGCGGCCGTCGTCATCGGCGGAACCTCGCTTTCGGGCGGTGCGGGCGGCATCGGCGGAACGCTGATCGGCGTGCTGATCATCGGCGTGCTGCGCAACGGCCTCAACCTGCTCAACGTCTCTCCCTTTTTGCAGCAGGTCATCATCGGTGTCGTCATCGTGCTGGCCGTGGGTGCTGAAACCCTGCGCCGCCGCAGAAGCTGAATTTGCCTGCGGACGGTGCTGAGCCGTCCGCGCAATAAACGACCCTCCTTATTGGGGAGGCGTGAAATAAACGGCCGGAGGGGAGGAGGTTCGATCTGCCCGAAGGTCAACAATCAACAAATGGAGGAATAATCATGAAATTTTCACGCATTCTGCTGACATCCGCTGCCCTTCTCGCCCTGTCGCTCGGCTCCGCCAATGCCGCCGAAGTCAAGAAGATCGGCCTTGCCGTCGCCAATCTGCAGGCGAACTTCTTCAACCAGATCAAGCAGGCCGTTGAGGCCGAAGCCAAGACGCGCGGCATTGCAGTCGTCACCGTCGATGCCAAGGGCGATGGCCCGACGCAGGTGAACCAGATCCAGGATCTGCTGACCCAGAATATCGATGCGCTGATCTATATTCCGGCCGGTGCCGCTGCCGCGACCGTTCCGGTAAAGCTTGCCAAGGCCGCCGGCGTTCCGGTCATCAACATCGACCGCAATGCCGATGGCGCGCCGGGCGATACCTTCCTCGCCACCGATTCCGTCGCCTCCGCCAAGGCGGTTTGCGATTACATCATCAAGCAGGCCGGCGGTTCGGGCAAGATGGTCATCATCCACGGCCAGAAGGGCACGACGCCGGAAGTGGACCGCACCAAGGGCTGCATGGAGTCGGTGAAGGCCAATTCCGGCGTGAAGATCGTTGCGGAACAGTGGTCCAACATGTGGAGCCAGGATGAAGGCTTCCAGATCATGCAGAACATGCTGCAGGCCAATCCGGATGTTTCCATCGTCTTTGCACAGGCCGACGGTCTGGCGCTCGGCGCGGCGCAGGCGATCAAGGTCGCCAACCCTTCGCAGAAGATCGTCGTTGGCGGCTTTGATGGTGATACGGCAGCGCTTGAGGCGCTGAAGAACGGCGTCTTCGACGTGACCGCGACGCAGCAGACCCAGAAGATGGGCCGCATGGCTGTCGAGATGGCCGTCAAGATCGTCGGCGGTGAGAAGGTTCCGGCAGTGCAGCTTTCCGATGCGACGCTGACCACCAAGGAAAATGTCGAAGGCTTCATCGCCAACCATCCCTGATGCATCCGCCCCGCGCGTCCGCTGGGATGCGCGGGGCATTCATTGGTTTGTCTTTATGCAATTTGGACACAAGGCTGTGGCGGATCTCCGCCGCGATCATGTCCTGGGAGGTCCCGTCATGCGCGAGCCGGTTCTTTCGCTCCGTGGCATCAGCAAACGTTACGGTCCGCTCGAGGTCCTGAAAAACGTCGATCTCGACGTTTATCCCGGCGAAGTGGTGGCCCTGCTGGGTGAAAACGGCGCGGGCAAGTCCACGCTGTCAGGCATCATCGCCGGTTCGCGCGAGCCGTCCGAAGGCACGATGACATGGCTCGGCCAGCCCTATGCACCGTCTTCGCCGCGAGAGGCGATAGACAAGGGTATCGTCCTCATCCATCAGGAATTGAAGCTCCTGCCGGAGCTTTCCATCGCCGAAAACGTGTTCATTGGCCGCTGGCCGATGAAGAACGGCGTTGTCGACCGTGCCGAGATGGTGCGCAGAGCCCAGCAGCAATTGGCGCGTCTCAACCTTCACATTCCCGCGACCCGCAAGGTGGCGGGTCTTTCGACTGCCAATCAGCAGCTGATTGAAATCGCCAAGGCGCTGGCGCTGGACGCCAAACTTCTGATCCTCGACGAGCCAACGGCGGCACTTGGCGGCGCGGAAACGCAGGCGCTGTTCGAGCAGGTGCGCAAGCTGCGCGCCGAGGGCGTGGGCATCATCTATATTTCTCACCGCATGGAAGAGATCAAACAGATCACCGACCGCATCGTCGTGTTGCGCGATGGCGAGCGGGTGCATGAATTCGCCGATAGCGCGACGCCGGTACGAACCATTGTCGAAAGCATGGTCGGCCGCTCGCTGGAACGCCTGTTTCCGACGCTGCCGGAACCGCAGGACAAGGTGGTGCTGGAGGTCAAGGGGCTGACCGGCGCGACCAATGCCTTCCGCGACATTAGCTTCGGCGTTCGCGCCGGTGAAATTCTCGGTATTGCCGGTCTTATCGGCGCGGGACGCACCGAACTGGTGCGGGCCATTTCCGGCGCCGATCCGACGAGTGCGGGTGAGGTGCTGCTGGATGGCAAGGTGCTGACGCTGAAAAGCCCGGCGGATGCGATTGCAAAGGGCATCGTCATGGTGCCGGAAGACCGCAAATTGCAGGGGCTGGTGGTGGAGCACGAGATCGGCGAAAACCTGATCTATGCCAATCTCGACCGCGTAGGCACCGGCTGGATCACGCCGCGTATCAAGCGCGCCTTTACCAAGGAGGCCATCGCCAAGTTTGGCGTGAAGGGCCGTAGCGAACAGCCGGCATCTGATCTTTCCGGCGGCAACCAGCAGAAGGTGGTCATTGCCAAATGGCTTGCCCGCAATCCGCGCGTGGTGGTGCTGGACGAGCCGACGCGCGGCATCGATGTCGGCGCGCGGGCGGGCATTTACGATATCATCGTCGATCTGGCCAAAAGCGGCGTGGCCGTCATCGTCGTCAGCTCCGATCTCGAGGAGGTGCTGGGCGTTTCGAACCGCATCCTCGTGCTTGCGCAGGGAAAACAGGCCGGCATCCTCAACCGTGACGAAGCAAACGACGTCTCGGTCATGGAACTGGCGACCATCTGAAGAAGGAAACAGAAATGTCCACCATCACCCTCAACGCGCCGAAACTGTTCGATCTTTCCGGCCAGGTGGCGCTCGTCACCGGCGCCGGTTCCGGCATCGGCCAGCGGATCGCCATGGGGCTTGCCCAGTCCGGCGCCAATGTCGCGCTGCTTGACCGCCGCACCGATGACGGCCTAGCGCAGACGGCCGATTTCATCGCCAAGGCCGGGCGCAAGTCGATCCAGATTGCCGCTGACGTGACCAGCAAAGAGGCGTTAACCGATGCGGTTGCGCGTACTGAGGCGGAGCTTGGCGCGCTTTCACTCGCCGTCAATGCGGCCGGCATCGCCAATGCCAATCCTGCCGAGGAGATGGAGGAAAGCCAGTTCCAGACGATGATGGACATAAACCTGAAGGGCGTTTTCCTGTCCTGCCAGGCGGAAGCCAATGCCATGCTGAAGAACGGGCGCGGCGCAATCGTCAACATCGCCTCCATGTCCGGCGTCATCGTCAATCGCGGGCTGATGCAGTGCCACTACAATGCCTCGAAGGCGGGTGTCATCCACATGTCGAAATCCATGGCGATGGAGTGGGTGGGTCGCGGCATCCGCGTCAACACCATCTCGCCCGGTTACACGGCGACGCCGATGAACACGCGGCCGGAAATGGTGCACCAGACGAAGCTCTTCGAAGAACAGACGCCGATGCAGCGCATGGCGGGCGTCGATGAGATGGTCGGTCCGGCGATCTTCCTGCTCTCCGATGCGGCGAGCTTCGTGACGGGCGTGGATCTACTGGTGGATGGTGGTTTCTGCTGCTGGTAGGGTTTTCGACGCGGTAGCGCTGAGGTGGATGATGGGGCGCGCCAGACCTATGGGTCAGGCTGACGCGGCTTTTCCCTCCGTCACCCCGGACTTGATCCGGGGTCCAGCGCGATCAAGTCTTTGATCGCAAAATACTCTTCTCACGGCGCAGACGCGCCGTGGCTGGATGCCGGATCAAGTCCGGCATGACGGAAGAGGACCAGACGGTTTCACAGGCATCACGCCCGGCTTGCGCCGGGCGTTTTTGTATTCACACCGCGAGCAGCAGCTCAAGCGACCTGCTTCTGCGCGACTTCCTCGACAACCTCGCCCTTGAGGTAAGCAACAAGGTCCTTGATCGTCACGACCAGCAGGCCGTGGCGTTCGGCGAAGACTTCGAGCTGGGGCAGGCGGGCCATGGTGCCGTCGTCATTGGCGACTTCGCAGATGGTGCCGCAGGGATATTTGCCGGCGAGGCGGCAGAGGTCCACAGCTGCTTCGGTGTGCCCGGTGCGGCCGAGAACGCCGTGCGGGTTGGCGCGCAGCGGGAAGATGTGGCCGGGGCGGGCGAAATCTTCCGGGCGCGATTCTTCCGATACCAGCGCACGCACTGTCTTTGCGCGGTCGGCGGCGGAAATGCCGGTGGTGGTGCCCGGAATATAGTCCACCGAGACGGTGAAGGCCGTCTTGAGGGATTCGGTGTTGCGCGACACCATCAGCGGAATATCGAGCGCATCGAGACGCTCGCCCGGCATGGCGACGCAGATCAGCCCGCGCGCATGGTTCATCATGAAGGCGATCTGCTGTGGGGTGATGCTGTCGGAGGCGGCGATGATATCGCCTTCATTTTCGCGGTCTTCGTCGTCAACCACAATCACCATCTCACCACGGGAAATGGCTTCGATCGCGTCTTCAATTTTGGCAATGGTCATTTTCTTTCAAGCCTTTCAAGGGTTATGCCGTTTTGCGGCATTTTCGCGCTTCGAGAAGCGCCAAATATCCCTTGGGCGAACAATGCAATTCGAAGCCCGCTCACGCGCGGGCGTCCTATGCCTTGTCCTCTTCCATCCGGACTATACCGTCGGCTCCGGCCTCTCACCGGATCTGCTGACCTTCCGGCTTTGGAGACCGGAAGCGCTCGCGGGCTCCGGGAAAAATCCCGATACCGCCGGTGGGGAATTGCACCCCGCCCTGAGAACAGAACCAACATAAATTATCAAATGGGAAGGAATCAAGGGGCAATGGTTCGTTGGGCGGGTGCCGGGCAGAAAGAAATCTCTTGGAAAGGCGTTTCTACGAGCATTTTAGTTCCGCCCGTTTCAGGTCGAGTTCCTACTGTGTTTTTCTATCGAGACCGATTTGATATTGGCGGCGCAATCTTGGCCAGTTCGCCATCTGAAGTATCGTATTTATGTTGTTAATATTGGCGTCTTGTGATTTTTATATTGTCATTATCGCAATATGTATTTTCTTATATTTAAGGGAATTGTTGCATGTCAGCGACGCAGCAAATATCTGAAAGCCCGCAATTGCTTGCCGCGTTGGTCGCGGCTTCTACAGCGTTCACGCTGTGGATACTTGGACAATTTGTAGCGGTGGGCGTAGGATTCTGGAAAAAATCGCGAGAAAAAGAGAAATTCATTCGGTCCCTGTATGCGGAAATCGACTTTAATACAGCCGATATGGCGATCTTCCTTGCCGCACCTATTTCCTATGTGACTTTCAGGGAACGCATCAAGGAAAACAAAGATTTCGTCCCGCATATTACAGATGCGCGTCACACCCATTTTTATCTGAAGAATATCGATTCCATATCGGCCACTGGAAGAGAGTATATTGGCGATGTCGTCTATTTCTATGGTGTTCTGGATAAAATCCGCGCCAAGATAGATGGAATATACCGTAAGAGTTTCACCAATATTTCACTCGAGGGTCGGGAGAGTGCCATTCGTAGCCTCTACGAGCACGCGGAAGAGGCAAAGAAAACCGGCGAGAAGCTTTTGCAGACAATGGAAGGAAAATACAGGGGATACAAACTAAAGCGAAAAATCCGTTCGCCGGGCATCTCAAAAAACCAAAAAGCGCCGAAACCATAGTTCGACGCTTCGCTTCTCTACAGTGGAAGGACGTTTAGATCAAAGTAGGATAGGATCTGGACCGATCATGTTGAGAACTCCTGCGTTGAATATGTAATCTTGTCTCATGGTCAATGCGGCCTGTCAATGATTTGCCGAGGTGGCGGTATTTTTCGAGATAAGCCACTGCTTCAGCGGGTCAGCGTTGATCAACCCTTTCCTCGTTACTTCACATATATTGTGATGGGGGCGTTTGATCGCAAGATAAGGTGCCTTCTCCGAGAGCAGCTTACCGATCCCGCAATCGCAATTCATCGGTCTGCATCTGCAGCGAACCGAGCGTCGACAGGAAGCTCATGCCGAGCAGGCTTTGGCCCAATTGGCCATCCTGCGCGACGAGGGCGGGGATGTTGCGTCGCATGATCGGGCCAATGCTGATTTCCGAAAGGGTGACGGGTGCTGCCGCCGTGCGGCCATTCGCGGTCATCACCGGTACGGTATAGCGGAGATTTGCGGTGTCGATGCCGATTGCGGTCGCATCCGCATTGGCGAGCACCACGGAACTTGCACCGGTATCGACCAACATGTGGATCGTCTTGCCCTCGACGCCGACATTCGCTTCGAAATGGCCGCTCATCGATTTGTGCAGGACGATTTCCTGTTCGCCGCCGGCTGTCGTCACCACCACGGCGCGGCCGGGCATCAGGCCGCCCAGCAGCCGGTCTCCGAAGGATTGCAGGTCGTAGCGATAGAGATAGAGCGAGACGAGGCCGAGAATGATGACGAGCCAGACGGCGAGCTGGCGGATGACGGTGCCGAAACTGCCGCGTCTTCCCGCCAGAATGCCGGCGGATAATAGGCCGGCAATGGGCAGAAGATAAAGCACGTGGGCGAATTGATCATTGTCGATGCCGAGCGTTCGGCCGCCGTCGTGATTGATGAGAAGCAGGCCAAGGCCGACGGCCAGCAGGAGGAGAACGATGGTCAGCCTGTTCATGCGGTATGCGTCTCCTTGGCGGTCTCGGGCAGGTTTGCCAGTCTTTGCGGCAGCAACCGCATGATTTCGCGGCGCTTCTCGTCGCTATACCCCGTCCAGCCACCGATTTCATCCAGCGTCCGTCCGCAGCCGATGCAGAGGCTGCTGGTTTCATCGAGGCGGCAGATATGAATGCAGGGTGTTTCCATGATGATTTATATCAGGCCGTCACGCCGCAAGGGCAAGGGCGATGAGGGTAACGATCTCCGTGATCTGCTGGCAGGCGCCGATGGTGTCGCCGGTATGGCCACCGATCTTGCTGTCGCAGAGCCTGCCGAAAAGGACGGCCGCCAGAAAGGCTGCCGCCAGCACGAGGGCAATCGACAGAAGCGGCAGGGCGTGCAGCGTGAAGAGTGTGAAAAGCAGCAGCCCGATCACCAGCGCGATGTTGCGCTCGCTTGAGCCTGGCTGGCCGGCGCCGGCGGCGATGCCGGAGGTTTTGGCGGCAGGCAGGGACTGCCAGTGCCACACCATCAGGGCGCGGCTCAGGACAAGTGCGGCGATCAGGGCGGCGGCGGCGGTTTTTGCCGGCAGCGTCTCAATGAGCGAGGCGAGTGCGGTGGCGCGAAGCGCGAAGGACAGGATCATGGCAATAGTGCCATAGCTGCCGATCCGGCTGTCCTTCATGATCTCAAGCATGCGCGCCTTCTCCTTGCCGCTGCCGAAACCGTCGGCCATGTCGGCCAGACCGTCTTCATGCAGAGCCCCCGTGATGAGCGCCGTCAGGCCAATGACGAGCCAGCCGGTGAGCTGCGGAGAGGCGTCGAAGGCTGCGAAAACCACAATAAGGAAAGCGGCGGGCAGGGCGATCAGCAGGCCGGCGGCGGGAAAGGCGCGGGCGGTGCGGCGCATCGACACGCCGTCGGCATCATCGAAAAACCGCGAGGGAACGGGCAGGCGGCTCAGAAAGGCGAGGGAATGCATGACATCTGTTATAAAATCCCCGGCCTTCATGCTCTCTCCGTTGCAGTCGCTGCATTTCCGGTTGTTCCGCGGCGCATCCGCGATTATGAGAGGCGCAACAAAGACCGATTTGCCGGAAAACACAAGTTCCGGACGCATGAGCCGATGCGACAGCCAACCCGACGACGAGAAAGACAGATATCATGAGCATGAGCGGATTGCCCTTCGACGATTTCCGCGCGCTGCTGCGCGAGCTTCCCGGCCCGGATACGCACGCGCTTGTGGCGGCCAAGGAGCGCAATGCGCAGCTGACCAAGCCTGCCGGTTCGCTCGGACGTCTCGAAGAAATCGCCATGTGGCTAGCGGCATGGTCCGGCCGTTCTCCGGCCGTCACCCGCCCGCTGGTGGCGATCTTCGCCGGCAATCATGGCGTTACCCGGCACGGCGTTACGCCCTATCCGACATCCGTGACCCAGCAGATGGTGGAAAATTTCGCGGCAGGCGGTGCGGCGATCAACCAGATCTGCGTTGCAAACGATCTTGGCCTGAAGATCTTCGATCTGGCGCTCGATTACCCGACCGGCGACATTACCTGCGAGCCCGCGCTTTCCGAGCGCGACTGCGCCGCCACCATGGCCTTCGGCATGGAGGCGATTGCCGGCGGCACCGATCTTCTCTGCGTCGGCGAAATGGGTATCGGCAACACCACCATTGCGGCGGCGATCAATCTCGCGCTTTATGGCGGCACGGCGGAAGAATGGACCGGTCCGGGGACCGGTTCGGAAGGCGAAGTCATGGCCCGCAAGATCGCGGCGGTGAAGGCAGCGGTGGAGTTCCACAAGGATCATCTGTCCGATCCGCTGGAGATCATGCGCCGTCTCGGCGGACGCGAGATCGCAGCGATTGCCGGCGCCATCCTTGCTGCCCGCGTGCAGCGCATTCCCGTGCTGATCGACGGTTATGTGGCGACGGCCGCTGCCGCTCTCCTCAAGGCCGCCAATCCTGCGGCGCTCGACCATTGCCTGATCGGCCATGTCTCGGGTGAGCCCGGGCATCTGGCCGCCATCGAAAAGCTCGGCAAGACGCCGCTTCTGGCGCTTGGCATGCGGCTCGGCGAAGGCACGGGGGCAGCGCTTGCCGCCGGCATCGTCAAGGCCGCCGCCGCCTGCCATTCCGGCATGGCGACATTCGAAGCGGCGGGTGTGGACACCCGCATCAGCTCCCGCACCGACCATTGAGGCTGAAGATGGACGTGACGCCGCAAAAGAAGCAACCGGAACCCGCCTTTCGCAAGGAAAAAGGCTGGCGGCATCTTTTTGCCGCGGCGCGCTATTCCGTGCAGGGGCTTGGCCGGCTGTGGCAGGAAGCGGCGTTCCGGCATGAGGTTCTCGCCTTCGGCGTCGGGCTTGCCCTTCTTCTGATCGTCGGCGCACCCTTTGCCCATCTTCTCGTCTTTACGGTGTTGATGCTGTTGCTGTTTTCGGTGGAAGCGCTCAATACCGCCATCGAAGAGCTGGTGGACCGCATTTCGCCGGAAATCTCCTCGGTCGGGCGGCACGCCAAGGACCTCGGCTCCTTTGCCGTCTTCTGCCTGTTGATGGCGAACGGATTTTTCGTGCTGTATTCGCTGGTAACGACGCTGTTCTTCTGAAGTTCTAAGCCTCAAGGCATTTCAGGACGGAAAACCCGGGGGCCACTTTTCCTGGAAATTCCTCAAGCGAAGGACCGGCGGCGCGGCTGGATGGCGTGGGTTTCTTCCACGGCCGGCAGGCTTTGCAGCACGCGTTTGGCTGGCAGGATGGCGATGCCTTCGGTGCCCTCGCGCAGTTTCGATTTCAGGATGAACTGGCCGTCATGCTTGGCGAGAATGGCCTGAACGATGGGCAGGCCAAGGCCGGTTCCCTGTTCGGCGCTCTTGATCGCGATCGATCCCTGACCGAAGGCGGACAGCACCACGGGAATTTCATCTTCGGGAATGCCGGGTCCGTTATCCCTGATCGAGACATATTGGCCGCCGCCTGCCGTCCAGCCCGCCTTCACGAGGATTTCGCCGCCCTGCGGCGTGAATTTCACGGCGTTGGACAGCAGATTGAGGATGACCTGGCGGATGGATTTCTCATCGGCCCAGACCTGCGGCAGGCTGTTTTCGAACTGCTGGGAAATTTTGATGTTCTTGGCGCGGGCGCGGAGCTGGATCATGCCGATGCAATCCTCGGCAATTTCCAGCATCGAGATCGCTTCTTCGTTGAGGTCATAGCGGCCGGCCTCGATGCGCGACAGGTCGAGGATTTCGTTGATGAGATCAAGCAGATGCTGGCCGGAGCGATGGATATCGCCGGAATATTCCTTGTAGAGCGGATTGTTGAGCGGGCCGAGCACCTCTGATGACATGACCTCGGAGAAGCCGAGAATGGCGTTGAGCGGCGTTCTGAGCTCGTGCGACATGGAGGCGAGAAAGCGCGATTTCGCCAGATTGGCTTCTTCCGCGCGCCGCCGCGCCTCGTCGGACACCGAATTGGCGACTTCGAGTTCGGCGATCAGGTCGTCCTTTTCCGTCTGCGAGGAGAGGAGCTTGATGCTGGTCTGGTAAAGCCGGCTGGTGATGCGATGACAGAAGAGGATGGCCATGCCGAACATCAGCGCGAGACCGACATCGAAAGGATTGCGCGAAATGGCCGAGGTCATGCAGAGAGCCGCCAGCACCGGCAAAAAGGTCATGAAGGTCGCCCGCCGCAGCATGAAATTGGCCATGGCGGTGAGCGAAAGCGCGATCAGCAGCGTCGAGCCCTTGAAGAAAAGTACGAGCGTCGGGTCGTTGCGCACCGGTTCGGCCAGCGCAAACATCGCCCAGGCGCAGCCGATGAGGATCTGCATGCCGAGGAAGAGACTTTTCCAGTGCTGAAGATTGTCGGCCGTGATTTCCTGTTTTGCCGCCCGCTTGGCCAAGAGCAGGGAAAAGGCGTGGAAGCTCAGCGCAATCAGCGACCAGATGATCAGGCTGATGTCGCGCGTTATATAAAGGCCGATGATGGAGGCGAGCAGGATGAAAAGCGGCATGATCATCGCGCCCTGCAGGGTTTCGGCGATGTGCATGGTCAGCATTTCGCGTTCATAGGCGTCGCTTGCGCCGGCCCCCTGCTGCAGGCGTTCACGCGTCGTCTTCACCGTGTCGAAGACCGCCTTGTTGCGGTGCTTTTTCGACCGGTCGACGATGATCTTGTCGGTGGACGTGCTGACGCTTTTACTCATTGTTACAACGCAGGGTGACATGAACCCTTGCAGACTACGCGCAAAATCTTAAGAAGATGCTGCCGTGAAAGGATTTGTTTGCCATTTCTGACAAGGGTTTGTTGTTACATGAGACGAAATGGAGGCAAGGGCAGGCGGTTTTCGGCATTTCGCGATGGCGGGCTTTTTCTCGCCACGGTTTTTCTCGGCATTCTGATCGCGGCCAAGCTCGACCAGATCAACAGCGAAACCTATAGCGGCCGCTTCTTCGTGATCGATGGCGATACGCTGTCGAAGGGTGAGGAACGTTTCCGGCTGCTCGGCATCGATGCGCCGGAGCTTTCGCAGACATGCCTGCGCGGCAGCGAAAGCTGGCCGTGCGGTGAGGAAGCGCGTCGTGTCCTGCAAAAGCTGGCCGGGGCTGTGGATTTTTCCTGTTCCGGCAGTTCCAGGGACCGTTACGGGCGGCTGCTGGTTTATTGTTCCGCCGGCGGCAGGGATGTCTCATCGGAAATGGTGTCGGCGGGTTTTGCCGTCGCATCCGGTTATTTCCAGTTCTCCAGCGAGCAGGCGGCGGCGCGCAGGCAGGCACGCGGCATCTGGGCGGGAGAATTCGAGAAACCGTCGCAGTGGCGGCGGGAACACCGTGCCGCGGATCTGGAAACGCCGGCGGCGGGTTTCCTCACCATTGTCCGTCATCTTCTGGGGTGGGATCATGGTTGAAGGAGAGAAGGGCGCGTGTGATGACGGGCTGGACGTATTGCGCGGCGAAATCGCCCGTTGTCGTCTCTGTCGCGACAAGCCGCTCAGGGGAATGGCCGATCGCCTGCCGCACGAACCCCGGCCGGTGGTCGTCATGTCGACCAAGGCGCGCATCCTGATTGCCGGGCAGGCGCCGGGGCTTCGCGTGCATGAAACGGGGCTGCCGTTCAATGATGCCTCGGGCGACAGGCTGCGCCAATGGCTGAACGTCGACCGGCAGACATTCTATGATCCGGATCGTTTCGCCATCGTGCCCATGGGCTTCTGTTTTCCCGGTTATGACGAAAAAGGCAGCGACCTGCCGCCCCGGCGCGAATGCGCGCCGCAATGGCGTGAGCGGGTAATAATGGCGATGCCGCAGGTGGAGCTGATCCTCGCCATCGGCCAATATGCGCAGGCTTTTCATCTGGGTGAAAGGCGGCGCAAGACCATGACGGAAACGGTGCAGGACTGGCGCGGCTTTCTCCATGCCAATTCCGGCCCCGGCATTTTTCCCCTGCCGCATCCAAGCTGGCGCAATACCGGCTGGCTGAAAAAGAACCCATGGTTCACCGAGGAACTGCTGCCGGTTCTGCGACAACATGTGGAAATGCGGCTTTAGTGAAACAATTTTCTGTTTTTCTGCAAAAATTAGTGTATTGAAAGGAAATTAATTCAGGAGGATAGACGCATTGGATCGCCTAGACCGTAAGATTTTGCGCATTCTGCAAGAGGATTCCACGCTGGCCGTTGCCGATCTGGCGAAAAAGGTCGGCCTTTCCACGACGCCCTGTTGGCGGCGTATCCAGAAGATGGAGGAAGACGGCGTTATTCGCCGGCGCGTGGCGCTGCTCGATCCGGTCAAGGTAAACACGAAGGTCACGGTTTTCGTCTCCATCCGCACCGCCTCCCATTCCATCGAATGGCTGAAGCGTTTCTCCGAGGTGGTTTCCGAGTTTCCGGAAGTCGTCGAATTTTATCGCATGAGCGGCGATGTCGATTACCTGCTGCGCGTCGTTGTGCCCGATATCGCGGCCTATGACGCCTTCTACAAGCGCATGATCGCCAAGATCGAAATTCGCGACGTGTCCTCCGCCTTCGCGATGGAGCAGATCAAATATACGACCGAGCTGCCGCTCGACTACATGCTGCTGGACAATCCGAAATCCGGCGAGGAGTGATCCGCCGCCGGCCAGTTTTTCGACCAATGCCCTTCCGGTTGCCGGGGAGGGCATTTTCATTTGCGGGTCGTTTTTCCCGTCGATCTGGCCCGCCAAGGGCTGATCCAGCCGGAAGGTCCATCCCGGTAGCCGCCGCCGGGGCACGACAATTCTATTCCACCCATCGTGGCAAATTCGCACATTCAATTCTCCCGGAGCTGTCTGCGCGCAAACTGCGATTTTGATAAAATCTCTCGAATATCTACGCTTTTACTGTCGAAGGATGGAATAGCGAGGGATATCCATATGCTTACACGACGCGGAACATTGGGACTGATTGCAGGTGCGACCGGGGCGGTGTTTCTGCCGCATATCCGGCGGGCGAGTGCCGCAACCGCCACATTGCGGATTGGCTGGCAGAAGAATGGCGTGATAGCGCTCGCGAAAAGCCAGGGCGCGCTCGAAGCATTGCTGAAGGATCGCGGCATCGAGGTCAAATGGTCGGAATTCTCCTCCGGGCCGCCGCTTCTTGAAGCGCTGGGTGCCGGCGCGCTGGATATCGGCCCAACCGGCGATGTGCCGCCGCTTTTCGCGCAGGCCGCCGGCGGCAATCTGCGTTATGTGGGCACTTACAAAGCGGCGGCCGGCGGTTCGGCCATCCTTGTGCAGAAAGATTCGCCGCTGAAGACGCTGGAAGACCTGAAAGGCAGAAAGGTCGCCTTCAAGCGTGGCTCCAGCGCCCATAATGTCACCGTCAAGGCGTTGCGAAAGGCAGGGTTGACGTTGAACGACATTACGCCGGTCGATCTTGCCCCGCCGGATGCGGCCGCCGCCTTCCGCAGCGGCAGCATCGATGCCTGGTCGATCTGGGATCCCTATTTCGCCGTGGCGGAAAAAGAGCCGACGACGCGGGTTCTTTCGACCGCCGAAGGCATCGTCGATCCGTGGAGCTATTTCCTTGCCAATGGCGATTTCGTGGAGGCCAATCCCGATCTCGTGCCACTGATCCTCAAGGAACTGGCGAATGTGGGTGCGAAAGCGCAGGCCAATATCGATGCAACGGCAAAGTCGCTGGCGTCGATCACCGGCGTTCCCGAGGATGTCACCAAGGTCTCGCTGACGCGGCCGGGCGCCGATCTCGGGCGGGTTTCGCTGGTTCCGGATCAGGCCATCGCCTATCAGCAGGCGCTTGCGGATGAGTTCTACGATCTGAAGATCGTGCCGAAGAAACTCAACGTGGCGGATATCGTCTGGCGGCCGAAGGCGAGCTGAGCGGGTCGGAAAAGGTGAGTCTCTTCAACCTGCTGGCGGGTGTTGCTAAGAGGTTGATTCAGGAAAATGCCATTCTTGCCGCATAGGGCGAGCCCGTGCCGCTTGTTTCTTCTCCCCGCCGGGGAGAAGAAATCTGCCGAAACGTCGGGGGCACAAGCCTCCTATGTCGCATCAGCCCTTGAGCTTGGCAATCACCAGGTGGCCGGGCGTCGGATTGCCGTCCTGCATGCGCACGTTGATGTCGGTCACCTCGAGAACCTCGAAACCGGTCGCGGCCAGTCTTTCGCGGACATAGGTTTCCGCATGGGCGAAACGCTGGTGCGGGCCGACCATATAGGGGCGTCCGGCCAGGGTTTCTTCGGGCAGGGTTTCCGACGAGAAGATCAGCAGGCCGCCGGCATTGAGGTTTTCGGCGGCGCCGAAAAACAGCGGCTCCAGCGCGCCGAGATAGGGCAGCACATCGGTGGCGGTGATGATGTCGAAAGGCTCGTCGTCATTATCCTCGAGAAAATCCTCGGCTTCGGCGACGTAGAGCGTCTCGTAGAGGTCCTTCTCATGGGCGATCTCGACCATGTTTTCGGAAATGTCGATGCCGGTGATATCGTCGGCCATGTCGCGTAGCGCTTCACCGGTGAGGCCTGTGCCGCAGCCGAGATCGAGCAGGCGCTTGAAGGGGCCGAGGTTCAGCGTCTGCAGCCGCTGGCGCACCATCATCGGCACGGCATAACCGAGCTGTTCGACAAGAATATCCTCGAAAGCTTCGGCATGCTGGTCGAACAGGGTTTCGACATAGGCGTCGGGCGCCTTTGGCGGGGTTTCGCCCCGGCCCATGGCGGCGATGCGAACGGCCGCTCCACCGTGATCGTCGGGATCGATGGCCAGAACTTCTTCATAGGCCTTCACCGCCGCGTCCACATCGCCGGCTTTTTCAAGCGCGAGCGCGCGGTTATAGGCCTCGGCAAGCGCCTCTTCGTCGATTTTCTGGTTCTTGGTCATCGCGCCTTATCCGTCAGCATCTTCAGTTGAGGTTTGCTGTAAGCTGCATCGGGGACGGGCGCAATGCTTATGTGGTGCGACGGCTCAGTGGATGATGAACTCCCCCTTGAGCGCGCGCCATTCCTGCGCCGAGATTACCTGCCGGTGCACGTAGCGGACGGAATGCAGCGGTCCATCGAGCTTTTCCTTCCAGAATTTGAGGAAGCCATGCATCTCAGGGAAGTCCGGGGCAAGATCATAGTCCTGCCAGACATAGGTCTGGAGAACCAGCGGATGATCCGGCAGGCGATAAAATATCTGGGCGGTGGTGAGGCCGTAGCCTCTCAGCATCATTTCCATGTCCTTGTTCATGACGGCGGTTCCCGTTTCCATGATTGCCGATCACAGCGTTACCGCTGTATCGAATATGGGAACACGTCATGGTTAATCCAAGCTTGCCAAAGACATGGGTTGTCACAAAATATTTATATTTTTCAAAATGTTGGCAGCCTTCATTGATGAGTGCTGCCAACGTTGCGACTAGCGCTTGAGATGCCGGGTCAGGCGGGCTTCCAGCCATGCCCAGACATGCCGCAGCGTTTCGACGATCGTCAGGTAGAAGATCGCGGCCCACAGATAGGCCTGATAATCGAAGGTGCGGGAAAAGGCGTAGCGGGTCTGGCCCATCAGGTCGAAGACCGTGACGATAGAGACCACCGCGGAACCCTTGATCATCAGGATGATTTCGTTGCCATAGGGACGCAGCGCCACGATCAGCGCCTGCGGCAGGATGATCTTGCGGAAAGTGACGAGTTTCGACAGGCCGAGCGAGGCGGCGCCCTCATGCTGGCCGCGCGGCACGCTGCGGATCGCGCCGCGCAGGATTTCGGCCTGATAGGCGGCGGTGTTGAGGGTGAGCGACAACAGGCCGCAATACCAGGCCTCGCGGAAGAACCACCACAGGCCGACAGTTTCCAGTCCCTGGCGGAAACTGCCGAGGCCGTAATAGATCAGGAAAAGCTGCGCCAAAAGCGGCGTGCTGCGGAAGACGTAAACATAGGCATAGGCCAGCGCGCCGATGATGCGGTTTTCCGACATGCGGCCGAAGGCGATCGGCACGGAAAGAATGGCGCCGAGAATGATCGAACTGCCGACGAGGGTAATGGTGGTGATGAGACCGTCGATATAGCGCGGCCCGTAACGCTGGAATTTGTCCCAGTCCCAGCCCTCGATCATGGCGAAGATCAGCCCGGCGGCGAGCAGCAGCCAGAGCGTGATGACGGCGATGCCGACGATGCGCGAAATATTGAGCGGCTTGTCCGCAACGGCCGGGGCGGGGCGGGGGGGAATGAGTTCCTGAATATGGCTCATCGGCTTACCTCCGACTTGCGCGACCAGCGATCGATGAAGCCGATGCCGATGGAGGAAAGCAGCGCGAGGATGAGGTAGAGCAGGCAGGCGATGCTGTAGAAGAAGAAGGCTTCCTTGCTGACGCGGGCGGCAATGCCGGTCTGGCGAACGATATCGGCAAGGCCGATGATCGAGACGTAAGAGGTGTCTTTCAGCAGGATGACCCAGAGATTGGTCATGCCGGGAAGGGCGATCCTCACCAGCTGCGGAATGATGATGAGCACCATGGTGCGGCCCCGCGAAAGCCCCAGTGCCGCGCCTGCCTCATATTGCCCCTTCGGTATGGCCTTGAAGGCGGAGAGCAGCACTTCGGACGCATAGGACGAAAACACCACGGACAGCGCCACCATGCCCGCCACGAAGGCGTTGATCTCGACCGGACCGGTGATGCCGACATAACCGGCCACCGATTGCAGCAGCATCTGGATGCCGTAATAGACGATGAAGAGCGTCAGCAGTTCCGGCAGGCCGCGGAAGATGGTGGTGTAGATGCCGGTCGCCAGCCGCAGCGATTTTTCTTCCGATTGCGCGGCGAGCGCGATGAGAAAACCGATCAGCAGCCCGACGGGCAGGGTGGCGAGCGCCAGCGAGATGGTGACCTTGACGCCGAAGGCGATTTCATCGCCCCATCCCGCATCGCCACAGGCGACCAGGGTGCTGTTTCCGAAAAGCGAGAAGAGACCGACCGGCCCGCAGAAGGGATCGAGAAGTGTCGAGACATAGGTCCAGAACGCACCTATGGCGGAAAATGCTCCGCTCATGCCAATTTTCCCCTGCGGTCTTAAGCCGCCGTGATTGTTATCGTGACGTTTTCAAACAAAAATGGCGGAAGGGCAAGCCTTCCGCCACGAGATTTCAACAGATCGAACCGGCTTAATCGCCGTAAACGTCGAAATCGAAGTATTTTTTGTTGATCTCCTGATACTTGCCGCTGGCGCGGATACCGGCGATTGCGGCCGTAAACTTGTCAGCCAGCGCCGTGTCGCCCTTGCGCACAGCAATGCCTGCGCCATTGCCGTTGATCTCGGGATCGACCTTGAGCGGCGTCAGGATCTTGCAGCAGGCGCCCGCATCCGTCTTCAGCCATTCCGACAGCACGACGATATCGTCGATGACGGCGTCGATACGGCCATTGGCGATGTCGAGCTTATATTCGTCGGCGGTCGGATACATCTTCACGTCGGCATCGGGGAAGTGCTTTTCGGCATAATTGGAGTGGGTGGTGGAACCCTGCGCGCCGAGCGACTTGCCCTTTAGGTCTTCGACGGACTTGATCGGCGAATCCTTCGGCACGGCGATGGCCGGCGGGGTGTTGTAATATTTCTTGGAGAAGTCGACCTTCTCGAGACGCTCGGGCGTGATCGACATGGACGCGATGATGGCGTCGAACTTCTTGGCCTGAAGGGCGGGGATGATGCCGTCCCAGTCATTGGTGACGAAGGTGCATTCGGCCTTCATTTGTTCGCACAGCGCCTTGGCGATGTCGATGTCGAAGCCGGTCAGCGTGCCGTCGGCTTCGAGATTATTGAAGGGCGGATAGGCGCCTTCGGTGCCGATGACGATCTTGTCCTGCGCGAGGGCAGCACCTGAAAACAGCGAGATGGCGGCAATCGATACGGCTGCGAGCAGACGGGTGGAAATAGGCATTTCGATCCTCTCTTTTGGTCGTTCATCCGCGGTCTGTTGTTGTTTTCAGTGCGGACGCCATGAGCGCAGGGCGCAGCGGATGATACCGCCTGTGGCCTTCAGCGCGGATGCGATTATTCATCCGGTTGGTCAAAAAATGCAACTGCAATATTAGTGACCGCGATTGTGCCGCAGAGCTTCCACGAAAACGCCTTGATCTGTTCATTTCCGGTACAGAAGGCTTTGTCCATCATGGGAACCGAAGTGTGTGCGAGGCGTTGACCAGCGCCTGCACGCGCAGCCGGAATCAAGATGTCGCAAGACTGGCGACCAATAATGGCAGATGAGGAAACACCGATGCTGAAGAAGAACACATTGCTGACGGGGGTGGTTTTCCCCCTCATGTCGCTGGCGATTGCGGTGGAGCCGGCCGCGGCCGGTTTTGCCGGTGCTGCGCGGGCGCAGACGCCCGTGTCGCAGGGGCTTCCCGGCGATGCTGCGACCGGTCAGGTGATTCTGGCGCAGGCGCAGCCGGAAGAACCGAACCCGGAAGAGGAACTGCGCAAGCGTCGCAAGCAGGCCGAAGAGGAGCAGCCGCAGGCCGAGCCGCAACGACAGGAGCGTGCGCCGGAGCCGCAGCGCGAACCGGAGCCCAAGCGCGAAGCCGCGCCTGCCGAACCGCGCCCTGAGCCGCAACGGGAGCCGCAGCCCGAACCCCAGCGGGAACCGCAGCAGCGTGAGGCCCGCCCGGAGCCCGCGCCGGCCGAGCAGCCGCAGGAGCGTCCCCGCAAACCCGAACGCGCGCAGGAGCCGCAGCGCGAGGCCGCACCCGAAGCCGCACCTGCCGAAGAGCAGCCGAAGGAACGTCCGCGCAAGCCGGAACGGGCCGAGCAGCCCGCAGGTGAGGGCGAGCAGCGTCCCGAGCGTCCCCGCAAGGAGCGCGCGAAGGAACCTGCTGCCGAGCAGGAGCCCGCGGCACGCCCTGAAAATGCCGGCGAGCCGGCCAAGCCCCGCGAACCGGCACCCGCCAAAAAGCCGCCGGTAGAGGAAAAGGCCCCGGAACAGAAAGCCGAGCCGGCCGAAAAAGCCGTTCCGGAGAAAAAGCCGGCCGCCCCCGAGCCCGCCGCGAAGGAAGCACCGGTTCCGACCGAAGCGCCGACGCCTGCGCGTCCGCCGGCACCTGAAGCCCAGCCCAACCCCGCACCGGGCCGTCAGCCTTCGGAACAGCCGCCGGTAGAGGGTCAGGGCAGAACCGAACCCGCAGCCCCGCTGCCAGGCGCGCCGACGCCGCCGCCGAGCGGTACGACGACCGGACAGGCGCCGGCCGGCGAAGCCGTTCCCAATCAGGTTGCTGTTCCGCAGACGGAAGCGCCGCCGATGACGAAGGAAGAGCTGGACAAGGCCAAGGCAATCGCCAAGGACCCGTCCAAGACCGCCGATACCGTCATTCTGCCGGTCGACAAGGGCGCCGCCGTTCTTGACAGCGACAAGGAAGTGGAACGCTCCGGCAACCGCCAGACCCGCGAGGAACGCCGTCGCGAACGCGAGCAGGCCGGTGACGTGAAGGTTCCGACCTCCGACGCGGAGGCGCAGCGCGCCGGCGCCGCCGAAGGCAAGGCCCCGCCGCCGCCCGTCAAGATGGAAGCCATCACCTCGCAGCAGGGTGAGCGTGTCGACCGTCGCCCGCAATATGAGCGGCCGGAAGGCGTGCGCGAATGGCAGCCGCGCGAAGGCCGTCCGCGTGATCGCGACCGCGATGCGCCGATCATCCTGCAATTCGGCGACCGTGTCGTGGTGCGCGGCGACGACAACCAGCGCTTCATCCGCGATGGCGGCGAGCCCTATTACGAGCGTCTGCCCGGCGGCCGTGTCCGCGAAACCGTGGAGCGCCGTGACGGAACGCAGGTGGTGACGATCCGCAACCGTTATGGCGACGTGATCCAGCGCTCGCGCATCGACGATCGCGGCCGCGAATATGTGCTGTTCTATGCGCCGGAGCTGATGGAAGATCCCGACCGCGACTACGTCTATCGCGATCCGGGCCTCGACCTGCCGCCGATGCGCCTGCGCATTCCCGTGACGGACTACATCATCGACACCTCGAGCGATCCGGACCGCGATTATTACCGCTTCCTGGAACAGCCGCCGGTCGAGCCGGTGGAGCGTGTCTATTCGCTGGATGAAGTGCGTTATTCGGCCCGTATCCGCGACAAGGTGCGCCGTATCGACCTCGATACCATCACCTTCGCCACCGGCAGCGCCGAAATCCCGATGACGCAGGCCCGTTCGCTGCGCAAGGTGGCGGATGCGATCAACAAGGCGCTGGACAAGAACCCGGGTGAAACCTTCCTGATCGAGGGCCATACCGACGCCGTCGGTTCGGATGAAAGCAACCTCGTTCTTTCCGACGAGCGCGCCGCTTCCGTCGCCAATGTCTTGACCGATGTTTACGGCATTCCGCCGGAAAACCTCGCGACGCAAGGCTATGGCGAGCGTTATCTGAAGGTCCAGACGCTCGGCCCGGAACAGCAGAACCGCCGCGTCACCATCCGCCGCGTGACGCCGCTGGTGAAGCCGGTCGCCCAGAACTGATCGGGTTCGACAGGAAAAACAAAGGCCCGGAAGCGCAAGCTCTCCGGGCCTTTTTGTTGCTTACGATGTCCCCAGCGCCGAGGCGTTTGGCAAAGCTTGATCATCCGCAATCCGTCACCCCGAACCAGATCCGGGGTCCAGCGTGATCAAGTCCTTGATCACGAAAGACTCTTTCACGGCGCAGACGCGCCGTGGCTGGATGCCGGATCTAGTCCGGCATGACGGAGGAGAGGTTTTCGAACCCTGCCGTCACCCGCAAACTTGAGGATGATCCCAACCCCGGCGGTTAGTTCAGCGCCACCGCAATCTCCGCAGCCAACTGCGCATTGTTGCGCACCAGCGCGATATTGGTTTCCAGGCTGCGGCCATCCGTCAGGCGGAAGATGTCGCCAAGCAGGTAGGGGGTGACTTCCTTGCCGGTGATATCGTCGCGCTCGGCGTGGGAGATGGCGCGGTTGATGTAGATTTCCATCTCCTCGCGCGGAATTTCATCCTCTTCCGGCACGGGATTGGCCACCAGCATGCCGCCATCGATGCCGAGCTGTTCGCGGGTTGTCTGGAAATTGGCGATTGCCGCCGGGCTGTTGAGCGAGAGCGGGCTCGGCAGGCCGGAGGAGCGCGACCAGAAAGCCGGGAACTCTTCCGAGCCGAAAGTGACGACCGGCACGCCATTGGTTTCGAGAACCTCGAGCGTCTTCGGAATATCGAGAATGGCCTTGGCGCCGGCGCAGACGACGATCACGCCGGTCTTCGCAAGCTCGGTCAGATCGGCGGAGATGTCGAAGGTCTCTTCCGCACCCTTGTGCACGCCGCCGATGCCGCCGGTGGCGAAAACGCGGATGCCGGCGCGGGCGGCGGCGATCATGGTGGCGGCCACCGTGGTGGCGCCGGTGCGGCGCTCGGCGATCGCAAAGGCGATATCGGCGCGCGAGACCTTCATGGCGTCGGTGGTCTGGGCCAGCGCCTCGAGCTGGTCCTTCTCAAGGCCGATATGCAGGGTGCCGTGAATGACCGCGATGGTGGCCGGAACCGCACCCTGATCGCGGATGATCTGTTCGACGCTTTCCGCCATCTCGATATTGCCGGGATAGGGCATGCCGTGGGTGATGATGGTCGATTCAAGCGCCACGATCGGCGCACCGCGCTGCTTGGCGGCGGCGACTTCCTGAGAATAGACGATGGGCAGGAGCGGGGAGATAGGGCGGGTCATTTCATCTGTTCCAGTTTTTAAAAGCGGGTTCATGCCAGCATTTCAGCCCGGGGAACAAGCCCCAACATGGCTTCGACACTGTCTTTTGATAGTTCGTGGGAGGTGGCGAAGGGTGACTGCACGGTGATGGCCGCTGCCGCCGCGCCTTGCCTCAACGCTTCCGCAATCGTCTTTCCCTCGGCGATGGCGGCGAGATAACCCGACGCCATCGCGTCGCCCGCGCCGGTCACGTCCTTCACCTCGCGGATGAGGGGCGGATGGAGGATCGCCGTCTCCCTCCTGCTGAAGGCCACCACCTCGCTTGCGCCGCGGGTGACGACGCCGCCGGCAAGCCCGGCCTTGCGCAGGATGTCGGGCCAGTCGCGGACATTGGCCGTCGTTTCGCCGGTCAGCGCGCGGGCTTCCGCCTCGTTCATGAAGAGAATGTCGATATCGCCGAGCACCGCTTTCAGCTTCACCGCCTTGGCGGGGGATATGGCGATGGCCGCCAGCGGTTTCTCGCAGGCGCGGGCGACGAGGCCGAGCGCCGTCAGCGTGTCTTCCGGCAGATTGGCGTCGCAGAGCAGGATATCGCTCGCCGTGATCGCCTCGCGCACGGCGCGTATCTTGAGGCGGCGCGGGGTGAAGAGCTTATAGAGGTCCATATCGGCCAGCGCGATGACCAGATTGCCGTCACGCTCCAGAATGGCGGTGTAGCTTGGCGTGCGGCGGTCGAGGAAGGTGAAGGGCGTGTCTTCCACGCCCGCCTGCCGTGCGGCCTCCGCCACCGCCTCACCGGTCGCGTCGCCGCCGCGTGGGGCGATGATGCGGACCTGAAAACCGAGGCGGGAAAGATTGCGCGCGGCGTTGAAACCGCCGCCGCCGGCCTCTTCCATCCAGGAGCCAGGGTTGCTCGCGCCGGGCGCCGTCTCAGTCTCGATCATGCCGCGCCTGTCGATATGCGCGCCGCCCAGAACGAGTATTTTCTTCACGCTTGCGTTTCCCTCTTTGGCGGATGGAAAGACCGGACGATTCGGCCTAAACTGACGTCTTCCTGACCTCGCATCCGGTTTGCGGCCATGGGCCGGGCACGGAAAAACGAAAGCAGAACAAACGACTTATCGCTATTTGTTTTCAATATGCTGGCTCAGCCTTGCGAAATGAGAACAAATAGAGTACATACCGTTTCCATACTGCTTCATTGCCTGTGCGGCTTCAATAACCTAAAGGTGGTTCGGATGGCACAAAATTCTTTGCGTCTCGTAGAGGATAAATCGGTGGATAAAAGCAAGGCACTGGAAGCGGCGCTCTCCCAGATCGAACGGTCGTTCGGCAAGGGATCGATCATGAAGCTCGGTTCCAATGAAAACGTGGTTGAAGTGGAGACCGTTTCGACGGGTTCGCTCAGCCTGGATATCGCGCTCGGCATCGGCGGTCTGCCGAAGGGGCGCATCATTGAAATTTATGGCCCGGAAAGCTCGGGCAAGACGACGCTGGCATTGCAGACCATTGCCGAAGCCCAGAAGAAGGGCGGCATCTGCGCCTTCGTGGACGCCGAACATGCGCTCGATCCGGTCTATGCCCGCAAGCTCGGTGTGGATTTGCAGGGCCTTCTGATCTCGCAGCCCGACACGGGCGAACAGGCGCTGGAAATTACCGATACGCTGGTGCGTTCCGGCGCGGTCGACGTGCTGGTCGTCGACTCCGTTGCGGCGCTGACGCCGCGGGCGGAAATTGAAGGCGAGATGGGCGACAGCCTGCCGGGTCTTCAGGCCCGTCTGATGAGCCAGGCGCTGCGCAAGCTGACCGCGTCGATCTCCAAGTCGAAGTGCATGGTGATCTTCATCAACCAGATCCGTATGAAGATCGGCGTCATGTTCGGTTCGCCGGAAACGACGACGGGCGGTAACGCTCTGAAGTTCTATGCGTCCGTTCGTCTTGACATTCGCCGCATCGGCTCCGTCAAGGAGCGCGAAGAGGTTGTCGGCAACCAGACGCGCGTCAAGGTCGTCAAGAACAAGATGGCGCCGCCCTTCAAGCAGGTGGAATTCGACATCATGTATGGCGAAGGCGTTTCCAAGACCGGCGAGCTTGTCGATCTCGGCGTTAAGGCCGGCATTGTCGAGAAGTCGGGTGCATGGTTCTCCTATAACAGCCAGCGTCTGGGGCAGGGGCGTGAAAACGCCAAGATGTTCCTGCGCGACAATCCGGAAACGGCCAATGAGATCGAACTGGCGCTGCGCCAGAATGCCGGCCTGATCGCCGACCGCTTCCTGCAGAATGGCGGCCCGGAAGCCGGTGACAGCGACGGTGACGACGGCTGATTTGGGTAAAGCTGCGGCGTGTTCTCCGCCCGGCTGCTGCGCTCGATATGAATTGGCATAACAAAAAGGCCGTGCGATTTGCCTCGCATGGCCCTTTTTGTTTGTCGGCGCGCCTTCGCGGGCCTCCATGGCTGGACAGGGCCGGGTGCGGACGATAAAAGCCAGTGATTTTGCAATATAGCCATCCTTCGGGGTGGAAGTGATGGACTCCAGCTGTGAGCGGTGTGTGGGCATGAGCGGTGTGAATGAAATTCGGTCGACCTTTCTCGACTACTTCAAGAAGAACGGACACGAGATCGTGCCCTCCAGCCCGCTGGTGCCGCGCAACGATCCGACACTGATGTTCACCAATGCCGGCATGGTGCAGTTCAAGAACGTCTTCACCGGTCTTGAAAGCCGTCCCTATTCCACGGCCGCCTCGGCGCAGAAATGCGTGCGTGCCGGCGGCAAGCATAACGACCTCGACAATGTCGGTTATACCGCCCGTCACCACACGTTTTTCGAAATGCTCGGCAATTTCTCCTTCGGCGATTATTTCAAGGAAGAGGCGATCACCCACGCCTGGAACCTGATCACCAAGGAATTCGGCATCGACCGCAACCGCCTGTTGGTCACCGTCTACCACACCGACGACGAGGCCTTTAACCTCTGGAAGAAGATCGCCGGTTTCTCTGACGACCGTATCATCCGCATCCCGACCAGCGACAATTTCTGGGCGATGGGCGATACCGGCCCCTGCGGTCCGTGTTCGGAAATCTTCTACGATCATGGCGATCATATCTGGGGCGGCCCGCCCGGCTCGCCGGAAGAAGATGGCGACCGTTTCATCGAAATCTGGAACCTCGTCTTCATGCAATATGAGCAGCTGACGAAGGAAGAGCGCATCGACCTGCCGCGTCCGTCGATCGACACCGGCATGGGTCTTGAGCGCATTTCGGCGCTGCTGCAGGGCAAGCATGACAATTACGATACGGACCTGTTCCGCGCGCTGATTTCCGCTTCCGTGGAAGCGACCGGCGTTCCGGCCGAAGGCGAAAAGCGCGCCAGCCACCGCGTCATCGCCGACCACCTGCGCTCGTCCGCCTTCCTGATCGCCGATGGCGTCCTGCCGTCGAACGAAGGTCGCGGTTATGTTCTGCGCCGCATCATGCGCCGCGCCATGCGCCATGCCGAACTTCTCGGCGCGCGTGAGCCGCTGATCTACAAGCTTTTGCCGGCGCTGGTGCAGCAGATGGGCCGCGCCTATCCGGAACTGGTCCGTGCCGAAGCGCTGATTTCCGAGACGCTGAAGCTTGAAGAAACCCGTT
The DNA here is from genome assembly GCF_027871605.1 of Agrobacterium sp. CFBP 3001. NCBI lineage: Bacteria > Pseudomonadati > Pseudomonadota > Alphaproteobacteria > Hyphomicrobiales > Rhizobiaceae > Agrobacterium > Agrobacterium sp. CFBP 3001. Next base: position 31,987 of record NZ_JAQAHD010000029.1, read on the forward strand.
TCCGCAAGACGCTGGAACGCGGCCTGTCGCTGCTTTCCGATGCGACGTCGACGCTGCACAAGGGCGACATGCTGGATGGCGAGACCGCCTTCAAGCTCTACGACACCTATGGTTTCCCGCTGGACCTGACGCAGGATGCGCTGCGCGCCCGCGAAATCGGCGTCGATATTTCCGGCTTCACCGATGCGATGGAGCGCCAGAAGGCCGAAGCCCGCTCGCACTGGGCCGGTTCCGGCGACAAGGCGACCGAGACCGTCTGGTTCGAGCTCAAGGAAAAGCTCGGTGCGAGCGAATTTCTCGGTTACGACACCGAAACCGCCGAAGGCGTCATCCAGGCAATCGTCAAGGACGGCAAGTCGGTGGATAGCGCTGCCGATGGTGAGACGGTGCAGGTCGTCGTCAACCAGACGCCGTTTTATGGCGAATCCGGCGGCCAGATGGGCGATACCGGCGTGATTTCCGGCGACAATGGCGCCTTTGCCGTTTCCGATACTCAGAAGAAGGGCGAAGGCCTCTTCGTGCATTTGGGCACGGTCTCCAAGGGCGGTCTGAAAGTTGGCGATGCCGTTCAGCTGACGGTCGATCATGACCGCCGCTCGCGTCTGCGCGCCAACCATTCCGCCACCCACCTGTTGCACGAGGCGCTGCGCGAAGTGCTCGGCACACACGTTGCCCAGAAGGGTTCGCTGGTTGCGCCCGAGCGCCTGCGTTTCGACGTTTCGCATCCGAAGCCGATGTCGGCCGAAGAGCTGAAGGTCGTCGAAGAAATGGCGAACGAAATCGTGCTGCAGAACTCGCCGGTCGTGACCCGCCTGATGAGCGTCGACGACGCCATTGCCGAGGGCGCCATGGCGCTGTTCGGTGAAAAATACGGCGACGAAGTTCGCGTTGTCTCCATGGGCACCGGCCTGCATGGCGCAAAAGCCAACCGTCCCTATTCCGTCGAGCTTTGCGGCGGCACGCATGTGGCGGCCACCGGCCAGATCGGCCTCATTCGCATTCTCGGCGAAAGCGCCGTCGGTGCGGGCGTGCGCCGTCTCGAAGCCGTGACCGGGCAGGGCGCGCTTGCCTATCTGGCCGAACAGGATGAGCGTGTGAAGGCGCTCGCTTCTTCGCTGAAGGTGCAGCCGGGCGATGTACTGTCGCGTGTCGAAGGTCTGCTCGATGAGCGCAAGAAGCTGGAGCGCGAACTTGCCGATGCCCGCCGGAAACTTGCCATGGGCGGCGGTTCGGCGGATGCCGGCGCAAGCGACGTCAAGCAGGTCGCGGGCGTCAACTTCCTGGCAAAATCCATGTCCGGCATCGATGCCAAGGACCTCAAGGGTCTTGCCGATGAGGCCAAGGCCAATCTCGGCTCGGGCGTCGTGCTGTTGATCGCCGTTTCCGAAGACGGCAAGGCAAGTGCTGTCGCTGCCGTGACCGAAGATCTGACGGCCCGTTTCAGCGCTGTCGATATCGTCCGCACCGCTTCCGCCGCACTTGGCGGCAAGGGCGGCGGCGGTCGCCCTGATATGGCGCAGGCGGGTGGTCCCGATGGCGCAAAGGCGCAGGATGCCATCGAAGCGGTGGCAGCGGCCCTGGCGGCCTAGCCAGTGTAAATTGAAAAGGGCGGGGTTTTACCCCGCCCTTTTGCTTTCGGTTCAAGCCTTCCGGTGCACGGACGGTTGGTGCAGGTCTTCCCGTCTCTCAGCCCGCCGCCTGCAAATCCTTTGCCGCTTCCTCATCTAGTTGTGCTGCCCGCTTGAAGGCCGGGCGGTCGGTGAGGTGGGCCATGTAATCGAGAAAGGCCGGGCGTTTTTCGATGGTGCCGAAATGCAGGCCCCAGCCGACATGGGCGCCGACATAGACATCCGCCGCCGTGAAGAGATCGCCGGCGATGAAGCGGTTTTCGCTGACGGCCCGCTCCAGTGTATTCATCACATCCGCATAGCTGCCGCAGCCGGCCATGCGCAGCTTCTCCTTGGGCACTTCGAAACCCATCGCCTTCATGCTCGCTGCCATTTCCAGCGGGCCTGCGGCGAAGAACATCCAGCGATAATAGAGCCCGCGCGCCTTGGGTGTGGGCGCAAGGTTCGCACCGGGAAAGGCATCGGCAAGATAGGCGCAGATCGCTGCCGCCTCGGTAACGATGGTATCGCCGTGTTTGATGGCGGGCACCTTCGCCATCGGATTTATCAGCCGGTAGGCGGGCGATTTCATCGAGGTCTCGAAGCCCAGTATTTCCGTTCTGTAAGGAACGCCCACTTCCTCAAGCATCCATCGCGCGATGCGTCCGCGCGACATGGGGTTGGTGTAGAAGATCAATTCACTCATGCTTTTGCCTCCCCAAGCAAAATCGTTGAAGCATCATGGGAAAACCGATGCGGATTTCGCGCCTGCGCTTCGCATTTTTAAAGTTCGCAACATCCTTCGCGTGTTCCCTAAGATCGCGCCGATGCTCCGATGAACGTTTGACTGTGCCGGGCAAGTTATGTGCAAATAGATGCTGTTTAAGCTTTGTCTTATTGTTGTACTGGCCGCAGCACGCGGAATCGAAGTCTGCGCCTAGTACAACGGCTAATCAAGATACTGTGAACAAAAAAGAAAACCCGGCATTGCGCCTGGTCCGGGTTCGCTCCTATCGGCGTCCGTCAGCCATCAATCGCATTGGCGGCCGGTGCTCTGGAAAGAGAAGCCATTGCAGTTCAGTGGGTTGGTGTTCTTCCCGCATGCCTCGTTGCGGCGAGCAGCGCCAGAAAAAATGCGACCGTGGTGAGCACGGTGCGGAGAAGGTTGGAAAGTGCCCAGCGGTCCAGCAGCTCCTGCCAGTTGGCCGGCACGTCGGCGGCAACAGTCTTGAAAAACTCGTTGATCGGAACATTGACCATTCGCGTCTGAACGACGACGACGGTGTAAATTATTAAGGCCGACAACCATAGCAGCCTGTTGTTGCGATCAACGACCACGGCGGCGAGTAGGCCCGCCAGCGGCGCAAAGAAGGCGGTGAAGAAGACGCCGTTGCGGACGCTGATATTGATGCCGTTGAATGCGGGAATGAAGATATCGGCCTCCAGTTGCTGGAAAGCCATCATCACGGGGTTGCTGAAGGCGAAAAAGAATCCGGCCATCACGCCAAGGCTCAGCGGAGCAACGATGCGCAAGACCGATATTGCCGGTTCTCTTGCGATGGCGAGCGCGGGAAAATGCCTTGTTCTGATCTCGTGCAGAAATGAGCTGGACATCAAAACCTCCATCAAATAACCGTACATCTATGTACGGCATATCCGTACGCATATGTACGGTTATTGTCAAGGAAAGCGGATGCGAAACGAAAGCAGGGAATTGCGCCGGCGCGAGATTGTCGAACATGCCTTCGCCATGCTTGCCAGGGATGGATATGCCGCCTTTTCCATGCAGGCGCTGGCGAAGGTGAGCAGGTCCTCCAAGGAAACGCTCTATGGCTGGTTCGGCGGCAAGGCCGGGCTTTACAAAGCCATGGTCGAAGAAAATGCCGCAAGGCTGGTATTGCCGTCGGCGGAAGCGGCCGATGGCGTGAGGGAGCTTTCCCGTTTCGGGGCTGAACTATTGTCGATGCTTCTCGGGGAGCGGGCTGTGCTGCTCAATCGGGTTGCGGCGGCGGAAGCCGGCGGTGACGCCACGCTCGGAGCATTTCTGGCGGAAAAGGGTCGTGACCACGTCATGCCGAAGCTTGCGGCGTATTTTCAGGCGCTGGCAAAACAGGGCGTCATGGGTATCGCGGCAGCGGAAGAACCTGCGGAAATCTGGCTGTCGCTTCTGGCAGGGGATTTGCAGATAAGGCGTGCGACGGGAGTGATTGGCCTGCCGACGCAAGAGGAGATAGACGCTCGCTCGGCCCGCGCCGCGCAGCTGACGTTTCAGCTCTACGGTACAAATGAAAAACCCGGCGCTGAGGCCGGGTTTTGAAGTCGCTGGGAAGGCCGGCTTAAGCCGCCATTGCCTTCTTGAGGTTTTCGTCGATCTTGTCGAGGAAGGCGGTGGTGGAGAGCCAGGGCTGGTCCGGTCCGATGAGGAGCGCCAGATCCTTGGTCATGTAGCCGCTTTCGACGGTGTCAACGCAGACGGTTTCAAGCGTTGCTGCGAACTTTGCCAGTTCCGCATTGTCGTCCAGCTTGGCGCGGTGGGCGAGGCCACGGGTCCAGGCGAATATCGATGCGATCGAGTTGGTCGAGGTTTCCTGACCCTTCTGGTGCTGGCGGTAGTGGCGCGTGACCGTGCCGTGTGCGGCTTCGGCTTCGACCGTGCGACCATCGGGAGACAGCAGAACGGAGGTCATCAGGCCGAGCGAGCCAAAGCCCTGAGCAACCGTGTCGGACTGCACGTCTCCGTCATAGTTCTTGCAGGCCCAGATGTAGCCGCCGGACCACTTCAGAGCGGAAGCCACCATGTCGTCGATCAGGCGGTGCTCGTAGGTGATGCCGATCTCATCGAACTGCTTCTTGAATTCGGTCTGGTAGACTTCTTCGAAGATATCCTTGAAGCGGCCGTCATAGGCCTTGAGGATGGTGTTCTTCGTGGAGAGGTAAACCGGCCACTTGCGCATCAGGCCATAGTTCATGGAGGCGCGGGCGAATTCGCGGATGGATTCGTCGAGGTTGTACATGGCAAGCGCCACGCCGGCGCTCGGGGCGTCGAAGACGTCCTTTTCGATGACCTGGCCGTCTTCACCAACGAACTTGATGGTCAGCTTGCCCTTGCCGGGGAACTTGAAATCGGTTGCCTTGTACTGGTCGCCGAAAGCGTGACGGCCGACGACGATCGGCTTGGTCCAGCCGGGAACGAGGCGCGGAACGTTCTTGCAGATGATCGGCTCGCGGAAGATGACGCCGCCCAGAATGTTGCGGATGGTGCCGTTCGGGCTCTTCCACATCTGCTTCAGGCCGAATTCCTCGACGCGCTGCTCATCCGGGGTGATGGTCGCGCACTTGATGCCGACGCCATGCTTCTTGATGGCGTGCGCCGCATCGACGGTCACCTGGTCGTTGGTGGCGTCGCGGTTTTCAACCGAGAGGTCGTAATATTCGATGTCGAGATCGAGGTATGGCAGGATCAGCTTGTCCTTGATGAGCTGCCAGATGATACGGGTCATTTCGTCGCCGTCGAGATCGACGACCGGATTGGCTACCTTGATCTTTGCCATGAATTCCTCACCTTCGAAGCTGTGGCGCCGGATGGCGCCGGTATTCGGAAAAAATATCCGGTGCGGCTATAGCATCGCGCGCGCCTGAGGCAAAGCCATGGGGGGCGCTTTTTTGGCGCAGCGCAATAACGCTTTGCGCATTGCCAAACCACAATGCCGGAATACAGTCAGGCGAATCGCTTCGCCCGCCTGTCGGGCCTATCCCGGGATCACATCATGCGGAATATTCTGCTTCTGACTGCCGCCGTCCTCTTTTCGTATAGCGCGCTCGCCGCCGGGCCTGCCGATCCCGTCCAGAAGGTGATGGATATCACCGTCAAGAACTGGTCGGGCGAGGCGGAAAACTGGAAATACGTTTTCGACGAGGACATGCTGACCAGCCTCTTCAGCAAGGATTTCGTCGCGCAATATCGCGAAGCCTCCAAGAAGCCGGCTTACGAGGCCGAAAGCGGCGAGACCGGCGATCCCTTTGGTTACGATGTCGTGACGAACTCGCAGGATGGCTGCCCGCTGGCCGATGTTTCCGTGACGCCGGGCGCGGTGAAGGACGGCGTGACGGACGTGACAGCAAAGTTCAAGCTCTGGGCCTGCATGGACGAGGCGGAGATGAAAGCGACGGTTGACGAAGTGCATTTCGATGTCATCGAGGAAGACGGCCGCCCGGTCATCAGCGATATTCACCGGGTTGGCGATGAGGGCAGGGATTCGCTGCGCGAAGAAATGGCGAATATCATCAAGGGGGAGCAATAAGGGGCGTCTTGCCAGCGGAGTGGAGCCAGGCTTTCTCCGCGCCGGCTTTGATTTTGGCGCCGATCTGTGCCAGTGAAGCGCGCTTTAGCGCGTCAGGCTGAAAATCGATGCGACGCTTCAACACACGGACAAAAGACGATGGCAGGCACAAACAGCGATCTCGAACTTGTGGCGGAAGGCCCGGCGATCATTCTCGTCGAACCGCAGCTCGGCGAAAATATCGGCATGGTGGCGCGGGCCATGGCCAATTTCGGCCTGGCCGAATTGCGTCTGGTCAATCCGCGTGACGGCTGGCCGAGCGAGAAGGCGCGCGCCGCAGCCTCCAAGGCCGATCACGTCATTGACGCCACGAAGGTATTCGAGACGCTGGAAGAGGCGATCAAGGACCTGAACTTCGTTTATGCCACGACCGCGCGTGAGCGCTACGGTTTCAAGCCGGTGCGTGCGCCCGTCACCGCCGCCGATACGCTCAGGGCAAAATTCAAGGCTGGCGAAAAGACCGGTATCCTCTTCGGCCGCGAGCGCTGGGGGCTGACCAATGAGGAAGTGGCGCTGGCCGACGAGATCGTGACATTTCCCGTCAATCCCGCTTTTGCCTCGCTCAATATCGCGCAGGCCGTGCTTTTGATGTCCTATGAATGGATGAAATCCGGCATGGACGATCTGGGAGAGACGATTTTCCAGTCCGTCGAGCAGCGTCCTTCGACCAAGGAACAGGTTTTTGGCCTGTTCGAACATATCGAGGAAGCGCTGGATGCGCGGGGTTATTTTCATCCCGCTGAAAAAAAGCCGAAAATGGTCGACAATCTGCGCGCCGTGCTGTCGCGACGCGGTTTTTCGGAGCAGGAAATCAGCGTTTTCCGTGGCGTGATCAATTCGCTCGACCGCTTTCCCCGGCAGTGGCCGAAGCAGGCGGGAAGGGCAGCGGGGCCGTCGGCCGAGGGAGCAGGGGAGAATGCTGAAGACGAGTGAGGCGGCGGCCGATGTGCTGAAACCGGTGCTGGTGTTCGATTCCGGCATTGGCGGGCTGACCGTGCTGCGCGAGGCGCGCGTGCTGATGCCCGAGCGCGGCTTCATCTATGTGGCCGACGATGCGGGTTTTCCCTATGGCGGCTGGGAGGAGGAAGCCCTGAAGGCGCGCATTCTCTCGCTCTTCGACAAGCTGCTGGACGACTATAGCCCCGAAGTCTGCATCATCGCCTGCAACACCGCCTTCACGCTCGCTGGCGCAGATCTTCGCGCCCGCTTTCCGGATATGACCTTCGTTGGCACTGTGCCCGCCATCAAGCCGGCAGCGGAGCGCACCCGCTCGGGCCTCGTTTCCGTGCTGGCGACACCGGGCACCGTCAAGCGCGCCTATACGCGCGATCTCATCCAGTCCTTCGCCAGCCAATGTCATGTCCGCCTCGTCGGCTCTGAAAACCTGGCGCGCATGGCGGAAAGCTGGATCAGGGGCGAGCCGGTTTCGGATGAGGCTGTGCTTGCCGAAATCGAACCCTGTTTCATCGACAGCGAGGGAAAACGCACGGATATCGTCGTTCTTGCCTGCACCCATTACCCCTTCATGGCCAATCTGTTTCGCAGGCTGGCGCCATGGCCGGTGGATTGGCTTGACCCCGCCGAGGCGATTGCGCGGCGCGCGCGCCACCTTGTGCCGCTGCCGCAGGATGCGGAGCATCCGGATGGTTTCGATTTTGCCGTCTTCACCTCCGGCAAGCCGGATTTCGCCACCCGGCGGCTGATGCAGGGTTTCGGTCTCAGCGTTTCGGCAGCCTGAGCGCCTGTTGTATTTTTGCATCTGTTTTATCCGTCTTTTGCAATTCGAGATTGCGACCACTTGTCGCGCCGGATTTCTTGTGTAAGATGCACCTTGTCTGTAACCGCTATAAATGGAGGCGTGGAATGACCAATGACATCAATATGCGCCTTAACGGCATGTCAGGCCTTTCCGGCATGTTTATCGGCGGTTATGTGATGCGAGGCATCTCCCTCCGATAAGGCTTATGGCCTGATTTCCCTGCCGTTTGGCATTTTCACTTCGTCCGACATGTGACTTGCGCGTTTGCGTGGCATGAGTGCTGCGCGCACCGTTTCGGCATGTCGTTTTCCATCGATAAAGGACCTGGCCGCTTTGCCGCGCCGGGATGGATTTCCCATGCAGAAAAATCAACCATTGGTAGCATATGCGCTGCCGGATGCGGTCGATCGCTTGTTCGTCACATTCGGTGTCTGGAAAACCCTGAAAGCGGTTCTCATTGCCGCAGTGGTGCCGCGCGCACCGCCGACCGATCCTGCCGATCTGCCAGAGCGCCTGCTGGTCGATATTGGCCTTGACCCGTCGCGGGTGAAGCGGCGGCGGGATTGGGAGGTTCCTCACTGGGCGCCCCGGTTTTGATTGGCAAAGGCCTCTCCGGCAAAGAAATGTCGGGGAGGCCGCCGCATCTCTGCCGTTACGTATTGTATAGCGATGCGATACAGGATACGCTGTTCTTATGATCGTCAGTTTCCGACACAAAGGACTGGAAGCTTTTTATCGTTCCGGGACGACGAAGGGTATTCAGCCTGCTCATGCCGCCAAGCTTGGCCGAATACTAACCTTGCTTGAGGTTGCGGCAGGCGTTCCCGATCTTGATCTTCCTGGTCTTAAACTTCATCCGTTAAAGGGTGACATGAGGGGCCACTGGTCCATATGGGTGAATGGAAACTGGCGTGTGACGTTTCGATTTCTGGATAGCGACGTCGAACTTGTCGACTATCAGGATTATCACTGAAGGGAATTGTTCCAATGATGAAATTTCCTGTTCATCCCGGTGAGTTGTTACGGGAAGAGGTTATTGCCGCACTTCAGCTTTCCGTAACAGACGCTGCTGAAAGGCTTGGAATGTCGCGCGTAGCGCTTTCGCGGGTCTTGAACGGACGGGCAGGGGTCAGCCCAGACCTTGCCTTACGGTTGGAGCGGGCAGGGGTCAGCACCGCGCGGGCATGGCTTGCCATGCAGTCGAATTACGATCTTGCACAGGCGATGAAACGTGAGCAGCCGCCCGTTCGTCCGTTGGATGACAGGGCGGCATAATCTTCGAAGATTTGGCTTGATACCTTCTGGTTTTGGTGGCTTGCTCCCAAAGATAAGATAGGGAGATTCCTCATGCCGCTGGAAAACTGGCTGGCCTTCGTGGCCGCATCCGCCATCATGCTTGCCATTCCGGGACCGACGATCCTGCTGGTGATTTCTTATGCGCTGGGCCATGGCCGCAAGGCCAGCACGGCGACGGTGACGGGCGTGGCGCTTGGTGATTTCACCGCAATGACGGCTTCCATGCTGGGGCTCGGCGCGCTGCTTGCCACATCGGCGGCGCTTTTCACCGGGCTTAAATGGATCGGTGCGGCTTACCTCATCTATCTCGGCATCAAGCTGTGGCGTTCGCCGGTCAGCGGCGAGGGGGCGGAAGGGACGGGCGTGACCGGCCGTGAAAGACCGCTCAAAATCTTCCTGCATGCCTATATCGTGACCGCGCTGAACCCGAAGAGCATCGTGTTCTTCGTGGCCTTCCTGCCGCAGTTTCTGGTGCCGACGCCGCCTTTCTGGCCGCAGGTGCTGATTTTCGAAGTCACATTCCTGGTGCTTGCCACTGTCAATGCGGCGCTTTATGGACTTCTGGCAAGTGCCGCCCGCAATACGATCCGCAAGCCGAAGGTTCAGCGCATCGTCAACCGCACGGGCGGCGGTCTCCTGATCGGTGCCGGCCTCATTACCTTCGGCTGGAAGAGGGCGGTTTCGGCTTAAAGCCCCTCAAGCACCTGAGGCGTCGATCGCCTGAAATTCGGACATAACAAAATGGCATTGCCGCATATATTTCTTGCCCTGATTACCGTGTTTTTGTGGGGCTTCAACTTCGTCGTCATCAAGGTGGGCGTCGCCGATATGCCGCCCCTGTTTCTGACGGGTGTGCGTTATCTCTTTGCGGCGGTGCCCATTGTGTTCTTCCTGCCGAAACCCAATGTGCCGTGGAGACACATGATCGTTTACGGCATGGCCATGGGCTTCGTGCAGTTCGGCCTGCTTTATCCCGCCATCAAGCTCGGGCTGCCGGCGGGGCTCGCTTCGCTGGTCATGCAGTCGCAGGCCTTCTTCACGCTGGCGCTTGCCGTGGTGTTTCTCGGTGAACGGCCATTGCCGTCGCAGGTCTTCGGCGCGATCATCGCTTTTGGCGGGCTGGCGGTCATCGGTGTGGAGCGGATGACGGCGGCGGCGCTGGTACCGCTTCTGATGGGCGTCGGTTCCGCGATTGCCTGGGCCTGTGGCAACATCGTCAATCGCCGCATCGGTCAGGTCAATGCCGTCTCTTTCGTCGCCTGGACCAGTCTTGTGCCTGTTCTGCCATTGATCCTGCTGTCCCTCGTGGTGGAAGGGCCGGAAGCGATTGCCGAAGGGGTTGCCAATGCGACCCCGACCATGGCTTTTGTGGTTATCTACATGGCCTATGGCGCGACGATCGTGGGTGCTGGGATATGGAGTTACCTACTTCTGCGCTATCCGGCTGGAACGGTGGCGCCATTTTCGCTGCTGGTGCCAATTGTCGGGTTTATCAGCGCGTACCTCGCTTTTGCCGAACATATTACCGTTTTCGAAGTGGTCGGCGCAGCACTGGTCATTCTGGGGCTCGCGCTCAACGTCTTTGGCCGGCGCATCGGCGCTTCACGCTTTTGGGTGAGGTCTGCGCAGGGCTAAGAGCGAATTGCCTGTGCATTATCGGCATGGGTGAGACGCAACAAGCATTTTTTTGGTAAAGACCATGTTCGGCCGTCCCTTGAGGGAATCGGTCCTGATATGCAGCACAGGGAATGGAACATTGCAGGTCGGTATCGACATGGGAACCCTATCGGGCGGGCAGCAGGCCAAGCTCGATATTGAAGAATTGCTTGCGACGCGCCTGCTGGTGCAGGGCAATTCCGGTTCCGGCAAGTCGCATCTGCTTCGCCGGCTGCTCGAGCAATCGGCGCCATGGGTGCAGCAGGTCATCATCGATCCCGAAGGTGATTTCGTCACGCTTTCCGACAAGTTCGGTCATGTGGTGGTGGATGGCGAGCGCACCGAAGCGGAGCTTGCCGGCATAGCCAACCGCATTCGCCAGCACCGCGTTTCCTGCGTGCTGACGCTGGAAGGCCTCGATATTGAACAGCAGATGCGGGCCGCCGCCGCCTTCCTCAACGGCATGTTCGATGCGGATCGTGAATTCTGGTATCCGGTGCTTGTCGTGGTGGATGAGGCGCAGATGTTTGCGCCCTCCGTTGCTGGTGAAGTCACGGAAGATGCCCGCAAGGCCTCGCTGGGCGCCATGACCAATCTGATGTGCCGTGGGCGTAAGCGCGGGCTTGCCGGCGTCATCGCCACGCAGCGTCTTGCGAAGCTTGCCAAGAATGTCGCGGCGGAAGCCTCCAACTTTTTGATGGGCCGCACCTTCCTCGATATCGACATGGCGCGCGCGGCTGATCTGCTCGGCATGGACCGGCGGCAGGCGGAAATGTTCCGCGATCTGCAGCGCGGCAATTTCGTGGCGCTTGGCCCGGCGCTGTCGCGTCGGCCGCTGCCCATCGTCATCGGCCCGGTGGAAACCTCGGCGCGTTCCTCCTCGCCAAAGCTGATGCCGCTGCCGGATGCGCCGCAGGATGTGGAAGACCTGATCTTCACGCCGGATCCGGAAGAGTTTACCCGGCCTGCCGTGCGCCGCACACCGCCAGCACCACGTCCGACCACGGATATTCTGGCCGAACTCTCCCGTTCCCCACCCGCCGCCGTTGGCCCTACGCCGGAGCAGTCGCCGCGTGCAGGTCAGCCGGAACTGACGCCCGAAGAGCGTGAGGAAAAGATCGGTGCGGTTCTTGTGGAAATTCTCGACGATCCGCAATCGGCCTATCGCACGGATGCCGTGCTGTATCAGGATTTTCTGGTGCGCGCCCGTATGCGTCGCATTCCCGGCACGCCGATGACATTGGCGGAATTCCGCCGACAGGTGGCGATTGCCCGTTCCGGCGTGGATGCGGCGATGGCAGCAAGCGAAGGCTGGGAAAAGGCGCTGGAATTGTCGATGTCGGTTTCCGACGATCTGCAGGGGGTCTTCCTGCTGCTCGTCAAGGCGGCGCTGGGTGAAGAGCCTTGCCCGTCGGATGCCCGCATTGCCCGCGCCTATGGCACCCATTCCGCTCGCCGCGCGCGGCGCCTCCTCGGTTATTTCGAGGAGAAGGAGCTCGTGGTGGTGCATGCCGATTTCTCCGGCAAGCGCATCGTGGCGTTTCCCGATCTCGACGCAAAAACCGCACCCGGCGATGCGGATGCGGCTGAGGATGATGCGCGGCTTGCGGCGGAGTGAGGTTGGCAGGGTTTCCTGCTTGGAATAACCTTTCCGTCATGCCGGACTTGTGTGGACGTATTGTGGTTTACTTGATGCATAGGCCGGGATGCGCATCCCGGCCTATGCAGGCAGGCGGCCGTATTTCCGGACTGGTTTACGCAGCCGAGATCAAGCA
>NZ_JAQAHD010000030.1:0-44201 GCF_027871605.1 Agrobacterium sp. CFBP 3001
TGTGCGTCCGAAAACTGTGATGCTTTCATCGTCTTCCGTTCCTTTCCCAGCCAGGAAAATGCACCGGAAAACTCTAACCAAAAACGGTCCAGTTTGAAGGGTTCAGATCAATCAGGAGACGGACAAATGAAGCGTTCACGGTTCACAGAAGAACAGATCATCGGGATATTGAAGGAGCAGGAGGCGGGCGCGAAGACGGCGGACGTCTGCCGCAAGCACGGCATCTCGGATGCAACCTTCTACAAATACAAGACGAAGTATGGCGGCATGGATGTGTCCGACGCTCGCAAGCTGAAGGCGTTGGAGGACGAGAACGCCAAGCTGAAGAAGCTCTTGGCCGAGGCCATGCTGGACAATGCGATTCTGAAGGATGTCGCTTCAAAAAAATGGTGACGCCCGATGTGAAGCGGAATGCGGTGGCTCATGTCCGTGCGCAGCACGGGGTGAGCCAGCGTCGGGCGTGCGAGGTTCTGTCGGTGGATAGGTCGAGCATACGATATTGCAGTGTCCGGCCGGACGATGCGTCCATTCGGAAGGCGATGAAGAAGGTGGCATCCGAACGTCGCCGCTTCGGCTATCGGCGCATCCACGTGATGCTCGACCGACAGGGGATCGTCATGAACCTGAAGAAGCTTCGGCGTCTCTACCGCGAGGAGAAGCTGACGGTGCGCAAGCGTGGCGGCCGAAAGCGGGCCTTGGGCACGAGACGTCCTCTGGCTCTGCAGTCGCGTCCGGGCGAGCGCTGGAGCCTGGACTTCGTCAGCGATGCCTTCACCGACGGCCGTCGGTTCCGTATTCTGGCGGTGGTCGACGACTTCACCCGTGAATGCCTGTGCCTGGTCGCAGACACATCCCTGTCGGGCGTTCGGCTTGTCCGGGAACTGGACAGCCTCATCGCCAGACGCGGCAAACCGAGAACGATCGTCTCGGACAACGGGACGGAGATGACCAGCATGGCCATCCTCAAATGGTGCCAGGAGAGCAAGGTCGACTGGCATTACATCGCCCCTGGCAAGCCAATGCAAAACGGCTTCGTCGAAAGCTTCAACGGCAGCTTCCGCGACGAGTGCCTCAACGAGACTCTGTTTTCGTCGCTCGCTCAAGCCCGCGCCGCAATCACGGAATGGAAGGAGGATTACAATCCTGCTTCATAACGCCCATCTTTCTATGTTGTTGAAGGGAATAAGCTTTCCTGATCTGGATGCGATCCTGTGGGGTGCCGGGGGTCCTGCCGGACGCGATCGAGGATCTGACGTGCTTGTGAGGTCGCGAGCTTTGAACGGCTGAAGATCCATGGGCCATCGGGTAGCGGATGAGTCCCCTCAATCTCACCGGCCTCGGCCGCCAGACGCAGTGTCTTCGGCGTTATCCCGAGCAACTTCGCCGCACCGCCCAGATTAAGCCACGGCTCGACCCCGTCGATCTGGGGGCGGAAGACCGGAATCTTACGATATGACCTGAGCGCAGTGACCCGCTCCCGTGTCCAGCGATTGCCATTGCCGGTCGTCAGTCCGTTGCGATTGAGGACACCGGCAATCACATCGTCATTGGCAATAAGGACGAGCTGTCGCACAGCGTCGACAATGTCGTCAGGCGTCGCGTTTCTTTGTCCTCGGCGCCGCTTGGGCAGGCGCAGTTCGGTGTGGACGCCACCAACCCAATGAATGACGAGTACGATCTCAGAGGCTCCATCATCGAGATCGGCGACCACTTCATTGATGAGCGTGCGCACGATGCGCTTCTTTAGCCTTGTATCTGTTGTCGGGGCTGTCCAGACGGTGCGAAGGTTCCCCGCAAGGGCAGTTACCTGTGAGGCGGACATGGGGAATGGCTGCGGCGTAACCGTCCGATGTTTGGCAATCCTGGCCTCGATCTCCCCGACGCGAGTGAGCGCCTTGTTCCAGCGTGCTTCGAGCTCCGAGGTCACCAGCCTGTTCTCCGGATCGGCCGCGTCATATTGCCGGAATGCCCTATCGGCGGCGTAGCGCGCCGCCTCGAGGTCACGCAGAAAGGCATCCTGAACCTGATCGCGTTGGCTGGCCATGGTACGTTCCGCCTCGACGGCGGCGGCAATAGCTCCTGGTTCCACCACGCCGAGCAGTGCCTCTTCGATCGCATCATCGACCCGCAGACCGCCGAAAGCAATGCAGCGAGGCTCACCATTATCGAGCAGACCACGCCAGCAGGAATAGCGCGGAATGTTATGCTTGTTTCCGGTGTACCGGACGGTCAGCTTTCGACCACACCTCTTGCAACGGAAAAGGCCGGCAAGCAGAGCGTCGCCGTGCTTCGGCGCCCCGTGGTGGCGGCTGGCTGGCACATTGTCGCTCAACATCTTGCGGATCTCCTCCGCCCGTTCCCAACTGACGTAACCTTCATGTGCATCCGGGATCAGCGCCAACCATTCATCACGCGCCTTGTGACGAATTCCAGATCGGCCATCGTATCGGGGCACGGAGCGACTCTTACCATAAGCGTACGCTCCGCCGTAGATCGGGTTCGCAATCATCCGGTGGATGGTGGCATAATTTGGCCTGCGCCAGATGACCTCACCATTGGTGTACCTGACCGGCAGGTCCAGCCCCTGCTCGAGGAACCATAGCAGAGCCTGCCGCGCACTGCCGAGTTCGGCAACCTTGTCGAAGACAAGTGCGATGGCTTCCTGGATGCGTCGGTCGGGATCCTTCTCGATCCTGTCACCCGCCTTCACGAAGCCGGCCGGAACAGTGACGACGAGTTCGCCGCGGCGAGCCTTCTCATAGCGGGCGGAAAGGGAACGCTGACGCAAGAGATCGAGCTCATACTCGTTGAGGCTGCCCTTCAAACCCAAAAGCAGACGGTCGTTGCTCTGGCGGGGCGCATAAACCGCTTCCTGATCGACCAGGACGGTATCGACGACACGGCACATCTCGATGAGTTGCTGCCAGTCGCGGCTGTTGCGGGCGAAGCGCGATACCTCACGCGCAGCCACGGCGCCCACCTTGCCAAGGCAGACTTCCGCCACCATCCGGTCAAATCCAGTGCGGGTCACGCCGCCGGCGGCCGAACGACCAAGGTCATCATCCACCGTCTCTATTTGTGACCAACCTAGTGCTGCCAGTCGGTCCCGCATGGCATACTGGAGGGCGCTGCTTTCTCGATTGTGCAGAACCTGATGAGCTGATGACTGCCGAACATACAGGATGGCCTTCCGCTCCAGATGATGCGGCCCGATCTTCTCATGCATCATGGCCGGTCTCCTTCTGTTGGGAGACCGGCTCGCACCTTGCATGATCGACGAACAGTCGCACGATGAGAACCGTCAGTGCCTGGCGGGTTTCCTCCGGCAACTCCGGCCATTGCGGCATCCCTGCCGTCTTTCCCCGCTGCGGGGCCGAGAACAGATCGAACTGGTATGTCATGGGCTGGTGGGGCATGGACATCTCTCCGACTCGTTTCGTGAGAGACCAATGCTGCGCCCATTACCGAAGATTGCGATGAGGCATCAGCGTCCTTCAACAATCTTGCCAAAATATGCAGGCTTGCGAGATCGACGTGCGGAACCGACAGGCTGCGCCAGGTTCCACTCACAGATCGGTCGAACATCCAAGACGGGACTTCAAGAAGTCGATCAGAGGAAGCACCAGAAAGACTGCAGCGGAAAATATGCGTCCCTTTGGATAGCGCCTCATGGACGTGAACGAGCCGCCCGGACCAGGGATGCCACGGATACAAAAGCTCGCGAACCTCGGTCCCGTGGGTGTTCTGTCGTCGTGTTGTACAACAAGAACAGGCCTCACTCGTCGCTGGGCAACATCACACCTAGCGCACTCGCAATGAAAATGGCTATGGAAAAATGGGCCGCATGAGGCCAGATTGAAAACCCAGGACTCTCCCGAAAACTGGAGGGAGATTGGGTCTCAGGTCAGGCGCTTGTGAGTGATCGCGATCTGGATATGTTCAGCGGATGAGAATCGCTTCGTGCCGGGTCTACCTATTTAGAAGCTCAGGTTTCGTCGCGTCCGGCGATACCGTGGATCCACTCGCGCTCGAAGATCCCACCTATGCCGGCAAGCGCCTGCCGAATGTGGCGCGCCACACCGGCTCGCTCTTCCTTGCCTATGATGTCGGCGAGGTCGGTCCGAACGGTAATACGCTGCGCATCGGAGGCGGTGTGCGGGCGGTCGGCCAGCGCGCCGGCATCAACGACAATTCCTATAATCTGCCGGGCTATGCGGTCTTCGACGCCTTCGCCACCTACACGCTTCAGTTCGAAAAGCCGGTGACGCTGCAGCTCAATCTGAAGAACATCTTCGACAAGACCTATTACACCTCGTCCATCGGCTCCACCAGCTATGCCAATGCGGTGGGCGAGCCCTTCAATGTCAGCCTGACGGCCAGCGTGAAGTTCTGACAACGGCGTCGAGCGGAAAACAATCGCCAGTCATGAGAGCGGGGTGAACGCCCCGCTTTTTTATTTCCACATGGCGCGCATCCGCGCACCCACATCGATGCGGATCTGCTGCGCGCTGCGTTCGGAAGCCGCGGCCGACACCAGTGGCCAGGTTGCCGTTTCGAAGAATTGCAGCAATGTCGCCGGGATGAAGCGGGTTCTTGCAGCGTAGACATGCCGGTCGCCCTGCTGGTTCTGCCCGCCGGTGAAGAAACGTTGCGGCGTGATAAGTGACAGGCTGTCCTTGGCGCGCGTCATGGCGACATAGAGCAGCCGGCGTTCTTCCTCCAGCTCCTGGGTGGTGCCGACCCCAAGATCGGAGGGAATGCAGCCATCGACCACATTCAGGATAAAGACGGAACGCCACTCCTGGCCTTTTGCCGAATGGATGGTGGAGAGGCTGAGATAATCCTCGTCGAGCAGCGGCACGCCGGCCTGATCGCTGGTGGCGTCCGGCGGATCGAGCGTCAGCTCGGTCAGAAAGCGCTCGCGTGAGGGGTAGCCGCCGGCGATCTGCTCGAGCTGCAGCAAATCGGCCTTGCGGGTGTCCGCATCCTCATGGATGCGTTCCAGATGCGGTTCGTACCACAGTCGCGCCTGCCCGATCTGGCCCGGCCAGTCATTCGGCGCCTGTCGCAGGCCCACCAGCATTTGCGTGAAGGCTGTCCAGTCGTCGCCGGTCTTCGGTGGCGGCGGAATTTCGGCAAGGGCAAGCAGCGGCTCGGGGTCTGTCGCAATCGCATCGAGAATATTGCCGGCCTTCTTCGGTCCGATGCCGGGCAGCATTTGCAGCAACCGAAAACCGGCGACGCGGTCGCGCGGGTTCTGCGCGAAGCGCAACACGGCCAGCATGTCCTTCACATGGGCACTGTCGAGGAATTTCAGGCCGCCGAATTTGACGAAGGGGATGTTGCGGCGGGTCAGTTCCACCTCGAGCGTGCCGCTATGGCTGGAGGTGCGGAACAGCACGGCCTGCTGTTTCAGCGTCATGCCGGTTTCGCGGTTGGCGAGAATCTGGTCGATGATGAAATTCGCCTGTTCGGTCTCGTCCTTCACCGTCACGAGTTTCGGGCGCTCCAGCGACTGCCGCTCGGTCCAGAGGTTCTTGGTGAACCGCTCGCGCGCCAGATCGATGACGCCGTTGGCAGCCGCAAGGATCGGCTGCGTCGAGCGATAGTTGCGGTCAAGCGTGATGATGTCGGCAGCAGGGCTGAAGGAAGCCGGAAAATCGAGGATGTTTCGCACCGTCGCCGCCCGAAAGGAATAGATCGATTGCGCATCGTCACCCACCACGGTCAACCCGCGGCCACCGGGCTTGAGCGCCATCAGCACCGAAGCCTGAAGCCGGTTGGTATCCTGATATTCGTCGACCATCACATGGTCGAAGCGGTTGCCGATATCGTCTGCAAGAACGGGGTCGCTGACCATCTGGGCCCAGTAGAGCAGAAGATCGTCGTAATCGAGCACGTTCTGGACCTGCTTGGCCTCGACATAGGCTGCAAACAGCTCTTTCAGTTCACTCTCCCAGTTGGCGACCCAGGGATAATGCTGGCGCAATATCTCCTTGAGCGGCGTCTGGGAATTCACCACGCGCGAATAGATCGCAAGACACGTACCCTTCGTTGGAAAGCGGCTTTCGGTTTTGGAAAAGCCCAGCTCATGCCGTGCGAGGTTCATCAGGTCGGCGCTATCCTCGCGGTCGTGGATGGTGAAATCGATGTTAAGCCCGATCTGCTCGGCATAGATGCGCAACAGGCGCGCGCCGATGCCGTGAAACGTACCGGACCAGGCCAGCGCGTCTGTCATGATTGCCGAATTCGCCCCGATAACGTGTTTGCAGATACGCTCGACCCGTCGCGACATTTCCGTGGCGGCACGTCTGGAAAACGTCATCAGCAGGATGCGGCGGGGATCGGCGCCATTCACAATCAGATGCGCAACACGGTGGGCGAGCGTATTGGTCTTGCCCGAACCGGCCCCGGCGATGATCAGCAGCGGCCCAGCCGTGTGCCCGTCTGCCAGCCCAACGCCATGCTCCACCGCCCTGCGCTGCTGTTCGTTGAGCTTTTCCAGATAGGCAACCGCCATGCCAGCAATCCTTAGATAACCTGCCTGTCCTCACCGGTGAGAACCTTCTTGTTCAGAGATGGCAGTCGTCGGAATGTCCGGCCATTGTCTGCCCTGTCGTCGCAATGATTAGCAAAGACTCAAACAGCAATCCAGAACAAATGCTGAACGCATTGTTCCGGTGGTTTGCGCGCAGTCGGTGGTGAGATTTGTCGGCCCAAAAGGTCGCCCGTCCCCTGCCTGCGATTGGCCGCTGCCGGGCAGGCGAAATCCCCGAAATTGCGCCACGGGAGAAGGCGGGGCGGCCGTGGATGGGCCGCCCGGTGTTGCCGTCGGGCGGTGATCGTTACAGGAAACTGCTTTCGAACAGCTCGCCTGAATAGGCCGAATGGGTAACGCCTGCTTCAAGATCGGCCTTGGTCAGCTCATCGACAAAATCGCCGTTCTGCATGACCAGCACCCGGTCGCACATATGGGCGATGACCGCGAGGTCGTGGCTGACGAGAACGAAGGTGAGGTCGCGTTCTTCGCGCTGGTCGGCAAGCAGGTTCAGGATTTCCGCCTGGATGGAGACGTCGAGCGCGGATGTCGGCTCGTCGAGCAGCAGGATCGGCGGTTCGAGGATCAGCGCACGGGCGATTGCCACGCGCTGGCGCTGGCCGCCGGAAAGTTCATGCGGGAAGCGCTCGGCGAAATGTGCGGGCAAGCCCACCTGTTGCAGGGCGGCAGGCACTTTCGACCAGCCATCGCCAAGTCCCATGGCGCGGATCGGTTCGGCGAGAGCCCGGCCGATGCGGTGGCGCGGGTGCAGCGAACCGTAGGGGTCCTGAAACACCATCTGCGCCAGTTTCAGTTCGTCGCGACTGCGGGTCTTGCCGACCGGTTTACCGTTAAAGCTGATGGAGCCGGTCCAGCCGGCCTCCAGCCCCGCCAGCGACCGCAACAAGGTCGACTTGCCGCAGCCGCTTTCGCCGACGATGCCGAGCGTTTCACCCCTGTTGACCGTGAGGCTGACGCCGCGCACGACGTGATTGCGGTTTTCCTTCGCGCCATAGACGACGTCGAGCTTGTCTACCGTGATCATCGCATCACCTCCGCATCGATGGCCTGACGGTCCAGCACCTTGAGACGCCGCACCGGATTGCGGGGATCGGGCATCGCCGCGATCAGGCCCCGCGTATAGGGATGTTGCGCATCCTCCAGCTTCGTCAGCGTTTCCACGACGCGCCCGCCATACATGACCAGCACGCGTTCGCAGAAGGCCGCGACCATGCGGATGTCATGGCTGATGAGGATCAGGCCGGAATTATTCTCCCGCACCATCTCGTCCAGAAGCAAAAGCACATCCTTGCGAACGCTGACATCGAGGGCCGAGGTCGGTTCGTCGGCAATGACCAGCTTGGGCTTTGCGAGCAGCATCATGGCGATCATCACGCGCTGGCCCATGCCGCCCGATATCTGGTGCGGATAAAGCGCCATCACGCGGTCGGGATCGTTGATGCGCACACGCAGCAACATGTCGCGCGCTGCACCTCTCGCCGCCTTTCCGGTCAGCGCCAGATGCAGTTCGGCGGCCTCCGCCACCTGCTTTCCGATGGGCAGCACCGGGTTCAGCGAATAACGCGGGTCCTGCATGATCAGCGCCATCTCGCTGCCGCGGATCGCGCCCATCTGCCGCTCGGATTTTTCGAGCAACGGCTCGGACAGGAAATCCATCCGCTCCGCTGTCACCGTGGCGCTTTTCGGCAGGAGCCGCATGGCAGCCCGGCCGGTGGTGGATTTTCCCGAGCCGGACTCACCGACGATGCCGACCCTTTCGCGCCCGACATCGAAATTGACGTTGGACACGGCTGGAATGGTGTTGCGGCCGAAACGGACATTGAGGTCGCGGACCGAAAGGATGGGGGAGCTATCAGGAACGGGCATGACGCGGATCCAGAAGGTCGCGCAGCGTATCGCCGGCGATGTTGAAGGCAAGGCTCGTCAGCAGGATGGCGATACCGGGCATGACGGCGACCCACCAGTAGTCGAGCATGAACTTGCGGCCGCTGGAGATCATCGCGCCCCATTCCGGCAGCGGCGGCTGGGCTCCGAGACCAAGGAAGCCGAGTGAAGCGGCCGTCAGGATGATGCCGGCCATGTTCAGCGTCAGGCGAACGATGACCGAGGGAATGCACATCGGCGCAATGTACAGAAACAGGATGCGCAGCGGCGAGGCGCCATAGAGACGGGCGGCGGCGACGTAGTCGGTATTGCGCACGACAAGGGCTTCCGCACGGGCAAGACGCGCAATCGGCGGCCATGCCGTCAGCGAGATCGCGATGATCGCCGTGCCGAGGCCGGCGCCCATGGCGGCCGCAAAGGCAAGCGCCAGCACGAGCGAGGGGAAGGAAAGGACGATATCGGTCGCGCGCATCAGGATCGCGTCGGTTCGCCCGCCGAAGAAACCGGCCATCACGCCAATGGCAAGGCCGATAGGACCGACGATGACCGAGACCGACAGTACCGTCTGGATGGTGATGCGGGTGCCGTATACGAGCCGGCTGAAAATATCGCGGCCGAATTCGTCGGTTCCGGCCAGATGCGCCCAGCTGGGAGGCTGAAGCGCGTTTTCCAGAGCCTGGCGCGCAGGATCGTAAGGCGCAATGAGCGGTGCGAAAATGGCGACCAGAACCAGAATGGCCAGAATGGCGAAGCCGAACATTCCAAGCGGTTCGTCCGCGAGCTTTCGAAGTGTCCGCGCGGTGGTGGTCGAGATGCGCGACAGGGCGCTGGGACGATCAACGGTATTGTTGTGCGCGATATCGGTCATCGTGCGGCCTCCCGTGTACGGGGATCGAGCGTGGTGTAGGCCAGATCGGCGAGGAAGTTGAGCAACATGAAAATGAAGCCGATGACGATTGTGGCGGCCAGAATCGCATTCATGTCGCCGATGAGCAGTGCATTCGTCATGTATTGGCCGATGCCGGGCCAGGAGAAGACGATCTCCGTGACCACGGCGCCTTCCAGCAGGTTGCCATAGGAGATCGCCAGAACGGTGATGAGCTGCACGGCGATGTTGGGCAGCACATGGCGGGTTATGGTGCGTGCGGGGCTGACACCCTTGGCCCGTGCCGCGATGACATAATCCTGGCTGAGCTGTTCGAGGGTAAAGGCTCTCGTCATGCGGGTAATATAGGCCATGGCCATATAGGCGAGGATGATCGCCGGCAGGATGATGTGTCCAAGCGCGTTCCAGAAGATTTCCGTCTCGCCCGCAAGGAGGGTGTCGACGAGCATCAATCCCGTCTTCGGCTCAACGAGGCCTTCGTAAAAGACATCGACCCGGCCGGGGCCGGCGACAAGGTTGAGATTCGCGTAGAAAATCACCAGCCCGACGATGCCGAACCAGAAGACCGGTATCGAATGTCCCACCAGCGCAAACACGCGCGCGAACTTGTCGATGAAGGTGTCGCGGAAGAGGGCGGCGGCGAGACCTAGTGGGACGCCGACGACCGTCGAGATGATGATCGCCAGCGTGGCGAGTTCGAAAGTGGCGGGGAAAGCCTGCGCCAGATCGCGGGTCACGGGGTTGCCGGTCAGGATTGCAATGCCGAAATCGCCATGCAGCAGCCCGCGCAGATAGATGAAGAATTGTTGGTATAGCGGCAGGTCGAGCCCCAGCCGCGCTCGCATGGCCTCATAGGCCTTGGGGTCGGCAAGTTCGCCGACGATTGCCCCGACCGGATCGCTCGGCATGACCCGGCCGATGATGAAGGTGATGCAGAGCAGGATGAAGAGGCTGACGATCAGTTGCAGAAAACGATGTCCAAGCCCGCGCAGTGAGATTTCCGTCATTGCTGGCCGCACTTCCATGTGAGAACGCTGTCGGCAGTGGAGCCTTTGCACGCTGCTCGCCGCAGACGCGCAATTCTCCTTTGCAAAAACTCTTGATGGTACTTCATCCCAACTCCTCCCTGAGCTAACATGAAAACATATGACGTGCGGCTATGTCATAATATGAGTAGCGAAGGGATTCGTATTCTGCAAGAGGGAAGAGTGGCATGATGGGCGACAAAACGAGGCCGCGGGAGAGGCGGGCACAACAGATCATCGATAATCTCAGCGCAGAAATTCGCAGTGGAAAACTGAAAAACGGTGATCAACTTCCCACCGAACCGGAGCTTGAGCGCAGTTACGGCGTGAGCCGCACCGTGGTTCGCGAGGCGATCGCGGATTTGCGTTCCGCCGGCTATGTCGTTCCCATCCAGGGCAAGGGGGTTTTCGTCAGCAATGCCAGTGAATGGGCCGGCGTGAAACTGACGCAATCCGAAGTCGGAACCATTGCGGAAACGCTGGAAATGCTGGAGTTCCGGCTTGCGACGGAAGGGGAGGCAGCGGCAATCGCCGCCTATCGCCGCACCGCCCAGCAGGAAGCCGCAATCTCTGCGGCGCACCGGAAAATGGCCCGCGCCATCGATGCGCGTGAAACCACCGTCGATGCCGATTACGAGTTTCACACGGCTATCGCGATCGCCACGAACAACCGCTTTTATCTGGAGGCTCTGCGTCAGTTCGGTTCGCGCTCCATACCGCGCGGGCAGTTCCCGACACTGCCGGAAACCGGTGATGCGAATTATCTTCGCAAAGTGCAGGCCGAGCACGAGGCAATCCTGCGCGCCATCGTCGAACAGGATCCCGAAGCAGCACGAAAAGCCATGCGCGAACATATGCTTGCGAGCCAGCGCCGATACAGGTTGCTGTCAGAAGCGCAATAGCATCTCGACACTCATCTTATTTCATGCGATGTCATATGATGACTTGCATGGAGAGAGGAGAGAATCGATGTATGTCGGCACCCAGGTTGCTGCGCGCGATGACGAGGATTTTAAGGTTTGGGCGCAGCTTGGCGTCAAAAATATCAACGCGGATCCACCCGGAAAGCCCGCGAGCTGGACTTTCGAGGACTTTGAGCGCCACCGTGACAAGGTCGAAAGCTTTGGCCTCGTTCTCGACATGGTGCAATTGCCGCTGCCGTCGCGGCCCATCGAACAGGCTTCGTATCCCGATATCCTGCTTGCCGGCCCTGATCGCGACCGACAGATCGATGCCGTCTGCACGATGATAGAGAATATCGCGAGGGCCGGAATCCCTGCTGCGAAATACAATCTCAACCTCATCGGCATTCCGCGCACCGAAATGGAGCGCGGCCGTGGCGGCTCGCTCAATGAGGCCTGGCGCTGGGACAAGGCGGACCATGATGCGGCACCGGGTCTCGCGGGCGTTCTTTCCGAAGACGAGAACTGGGAACGCATCGACTATTTCCTCGAGCGTGTAGTGCCGGTTGCCGAAAGCAACCGCGTGCGCCTGGCATGCCATCCGCATGATCCCTATACGCCGCCGGGCTACCGGGGCGTTACCCGTGTTCTCGGCACGGTCGACGGGCTGAAGAAATTCGTGCAGATGCGCGAGAGCCCCTATCATGGCCTGAATTTCTGCCAGGGGTCGATCGGCGAGATGCTCGACAATCCGCGCGAGGAAATCGACGACATCATCAGGTGGTTCGGCAGCCGCGACAAGATCTTCAATGTCCACTTCCGCAATATCAGCGGCGGCAAACTCTCCTTCATGGAGACGTTCCCCGATGAGGGCGACATGGACATGGTGCGTTCGCTGAAACTCTATCACGAACTCGGCTATCGCTACATGATCATGCCAGACCATGTGCCGACGATTGCCGGGCGCGATGCCGTCGGTGTCGCTTTCGCCTTCTGCTACGGCTACATCGCCGCGCTGATAGAAGCGCTTGATAACAAACATCTTTGACCGTTCTGGCCCGCGACGCCCCGCTGCGTCGCGGGCTTTTTCACAAACATGAATTACCGATCTGTAGGAGGAGCAGGTATGAGAAAATCATTGATCCGTCTCGCATTCACCACGGCCCTTGGCGCCATGCTGGTGCAGGCAGCGCCGGCCGTGGCCAAAACACCGAATGACCAGCTTGTCATCGGAACCTCACTGGCTCAGGTGCTGTCGCTTGATCCGCATCAGGCCACCGAAGGAAAAGCCAACGAAATCATGTCCAACCTCTATGACCGTCTGATTTCGGTTGATGGTTCGGGCAAGGTTTCACCGCAGCTTGCCGAGCGCTGGGAGATAGATGACAAGGGCATCACCTTCCATCTTCGCGAGGCCAATTTCGCCTCGGGCAATCCGGTAACCTCGGCAGATGTCGTCTATTCGCTCAGCCGGCTGTTGAAGATGAACCAGGCGGCCGCAGCCAACCTCAAGCGCGTTGGTTATAATGCCGATAATGTCGACAAGCTGGTGAGCGCGCCGGATGAAAAAACGGTACGCATCGATCTTTCCGGCGAAACCACGTCCGAGCTGCTTCTTTACCGTCTGGCCATGGTCATCGCCAGCGTCGTCGACAGCAAGGAGCTCAAGACGCATGAAAGCAGTGGCGATTGGGGCAATGGCTGGCTGAGAACCAATTCCGCCGGTTCCGGTCCCTTTACGCTCAATCGCTGGTCACCGAATGAGATCATCATTCTCGAGGCCAACAAGAATTATGTGGCCGGCAGCCCGAAAATGCGCCGCGTCATCGTGCGGCATGTGCCGGAAAGCCAGGTGGAGCGCCTGATGCTGGAGCGCGGCGATATCGACATCGCCAGTGCGCTGACGGCTGCCGACCTTGCAACCTTCAACAACAAGGAAGGCTTCCAGATCCAGCGCGTGCCGACGGGCGGCTTTTACGTCCTGTCCATGAATGCCGGCAAGGAACCTTTGCCCAACCCCAAGGTCCGCGAAGCGATTGCCTATGGCATCGACTACAAGGGCATGGAAAAGACCATCATGGGTCCCTATGGCCGGGCGCGCACGGTGCCGGTGCCGGAAAACTTCGAATACGCCATTCCGAGCCCGGACTGGAAGCTCGATGTGGAGAAGGCGAAGGCGCTCCTCAAGGAGGCCGGTTATGAGAACGGCTTCACGCTTAATCTGAAGACGATTGCGCAAACGCCGCGTATCGATCTCGCCACCGCGATCCAGGCCTCACTCAGCCAGATCGGCATCAAGGTCAATATCCAGCAGGGTAACGGTTCGGACGTGATTGCCGCCCACCGTGCGCGGGATTTCGATCTGCTCATTCCGCAGACCGGCGCCTATATGCCGAATGTGCTGGGCTCGATGGAGCAATTCTCCAGCAACCCCGACAATTCGCTGGCCGCCAACAACGCCGGCAATTTCGTCTGGCGCTCGGCCTGGGACATTCCGGAACTGACGGCGCTCACGGCAAAGGCTTCGCTGGAACCGGACGCCAAGAAGCGTGGGGAAATCTACACCCAGATGCAGGAAATGTTCGTCGCCCAGAAGCCGGCGGTGCTGCCGATGTTCGAGAGGTTCGAGCCGATCGTGCTGAATGCGCGCGTGAAGGATTATGTGGGCCACCCCAGCCAGACGACCCGGCTGGAAAAGGTTACGAAGGATTAAGGGCAAACTATAGTCTTTGGAACCTGCGACGGGCGGTTTTACCGCCCGTTTTTTTATTGGCGGTTAGGTCCGTACCCCTGAAAGCGTCCTCCATGACGCGCCTCCGGCTCTTCGCGGACACGAAACTAGTCGCAGCAGGTGGTTGTCGCACGCCATCCAGTAATTTCAGGGGGTTTTCTCAAGGACTTCATCGGTTTAGACCGACCGATGACTATTCCTTCCATCGGGCGAGAGTCGTGAACTCCGCTCACCCACCTCCCGAAGAATGCGTTGATGACCATGAACCTTGCACAGATAAAACTTCCGTCTCGGCCGCTGAGCCTCAAACGTGGCGTCATTTCAGTGCCGGCAGCCTATTATTTTTCCATTCCGGTGCTTCTGGTCATCACGGCCGTCATGCTCGTCGCCGAAGGTCCGGGCATATTGCGCGACTATCAGATCAGCAAAGATCCGCTGGAGATTGAAAACGGCGATATCAGCGGTAGCTGCAAGACGCGCAAGGCAATCTTCACGACCTGTGAGGCGGATCTTTCCTATGACCATGCGGGCGTGAGCTACAAGAAGGATGTCGAGGTCATGTTCGTCGATTTCCATTCCGGCGATTATGAAACCGGACTGGTCATCTCCGCGAAGAACCCGGAACTCGCTACGATTTCGCTGGGCCTCGACATGCTGTGGAACCGCATCATCACACTTGGGGTGTTCGTTGCCCTGCTCGGCTTCGGCAGTTTGGCGATGTTGTTCACGCTTATCCGTGTCCTCCGGGTTCGCCTGCAGCTGCGCAAGCCCGCACCGTTGACCGTCATTCCGGTGGCGCTGACGGCGGTTGCCGAAAAACGCAGCCGTCTCTTCGTCACCTATGCCGATACGGTCAGAGAAGACAAGACCAAGCGGCAGTCCTTCACCCATCTGGAGAGGGGGCGAATCCCGGTCGTCGTTGGCCATAACGGAAAACACGATGTTGCGTTGGCAGTCTGGCACGGCAAGACCGCGCTGCCGGTTCTGCTCGACGACCGGCTGGAGCGGATCGAGCTATCGGAGCAGGAAAGGGCGGAGGCTCTCGCATCGCTTGCCCCGATGCTTGCGAACCAGACACCGGAGGGCGCCTCGGCTCCGGGTGCGACGAGTGCGAAAGGGCCGAGCCTCCTGCGCAGACTGGGGACTTTCGTTGCCATCGTGGCCGTCATCGTCGTCGCGGTTATCGGTTACTGGCTGTGGTACGTCACCAGCGCCCCGTCGCAGTTCAACTCGCCCGGCATGGACCTCAACAACATGATGCCCGCAGCAATTAACGAGTGGGGATGCGCCCGTCTGCAGGAGCGTTTCGCCGATGGCCCGGCGCCTTTCGGATGCACCGCAGCCGATTATCGAAGCTGGAAATAAACGGCTTTTCCTCTAGTCCCGGCCGGGCCGCGCGCGAAAAAGCTTACGGGCTGCCGCGTGCGGCCCGTTCCTTTCTGTACGTTGCAGGACAGATCGTTCCATTTATCAATAGTTGCATTAGAGATTTATAAATAAACCACTCCCATAGTGCCACCGTGAGCGGTTCTTCAGAGGCTGGGAGAGTGCGTCATGTTCACGGTTCTGGAATGCGTTGTCGTACAACACGACCGGGCGGTCGTGCTTCTTGCGGCTGTTATCTGCCTACTTGGCATGTTTGCTTTTTTTCATCTTTTATTGCGTGCGGAGGAAAGTCCGGCTGGCCGCAAGCCCTATTGGGTGCTGGTTGCCGCCTTTGCCGGAGGGCTCAGCGTCTGGGCCACGCATTTCGTCGCCATGCTCGCCTATAAGGGCGCGGTCCCGATCGGTTATGATTTCGCCTTCACGGCGTTTTCGGCGGTTCTTGCAGTTTTCGGTTTCTGGCTGGCGCTCACCAGCCGTTCGCAGGCCGCTTACAACCCGGCGATCGTCGGCACGCTGGTCACGCTGTCGGTTGCCGTCATGCATTTCGTCGGCATGGCGGGAATGGATGTCGCCGCCACGATCAGCTATCGGTGGGGGCCGGTGCTGGGTGGTTTTGCGGTTGCCTGGGCGTTTTTTCTCCTCGCCTTTTTCCTTTTTCGCCGCCTCGGCTCCTGGCAGCGCATCGCCGCGCCGGCTGGATCGGCGATTTTCGCGATCTGCGCGCTGCATTTCACGGCCATGTCGGCCACGGTGCTTTCGCCGGATCCGTCCGTATCGGGGCCTGATCCCGACAATGTCGCCCGGCTGATCATGATCTGCGCCATTTCCGGCGTCACGTTCCTGATCCTGTCCACCACCGCCGCCGCTGCTCTTGTGGATCGTTACCTTGTCGATCTCAAGGGTCTTGTGGATGCGACGCTCGATGGTCTCGCCGTCGTTCGCGATGGGCGGATCGTGGAGCTTAACACCCGTTTTGCCGGCCTTCTGGGCCGGGAAGAAGCGTCGCTGGTCGGACAAAACCCCGACGATCTCTTCAAGGCCATCGACGGACAACCCGCCTATCTGCCGCGCCATGCACCGGTGGAGGCGGTGCACGAGCGCGCCGGGCAGGCGCAGATATTCGAACTCGGCGTACGAACGATCGAATATCGCGGCCGCCCCTGCGAGGTGATGGCCATTCGCGACCTGACGGAAAAGCGCGAAGCGCAGCGGGAAATCGAATATCTCGCCCGCCACGACGTCCTGACGGGCCTTTCCAACCGCACCATGTTTCAAACCCGTCTTCACCAGCAGATCGAGCATTGCGACGAGGAGGACGAATTCGCGCTGCTGGCGCTCGACCTCGACCGGTTCAAGGCGGTCAACGACATATTCGGCCATGCCGAGGGGGATCGCGTCCTGAAAAAGGTCGCCGCCATTCTCGATGAATGCGCAAGGGCAGGCGATGTGGTCGCCCGTCTCGGCGGCGATGAATTCGTCATCCTGACTACCCGGCATACAAGGGCGGAAGAGGCGCGCCTGCTGGCTGAGACGATACTTGGCATGTTTGCGCTGAAGATGAATGTTGCCAACGATCCGACCTCCGTTGGCGTCAGCATCGGCATCGCCGTCTTCCCGCGGGACGGGAAGGACGATGAAAGCATCATGCACGCCGCCGATCTGGCGCTCTACCGCGCCAAGATGGGCGGGCGCGGCATATTGGCCTTCTACGACCCGGTGATGGATCAGGAGGCGCGCGAACGCCGCCAGCTCGAAACGGATCTGCGGCTTGCCATCAATCGCAACGAGTTGCTGTTGAATTATCAGCCGGTGCTGTCAGTCGAATGCGGCCAGGTCGTGGGTTACGAGGCGCTGGTTCGCTGGCAGCACCCGACACGGGGCGTGGTGCCGCCGGATGTTTTTATTCCGATTGCCGAAGAGAGCGGTATCATCATCTCGCTCGGCGAATGGGTGCTGCGCGAGGCCTGCCGTCAGGCGGCCGGCTGGGCACCGCACCTGAAGATCGCGGTGAACGTTTCGCCATTGCAGTTTTCGCTGGCCAATCTCGGTCATGTCGTCTGCACCGTGCTGATGCAGACCGGACTTTCGCCCAACCGGCTGGAACTGGAAATCACCGAAGCCGCGCTTCTGAAAGACCGAAGGGCGACATTGATCATCCTCAACCAGTTGAAGGCGCTCGGCGTCGCCATCGTCATGGACGATTTCGGCACCGGTTATTCCTCGCTCAGCAACCTGCAGAGCTTCCCCTTCGACAAGATCAAGATCGACCGCAGCTTCATCGCCGCCATGAGCGACGATGACAATGCCCGCGCCATCGTGCGTGCGGTGATCGGCCTCGGCCGCAGCCTCGATCTGCCGGTGACGGCGGAGGGAATTGAAACGGATGCGCAATACCGCATGGTGGTCGACGAGGGTTGCGCGCAGGCGCAGGGGTACCTCTTCGGCAAACCGGATGCCGCGCCCGCCCAGGTCGTCAGCGCAACCACACGGAAGAAACATTCCGTTTGATAAAAGATGCGGCGGCACAATGGTGTCGTCGCCCTCCTTTCCCATGTCCGATGGAACGAGAGCCAAGGCAGATCGTTAGGTTAGCGTGTGGCGCGTCCATGCCGCTGTCAGCCCGACCGGGCGATATGCCTGCTGTGTCAGCGAATGCGCCACGGATGGACATCTATCTATGGGAGAGACCGCGATGACAGACCGCCTCGAGCCACAGGACCCGCGCAGCCAGTATCCGCGCCCGCCTTTTTCGACCCCGACCCAGGAAATGCCGGGTCTCGTGACGAATATGACGCCTTTCCCGGACCATGGTGAAAAGACCTATCGCGGCACCGGCAAGCTTGCAGGGCGCAAGGCGCTCATAACCGGCGGCGATTCAGGCATTGGCCGTGCGGTGGCCATCGCTTTTGCAAGGGAAGGCGCGGATGTGGCGATCTCCTATCTTCCGGAAGAAGAATCCGACGCGGAGGAAGTCGTGGCGCTCGTCGAGGCGGAAGGCCGCGTGGCGGTCGCGCTGCCCGGCGATATTACCGACGAGGCCTGGTGCCGCGAACTGGTCGAGAAAGCGGCCGGTGATCTCGACGGGCTGGATATTCTGGTTATCAACGCGGCAAGGCAGCAATATCGCGACGATATAGAGGAACTGTCGACGGACGATTTCGACCGCACCATGAAAACCAATCTTTATGCCCTGCACTGGATTGCGCAGGCGGCTGTTCCCCTTCTCAAGCCGGGGTCGTCGGTAATCACCACGGCGTCGATACAGGCCTATGAGCCCTCCGCCATCCTGCTGGACTACGCCACGACGAAAGCCGGTATCGTCGCCTATACGAAAGCGCTTGCAAAGCAGCTTATCGAAAAGGGTGTGCGCGCCAATTCCGTCGCTCCCGGCCCGTTCTGGACGGTTCTTCAGCCGAGCGGCGGCCAGCCGGACGAGAAGGTGAAGAATTTCGGCAAGGACAGCGATTTCGGCCGCCCGGGACAGCCGGTGGAACTGGCGCCCGTCTATGTGCTGCTGGCATCGCAGGATGCGAGCTTCATCAATGGCGAGGTTTATGGCGTGACCGGCGGCAGGGGCATTGCCTGAGGCGATGTCCGCCAATGCCGGATGGGCCTTTGAGGATTTCGAGATGAAACGGCAGGCAGAACGTGCAGACAGAAGTTTGAAGAGCTTCGATGTTCGCGACCGGCTGATACTGGCGCTTTATGCGCAGTTGAAAGCGGAGCGTCAGACCCGTGAGGCCATGGAATGGGTTATCCGCAATGGCGGGCTGTCGCCGGAGGTGCTGGAAGCCATGGCGTCCGACCCGGTGCCGGTTCTGGCGGAGGCGGATGTGCCCGCCATCGAGCGCATTCTGGCCAAGGGCCGACGCGGAGACATGTCCTCCCGCAGCGATGACGAGGGACGACGGACATGAACCGGAGAGCGAGCTGGAGGGGCCATCTGAGCTTTGCCGATTTCAACTGCGAAGTCGGTCTTTATTCCGCACTGACCTCGGCGGAGAAAATCTCCTTCAATATCGTCAACCGCAAGACCGGCCACCGCGTCGAGCGGCAATATGTCGATAGCGATACCGGCGAGGCGGTTCTTCGCGAAGATCAGGTCAAGGGATACGAACTCGACAATGGCGACCACATCGTCATCGAGGGAGACGAGATTGCAAAGCTGATGCCGGAAAGCGACAAGGTCATCCGCGTCAGGCACTTCCTGTCCTGTGACGAGATCGACAAGCTTTATTTCGACAAGTCCTATTATCTCGCGCCGAGCGGGGAGGACGGCGAAGAGGCGCTGACGCTTCTTGCCAGGGCAATGGACGACGAGAATGTCGCAGCTCTCGGCGAAGCGGTGCTTTTCCGCCGCAACCGTGTCCTGCTGATCCGTCCGAGCGGTAAGGCTCTCGTCGCTACGACGCTGAATTTCAGCTACGAGGTCCGTTCGCAGACATCCGTCTTCAAGTCGATCCCCGATATCGAGTTCGATGAGGAAATGCTGGAGCTGGCCGGTCACATCATCGAAAAGCGTGCGGGCACATTTGACCCGGCAGACTATAGCGATCGGTATAATGATGCACTCGCAGAACTCGTGAAAGCCAAGATCGAAGGCCGGGAAATCGCCAAGCCGCCGCCGCGCAAGGAAGACAATATCATTGATCTCAAGGAGGCCCTGCGTCGCAGCGCGGGGGCCGAAGCGGGCAGCAGAAAAAGGGCGACGGCAGGGGGCCGGAAGGCCCCGCGGAAAGCGAGCTGATCCATGGGATTGCAGACCTATAACGCCAAGCGCAGTTTCGACAAGACGCCGGAGCCCAAAGGGACGACGGCCGAACAGCAGGGCTCTAGCTTCGTGATACAGAAACACGATGCCCGCCGTCTGCATTATGATTTTCGGCTGGAAATGGACGGTGTGCTGAAAAGCTGGGCGGTGACGCGTGGCCCGAGCCTTGATCCTGAGGACAAGCGGCTTGCCGTGCATGTCGAGGACCATCCGCTTAGCTATGGCGATTTCGAGGGTGTCATCCCGAAAGGACAATATGGCGGCGGCACCGTGATCGTCTGGGATCGCGGCACCTGGCAGCCGATCGGCGACGCCCGGAAAGGTTATCGCAAAGGCCATCTGGAATTCGAACTGGACGGCGAAAAGCTCAAAGGCCGATGGCATCTGGTACGCATGCACGGAAAGCCCGGAGAAAGCCGGGAGAACTGGCTGCTTATCAAGGGCGATGACGAGGAGGCGAGGCATAAGGGCGGCGCGGATATTCTCGAAGAACGGCCGGAATCCGTAAAGACCGGGCGCAGTGTCGAGGAAGTTGCAGCCAAACCGAAGGATACATGGAACTCCAAAACGGTATCGAAAAAGACCGTGGCTTCTGCCTCCGGCAAGAAACAGGCGCATGCGCTGCCAAAAGGCGCACGCAAACTGGCCATGCCATCTTTCGTGCCGCCGGCGCTCGCCACGCTCAAGCCGAAACCGCCCAACGGAGATCGCTGGCTGCATGAAATCAAATTCGACGGCTATCGTCTGCAGGCGCGCGTCGATCGGGGCAAGATTCAATTGCTGACCCGCAGCGGGCTGGACTGGACGGAGAAATTCGGCCGGGCCGTGACAGGAGCGCTCAGGGCGCTGCCGGTGGAAACGGTGTTGATCGATGGCGAAATCGTCGTCGAACGCGATAACGGCGCCTCCGATTTCTCCGCCTTGCAGCAGGATCTGAGCGAAGGGCGCAGCGACCGCTTCGTATTCTATGCCTTCGACCTTCTTTACCTCGATGGCAGCGATCTGCGCGGTGCGGCATTGAGCGAGCGAAAGGCGCTGCTCGAAAAGTTGCTGCCAGCGGGTGACCCCCATCTGCGTTACAGCCAGCATTTTGAGGAAAGCGGCGCGCTTGTTCTGGACCATGCCTGTCGGCTCAGCCTCGAGGGTGTCATTTCCAAAGTCAGGAACAGCAAATATGTTTCGGGCCGCAAGGGCGAATGGGTAAAATCCAAATGCTCGATGCGACAGGAATTCGTCATCGGGGGGTATACCGTCTCTTCCACATCCGACCATGCCATCGGATCGCTGGCGCTTGGCGTTTATGAAAATGGCAAGCTGCGCCATGTCGGCCGTGTCGGGACAGGTTATACGGGTGAAGTGGCGGAGATGCTGCTTGGCCGCCTGAAGCCGCTTGAGCGCAAAGAAAGCCCGTTCGGTGAGAAACTCACCGCGCTTGCCCGCCGCGATCTTCATTTCGTCAAGCCGGAACTGGTGGCGGAAGTGGAGTTTCGTGCATGGTCTGGAGATGGCAATCTGCGTCACGCCTCCTTCCGGGGGTTGCGCGAAGATAAGCCCGCAGCAGAAATCGAACGCGAGGAGAAGGCCGTGTCCGATACCCAGGCGCCGCAATCGAAGATCAAGTTCACCCATCCGGACCGGCTTTATTGGCCGGAGGACGGCGTGACGAAGGAGGGGCTTGCCGACTATTATGCGCAGGTCTGGCGGCAGATGGCGCCCTTTGTCGTTAACAGGCCGCTGGCATTGTTGCGCTGCCCGGAGGGCATAGAGGGGCAGCGATTTTTCCAGAAACACGCCTGGCGCGGCATCAACAAGGCCGTCGAGCAAATCAAGGATCCCAGGGACAAGGGCGGAGAACCGCTGATCCGCATCACCGATTTCGATGGTCTGATGGCGCTCGTGCAATCAGCCGCGCTCGAAGTCCACCCATGGGGCGCGACCACCGCCAATTGGGAAAAGCCGGACATGATCACCATGGATATCGACCCCGGCGAGGATGTGACATGGGAAGAGGTGATCGAAGCGGCGCTGGAGCTGAAGCGGCGTTTCGAAGAAGCCGGGCTTGCCGCTTTCGTCAAGACCTCCGGCGGCAAGGGCCTGCATGTTGTCGCACCCTTGAAGCCACAGGCGGGCTGGGCCCCGGTCAAAGCCTTCGCCAACGCCATGGCTGCGGATATGTCGAAGGCCGAGCCGGAGAAATATCTCTCCGTCGCCACCAAGGCGAAACGGCAGGGCCGCATTTTCATCGACTATCTGCGCAATGGCAGGGGCAATACGGCGGTTGCGGCCTATTCGACACGTGCCCGGCCGGGAGCCGCCATTTCAGCACCGCTCGAATGGTCGGAACTCACCGCCGAGATCGGCCCGGCCCATTTCACCGTCAACAATATCGGCGCGCGTCTTTCCGCGCTGAAAAAAGACCCGTGGGATGGATTTTTTGCCGCTGCCGAGCCGCTTCCGAAAAAGCCCCGCTGAAGGCATCGAGCCTCAGCTTCTCTTTTCGGAAGCAAGGCTTTTCTTCAGGGCGTCCATGATGTTGATGACATTGCCCCCGGCGCGGGCCTTCGTGCCGGTTTTCTTTTTCGAGGAGGAGACCTCGTCGCCCTTGGTCTTCAGCAGGGACTTGATCTTCTTCTGAATGGGGTCCTGCACCAAAGCCGGTTTCCAACCCGTCACCTGTTTGCCGATGCGTTTTTCCATGGCGTCCAGCAGCGGCCGGCCGATTTTCATCTTCGGCTCCAGCGCGTCGATGCTTTCGCGCACCTCTTCGCCATAATGCAGCGTCCACAGGATGATGCCTTTCCCCGACGGTTCGAGGAGCACAGCCCTTTCACGACGGTAGATCACCAGACGCGCGATGCCGAAAACATCGTTCACCTTCATGGCTTCGCGAATGACGCTGAAGGCTTCGGTGCCGATCTTGTCTTCCGGGCGCAGAAAATGCGGACGGTCGTACCAGATCCAGTCGATCGATCCTTTTGGCACGAAGGTCTTGATATCGATCGTGCGGGTGCTTTCCAGCGCTACCGCATCGATCTCGTCATCCTCCAGAATAATGTAATCGTCCTCGGCGCGGGGAAAACCTTTTACCTGGTTTTTGGCGGCGACCGGTCGGTGGGTGATGCTGTCGACATAACGGCTTTCGACGCGATTGCCGGTTTTGCGATTGAGGATGTGGAAGGTGTATTTGTTGCCTTCCGTCGTCGCGGGCGTCAGCGAGACGGAGGCCGTCACCAGCGACAGCTTGAGATAACCCTTCCAGAAAACCTGCCGTGCCATGTCCGCAATCCGCATTGGTCCCCCGGAACAACAGCCACGGGGTGGCTTTTGTTCCGGGAGGAGCGGCAAATCGGGGCAGGGATGGAGCTGT
This sequence comes from Agrobacterium sp. CFBP 3001, assembly GCF_027871605.1. NCBI lineage: Bacteria > Pseudomonadati > Pseudomonadota > Alphaproteobacteria > Hyphomicrobiales > Rhizobiaceae > Agrobacterium > Agrobacterium sp. CFBP 3001. Next base: position 23,512 of record NZ_JAQAHD010000030.1, read on the forward strand.
CAGCCGAACAGCGACGTCAGCCCGTAAACCGCGGCGGATATCAGCGCAGCCGCCGGCATGGTCACGATCCAGGCGATGACTATGTTGCCGGCAAGGCCCCAGCGCACCGCCGAGACGCGGCGGGCCGCGCCGACGCCGACGATGGCGCCGGTGATCGTGTGGGTGGTGGAGACCGGAATGCCGAGCCACGTCGCACCGAACAGCGTCAGCGCACCGCCGGTTTCGGCGCAGAAACCCTGCATCGGGTTCAGCCGGGTGATCTTCGATCCCATCGTATGGACGATGCGCCAGCCGCCGAACAGCGTGCCGAGCGCCATGGCCGACTGGCAGGAAATCACCACCCAGAAGGGCACGTAGAAGCTCTCGCCCAGATGTCCCTGGCTGAAGAGCAGAACGGCAATGATGCCCATGGTCTTCTGCGCGTCGTTGCCGCCGTGTCCCAGCGAATAAAGCGAGGCGGAGATGAACTGCATCACTCGGAAGGTGCGGTCCACGGCAAAGGGCGTCTGCCGCACGAACAGCCAGGAGACGGTGAGCACCAGAAGCAGGGCGAGGAAGAAGCCGATGGCCGGCGACATGAAGATGGCGCCCACGGTCTTCAGCAGGCCCGACCAGACGATGGAATTGAAACCCACCTTCGCAAATCCCGCACCGACGAGCCCGCCGATCAGCGCGTGCGACGAGCTGGAGGGAATGCCGAAAATCCAGGTGACGATGTTCCAGACGATGGCGCCGATCAGCGCCGCGAAGATCACCTGCGGCGATACGATGGCCGGATCGATGATGCCGGTGCCGAGCGTTTCGGCCACATGCAGGCCGAAGAACAGGAAGGCGATGAAATTGAAGAAGGCCGCCCAGGCGACCGCATATTGCGGGCGCAGCACACGGGTGGAGACGATGGTGGCGATGGAATTGGCGGCATCGTGCAGGCCGTTCAGAAAATCGAAGAACAGCGCGATGGCGATAAGGCCGATTAGCAGCGGCAGGGCAAGTGCGACATCCATCAGACGTTCTCGATAACGATGCCGCTGATCTCGTTGGCCACATCCTCGAAGCGGTCGACGACCTTTTCGAGTTCGCCGTAGATCTCGCTGCCGATCATATAGGCCATGGCATTGCCGCTTGCGCCGTGGCGGCGGAAGAGGTCCTTGAGACCCAGATCGTGAAGTTCGTCGGAGCGGCCTTCAACGCGGGTCACCTCTTCGGAAATGGATGACAGGCGATGCGCATTCGTGCCGACCTTGTTGAGAAGCGGAATGGCTTCCGCGATGAGGCCGGCTGCGCGCACGATCTCATGCCCCATTTCCTTCATCAGCGGATCGAATTCCGTTTGCTCGAAAAGACGGATGGTCTTGACGGTCTTGTGCATCATGTCGATGGCGTCATCCATCGACTGGATGAGATCCTTGATGTCGCCGCGGTCGAAGGGGGTGATGAAGCTGCGCCTGACGGCGAGCAGCACCTCGCGGGTGATGTCGTCCGCCTGATGTTCGAGGGCGACGATAAGGTCGCAGTTCTTCTCGACGTCGATGCCGCTCAAAAGTTGGTCAAGGGCCTCGGCCGCTTTGATGACGGTTTCGGAATGTTTGCTGAACATGTCGAAGAAACGGTCCTCGCGCGGCATCAGCTTGCGAAAAATACTCATCATGCGAATTGGCCCTCAATGGCGCTTTATTAGTTGTGTGGGGTGATTGTCATAAAACTGTCATAAATGCACGCGGGGCATTGATGCAACCCGGAAAATCAGCACTATCAACGGATATGAAACCCACCAAGAAAAGCCGGAAAACCCGCCCGGCTCGTGCACTGACATTGCTCCAGCAGCTTGCTGCGGTTCCGGAAAAGCTCTTCACCGGCGCTTTCCGGCAGCAATATGCCGCGCTCTGTTTCCGTTATGCCGGCAATGGCGAGGATGTCGAAATCCTCCTCGTCACGTCCCGTACCAGCGGACGCTGGATCATTCCGCGCGGCTGGCCGATGAAACGCAAGAAGCCGCACGAGGCGGCGGCAATCGAGGCGTGGGAGGAGGCGGGCGTGCGCGGCCGGGTGAAAAAGAATGCGGTTGGCCGCTATACCTATCTCAAGATGCTCGACAATGGCGATGTCGTACCCTGCATGGTCGATGTATTCCAGATAGAGGTGACGGAAGCGGAAACCAGTTTCAAGGAACGCGGTGAACGCCTGCTGGAATGGGTGCGCCCGGATGAGGCGGCAAGGCGCGTTCGCGATATCGAACTGAAGTCGCTTCTTGTCGATTTTCGTCCGAAGGGCAAAAAGAAGCGTCAGGGCAGCGAGAGGCCGTAACAGCACCCGTCCGGCATCCGCTGCTGTGCCCAGGACTGTAATGCCGCCGCAATGGGCGATCTCCAACCTTGCCTGATGATTGTCGTCAGGTGCCGTTGCATGAAACCATGTCGTCTCGCTCTCCGCTTTTTATTGCATTATCTCCATCCCATCATCGTCCTCGCCGTGCTTCTGGCGGGGCCAGCCGCCATTCTCCTGCTGAGATGACGGCAGTCCTTTGGATGCAAACCGGCCTTTTCAGGCCGGCTGCTTCTGGGAAGGTTGCGCCTGATGGTTCGAATGCCCCGTTCCGTCCGGCGCTTTCGGCAACAGGCGGGTAAAACGCCTGACGATGCTGTCTATATAGGACAGGATGGTCGGCACCACGATCAGGGTCAGCAGCGTGGAACTGATGAGGCCGCCAACCACCGCATGGGCCATCGGCGCACGCTGCGCGCCACCGCCGCCGACGGCGAGACCGAGCGGGATCATGCCGAAGATCATCGCGAGCGTCGTCATGATGATCGGGCGGAAGCGGATGACGCCAGCATTTTCCAGCGCCTCGTTCAGCGAAAGCCCACGCCGCCGCTCGCGATTGGCGAAATCGACCAGAAGGATGCCGTTCTTGGTCACGAGGCCCATCAGCATGATGAAGCCGATCAGCGAGAACATGTTGATCGTGCTGCCGGCCACCATCAGCCCGATGAGGACGCCGACAAGCGAAAGCGGCAGGGACGCCATGATGGCGAGCGGTTGCATGAAGCTGCCGAATTGCGAGGCGAGCACGATGTAGATGAAGATGACGGCCATGGTAAGCGCCGTGACCATGTGGCCGATGGTCTCCTGCATGGTTTCGGCGTCACCGCCGAAGCGGATGCGATAGCCGTTCGGCAGGTCACGACCGGCGGTCAGGCCCTGCAACGTCTCCGTCACCTCGCCAAGCGTGCGGCCGGCGATATTGGCCGAAACCAGTATCTCGCGGCGATTGTCGATGCGGCGGATTTCGGCGGGGGCCGGCATGACGCCGATATCGGCGACTTGGTCGAGACGCACCATCAGCGGCGCGCCGTTCGCGGCCGTGCGGCCGGTTGCGATCATCAATTCACCGAGACCTGCCGCGTCGGACCGCCGCTCGACGGGCAGGCGGATGACGATATCGTAGCTGTTGCCGTCCGCATCCGTCCATTTCGACACATCCTCGCCGCCGATGAGGGGGGAAAGCGCTGCGGCAAGATCGGAGCGGGCAATGCCGAGATCGCTCGCCGCCGCGGGCTTCAGACGGACCGAAAGAATGGAGGTCACATCTTTGGCGCTGGAGGTCACATCCACGAGGCCGGGGATTTTCTTCATGTCTTCGACCAGACCGGTGGCGATTTTTTCGAGGACCGCCCGATCGTCGCCGAGGATGCTGAGCTGCACCGGGCTTTCGCCGCCGCCAAGGCCATTCTGCAGGATCGTGACCTCTATGCCCGGTATGGCTGACAGGCGTTTGCGAACCGGTTCGGCAAGGGAGAGTGTAGTCCGGCTCCGCATGTCGAGCGGCACCAGCCCCACCATTATGGCGGCCCGATGCTTGCCGGCGGCGCCGCCGGTATTGACGGTGGAATAGAGCGTCTCGACTTCCGGAAATTCCTTCAGCGCCTTTTCGACCTGCCGCACCTTCGTTGTCGTATAGTCCAGCGAGGAGCCGACCGGCGCGGTAATATTGACCTGAAAGCGGCCCTCATCGGCATTCGGAACGAATTCCGTGCCGACCAGCGGCACCATGAACAGGCTGCCGATAAAGATGCCCGACGCGACTAGCAGGGTGACGAGCCGATGCCGCAGGGTCCAGCCGATTGCCCGGCGATATTGCCCGGCCATCCATTCGAAGCCGTGGTCGAAACGGGCGATCAGGCGGCCCACCTGCCCGCGCTTCGCATCGGGCTGGGCGTCCGGATCGTACCAGACGCTGGACAGCATCGGGTCGAGCGTGAAGGCGACGAAGAGCGAGATCAGGACGGCGGCGGAAACGGTGACGCCGAATTCGTAGAAAAACCGGCCGACAATGCCGTCCATGAAGGCGACCGGCAGGAAGACTGCCACGATTGTCGCCGTTGTCGCGATTACCGCAAGCCCGATTTCATTGGTGCCGTCGAGGGCCGCGCGCAGATGCGATTTACCCATGTGAAGATGGCGGGTGATATTTTCGCGCACCACGATGGCGTCATCCACCAGAATGCCGATGGAAAGCGTCAGCGCCAGCAGGCTGAGCGTATTGAGCGTGAAGCCGAGGAAATGGATCACCGCGAGCGTACCGATAATTGCTATCGGCAATGTCAGCCCGGTAATCACCGTGCTGCGCCAGGAATTTAGAAACAGGAAGACGATGGCGACGGCGAGCGCCGCACCTTCGATCAGTGTCGTCTGTACCTGATTGACGGATTCGCGGATCGGTATCGATGAATCCGTGACGATGCGCAATTGCACGTTCTGTGGGGCAAGCTCGGCGTTGAGCGCATCGAGGCGCTTCCTCACATCCGTCGCGACCTGAACCGTATTGGCGTCCTGAACCTTGACGATGTCGATCGCCAGCGCCGTCTGGCCATTATAAAGGGCGCGGTTTTCGGCATCGGCCGCTCCTTCGGAGAGCGTGGCGACATCGCGAAGCGCAACGGCCGCGCCGCCGTGCCTTGCCACGACCATATCCAGCAGCGCCTGCGGCTCCTCGATACGCCCCTGCACCTGGATCGTGCGTTCGGAGACGGGATCGACGACGCTACCGGCTGGGCTGTTGCTGTTGCCGGTGCGCAGCGCATTCACCACCTCGTTGATGCCGATCCCGAGGGCGCGCATGCGCGTCTCGTCGATTGTCACATCGATCTGCCGTTTGCGGGCGCCGACCAGCGTTGCCTGGCCGACGCCGGCAACCGTTGTCAACTGCCGCACCACCTTCTGGTCGGCAAGGCTGGTGAGGGCGGGCACATCGAGCGACGTCGAACTAATCGCCACCGACAGGATCGGCTCGGCGGCGGGGTCGAACCTCGATATGACCGGCTTTTTGGCATCTTCGGGAAAATTCGCCTCGATGGCGGCGATCTTGTCGCGCACCTCCTGCGCGGCGGCCGAACTGCGCACCTCAAGCTTGAATTTCGCGACGACGACGGAGCGCCCCTCATAGGAGGTGGAGGTGACCTCATCGAGACCGCCAATGGCGTTCAGCGCATCCTCGACCGGGCGTGTCACTTCGGTTTCCACCGTCTCCGGCGTGGCACCGGGATAAGAGGTGATGACCACCACCACGGGAACGTCGACATTGGGATATTGGTCCAGCCCAAGCCGTTGCAGCGAGAAAGCGCCCATGACCAGAAGCGCAACCATCATCATGGTGGCGAAAACGGGTTGGGTAACGGATATGCGGGTCAAGAACATGTCAGCCTGCCTTGTCGACGGTGACGGCCATATCGGACCGCAATTGTGGAAGCGGCGCGGTCAGGATGGTCTCGCCATCCTTCAACCCGGCGGCAATCTCGATCAGGTTGCCGCCGTTCCAGCGCGCTCCCACCGTGACTGTCTGGCGGCGAAGATGGCCGTCCTGCACCTTGAGCACATGATAACCGGCCTCATCCTTGCGCAGCGCGATGGCGGGAACGACGAGCGCATCGTTTTTCTCGCGCAGCAGAATCGATCCGCTGGCGAACATTCCGCCCCACAGCCGGCCGTCACGATTGGCAAGCCGCAGATAGACGGCGACGAAGCGGGTGCCGTCTTCGGCAACCGGGCTGATGCGGTCGACCGTGCCTTTGACGATCTGGCCGCCAAGGCCGTCAATCTCCAGTTCCGCCGTCTGGCCGAGGGCGACGCGCGGAACATCGCGCGTGGCGACAAGAACCTTCGCCTCCAGCACGCTGGTATCGACCAGCGTGAGAAGCTCGCCATCCGCACCGACGCGCGATCCCGCCTCGGCAAGCCGCCGGGTGACGGTGCCACCGAAGGGCGCGCGGATTTCGGCATTGCGAAGGGCGAGGCGGGCAATATCCGCCTGCGCCGAGAGGCTCTGGAGCCTTGCCGTCTTCACCGCGACATCGCTTTTCGCCTTGTCGAGCTGTTCTGCCGAAGCGATGTTTTTCAGCGCAAGCTGTTCGGTTCTCGTCAGGGCCTGCATTGCCAGCATCAGCTCGGCCTCGGCCGCATCCCGGTCGCTCTGCCGCAGCAAAAGCGTCGATTGCAGCTCGTCGGTTTCGAAACGCACGAGCAGCTCGCCCGCCTGCACCGTGTCTCCGTCGCGGACATTCATCTCGACGATCTTGCCGGCTTCACGGGCGCGGATCACCACGCGGGTGATCGGCTGAAGCTCGCCGCTGATACCAAGCCGCTCCACCATCGGGCGCGTGCCGATCTTTGCCGTTTCGGTGGCCGTCAGCTCGAAGGGAGTGCCTGCCGGGCTCATCGCGGCAGTCTCGACGAGCCCATTCACGATGCCTTTGACACGCTCATTCGCATCGACGCTGCCGCGCGCCGGATCGAGAGCGGTGACAACGAGAACGCAACCTGCAAGCGCGATCCCCGCCTTGATGGTTCTCTTCACCCACATGCTGAAATCCTTTCCATACCGGTACCGCCGCTCAGGCGGTTACATTGCCTCTCTTGAGGCGTATGGCATCTGGATAGGTGTCCATAATTGCAGCAGCATTACCCTTGCGAACGCAGTTGCTTAAACAGCAGGGTCTGATGTTCCATCGCCCTGATTTCATGCCTTTTTGGAGGGGAAACCGCCATGCACGGGGTTGGAAATGCTCCGGCGTCTTCTTTGCCGCAATACTGCCGCAACCTTTCTGGCAGACAAGGGAATGCGAAGGGACGGTGACGCATGAGACTTCTGTTGATCGAAGACGAAAAGGCAATGGCGGATGCGCTGACGGCGACGCTCGGCAGGCAGGGCATCGTCATCGACCATACGATGTGGCTCGGCGATGCGATGGAGCTGACGCGCCAGCACGTCTATGACGCCATCCTGCTTGATCGCCGCCTGCCGGACGGGGAGGGACTTGCCTTCATTCCGCAGCTGCGCCACGCCGGCATCGACACGCCGATCATTCTATTGACGGCATTGAACGAGCCGGAAGACCGCATCGCCGGACTGGATGGCGGCGCCGACGATTATCTTGGCAAACCGTTTCTCGTCGGTGAGCTGCTGGCACGGGTGCGTGCGGTTCTAAGAAGGCCGGCAAACCTTGCGCCGGCCGAGATCACCGCCGGCCGCATCGTTATCGATCCGCTCCATCTCAGCGTCACGATCAATTCCGCTCCCTTCGATCTGCCAAGGCGCGAGCTTGCGATTCTCGTTGCGCTGGCGAAACGCAAGGGCAAATCCGTGCTGCGTTCCACGCTTGAGGCGGCCGTCTACAATTACGAGGAGGAGATCCAGTCCAATGCGCTCGACGCGCATATATCGCGGCTGCGAAAACGCCTGTTCGATGCCTCCGCAGGCGTTGGCGTCCATAATATTCGCGGCATCGGTTATCTGTTGAAGGAAGAGGCATGAAAGCGCAGGGTACCTCTAACTCGTCCTTGTGGTGGAAACTGAGCTGGCAGCTCAGCGTCGTCGTCTCCGCCATGATTGCCGTGGTCATCATCGGCCTCTGCTTTTACGGCATGACGATGCTTTCGCCCAATATTGCGCTCTGGGACGATCTGTCGGCAACACTCGATGAGTCGCTTTCGCTCGATCCGCAAAAAGGATTGGTCGTTACCAATGGCCCGGCATTGCAGGCCCTGAAGGCGGAGAACTCAACGCTCTGGTTCGTGGCTTCCACGCTGGACGGGCGGGTGGCGAGCTATGGCGCCGTGCCTGCCGTTTATGAGGAATTGTCGCCTTATCTGCATTTGCTGACGGATGCCGATATTCGCGGCGGAAAGGGCGTCTCCGAGGTCGCCCTGGTTGAAAGCATGGAGACGAAGTGGGGTTCCGTCAGGGTCATGTTCGGCGGAACCACGCATATGAGGGGGCAGTTTTTGGCGCTCCTTGCCGGAACCTACAAGATTTACGTTCCCCTCCTGGCTGTCATCTTGCCCGCCGTGTTCTTCTCGGTTCCCCGCATCGTGCGCGAGGCGCTTGCCGGCCTTAATTCCGTCGTCAAAAAGGCTCCCGAGATCGATCCGCGCCGGCCGGGCTCGAAGCTTCCGGTCGAGGATGTGCCGCGGGAGGTGGTGCCCCTGATCCTTGCCTTCAACGGCATCCTCGAACGGCTTGAAGAGCAGTTTCGGGCGCGGCAGCGTTTTCTCATCGATGCGGCGCATGAGCTGAGAACGCCGATTGCGATCATGCAGACCCGAATAGAGGGCCTGCCCGGGCCCGAGCAGCAACGCCTGATGGAGGATGTCGCGCGGCTTGGGGAAACCACGGAACAGCTTCTCGCCTTCGAAAGAAACGATCAGGTGAACGACCGGCGCGAAACGCTGGACCTCGTCGAGACGGCGCGCACTGTCGTTGCCGATCTGGCCCCGCTCGCGCTTGCGGCGGGCTACGATATCTCCTTCGAAACGCAGGTCGCGCGATATGAAATACTGGGCAACCCGTTCACCTTGCCGCGCGCCATCAGCAACATCGTGCGCAACGCCATCGACCATGGCGGAAACAGGGGGATGATCCACGTCTCGATTCTCGCCAGTGGCGAGATCGCGGTTTCCGATGAGGGACAGGGGATAGCCGAAGATCAGCGGGAGCGGATTTTCGAGCCCTTTTATCGCGTTACACCGCGCAGCACCGGGGCCGGCCTTGGCCTCAGCCTCGTCAAGCAGATCGTCGCCAACCATAACGGGCGAATCTTTCTGGACAGCAGCGCCTTCGGGAGCACCTTCCGGTTACGTTTCTGATCCTGCGTTGCGCGCGCTTTCAGGGGCGGGCAATTGTAATGTTGCCGCAATTTTCGCTGTCGTACCGTGTGGGGCACAGGATCAACCATGCCAACTGGAGTACGTGCAGTGAAACAACAGTGCAGTCTGTTTGCCAGGGCTTCCGGCGACAGGGCCTCCCGCGGTCGCGGCGTCGCCTTCGCCACCTTGCCCTTTGCCATCATCATGTCCGGCTGCACGTCCGTGCCGCTCAAGGAAGGCGGTACGCTGACCTCTTATGCGCAACTCAGCCCGGTCAAGGGCAAGTTCACCAAATCGCGCACCTTCGTGGACGCCAACGGACTGGCCGGCGTCAAGACCGTCGCCATCGTGCCGACCACCTTCTCCTTTGCGGCCTCGTCGCGGGTCACATCGGAAAAGGACCGTGTCCTTGTTTCGAATGCGCTGGATCGCGCCATCTGCGTGGCGCTCAGCGATAAATACCGGATTGCCGCGCTGGGCCAGCCGGCGGACATGACGGTGCGCACGGTCATCACCGATCTGGTGCCGACCGATAAGACCATGGCCGGGGTATCGACGGCCGTGACGCTCGGCAGCGGCTTCGTCCTGCCGGTCAGCGTGCCGCGTCTTCCATTCGGGCTTGGCGGCCTCGCCGTCGAGGCGGAGGCGGTGGACAGCACCGGCGTCCAGCGCGCTGCGGCCGTCTGGTCCAAGGGAGCGAATTCCATCACGGGCAACGCCCGCGTCTCGGAAATCGGAGATGCCTACGAGCTAGCCGCCGATTTCTCCAACTACTTCTCGCGCATTCTGGTGACAGGCAAGGTCTCCGACGGGCTGAACCTCTCTATCCCCTCCGGCCATCGAATCCGGTCCGCCCTGGGTGGAAAACCGAAATATGTCGAATGCGATGCCTATGGCCGGTCGCGCGGCCTGCAGGGCATGGTGGCCGACAAGTTCGGTGCGCCACCCGAATGGACCGACAGATCCGCAAAGGCCGCGTCGCGATAACATCAGCGGTTGATATGGGAGACGGTCGCGATCCCGCTCGCAGAATGAGCGGTTTGCGCCCATAGCGTCTGCGCCATCGTCTTGAGTTGCAGCGATTCCACCCATCTATCGGTGGAATCGCTGCCGTCCCGGCCGGTGATGGCATAGGGGCTGGGGCCGAGTTCACAGGTGAAGACCAGCTCACCATTATCGGGCGCAAGCGATCGCCAGTGGCGGAATCCATAGTCCCACCAGTTCAGAAACAGATCGACCCATGGGCGGTGATGGGCGAAGGAAATCTCGATCTGGATTTGCTCGCAGGAGCCGACACGTCCGTGAAAGGCCTGCGCATTGCGAAGGATGCGGCGGATCTGCCGCTGGCTTTCATCTTCGACTGGAAAGGCGAATTCGCGGGCAACGAGATAGTGGGACAGATCGGCCAGCAGCGGCAGTTCAGGCCGCCGTTCCAGAAGGTCGAGCGTGAACAGGAGATCGCTGGTCATCCGGTTGCGATGGGTTTCGATGAAGACGGGAACGCCCGCCTCTTCGGCAAGCCGCATCCAGCCGTCAAGAAGCGGCAGACAATCTTCCACCCGGCGCGGACGGATATCCGCCTGAAGATCGATATGGCTGACGGGAAACTCCTGCGCCAGCGCCAACGTCTGGCGCAGATCCTCGATACTGCGCGGAAAGCAGACACCTTCGATCCGAAGGCCCGTGCCACGGATCGCCCTGTTGAGACGCAATACATCCGCACGGTCGGTATAATGCGCGCTGACGCCATCGAAACCCGCTGCGGCGATCCGGGCTATGTTTTCCTCAAGGCTGGGTTCATGGCTGTCGCCGGAGAGCCTTTCCATGGCCCACAACGATTGAAAGACGAGCAATTTCTGCATCAGGCCGCCCGCGCGGTTTTCAGCAATGATTTGAGATTGACGCCGGGGTCGGCAAGAGCCGACGGATCGGGATTGATGCCGGCGACGATCAGCATCTCGGCCAGTTTGATGTCTCTGGCGACGCTGTTGCCGACGCCCAGCCCGGCGGCGGCGACAAGGCGGCCGTCCTGAAGGTAGAATTCCAGTTCGCCATCGCCCAGCGGTCGGGTGACGCTCTGATGCTCCGGCTGCGGCAGGCCCGCGACCTGAAGGCCGAGATCATATTGATCCGACCAGAACCAAGGTAGGGCGGCGAAGGCCTCGTTTGCGCCAAGAATGTTATGCGCTGCGACCTCCGCCTGGCTGCGGGCATTGCGCCAGCTTTCAAACCGGATATGTCCGCCGGCGGCTTGCGAGACGGCCGCGCAATCGCCCGCCGCGAAGATATGGGGATCGCTGGTGCGCAGGAAAGCATCGGTCAGAATGCCGTTTCCGGTCGCAAGCCCAGCCGTTTGCGCCAATGCGACATTGGGCAGGACGCCGATGGCGGAGACGACTATATCGGCCGGTACGCGCGCGCCTTCGGTAAGCAAAACTGCTTCCGGCGTGATTTCCGAAACGCCCTGTCCCAGATGGAAATTCACGCCCTCTTCGAGATGGCGCTTGTGTATCCTTTCGGCAAAACGCGGGGGAACCGCGCGGCCGAGCGGCCGTGTTGCGGCCTCGATAATGTTGACCGCAACCCCCTTGCCACGCAGAACCGCTGCAAGTTCCATTCCGACAAGCCCGCCGCCGATGATCGCGATCCGGGCGCCGCTATTTTTGCGGGAGAAAATCGCCTGCGCATCCGCGTGGGTGCGGAAATCCAGCGCCAGCCCCGCGCCGGGGCATGTTAATTTTCGCGGCTGTGCCCCGGTTGCAAGCAGCAGCCTGTCATAGCCGAGCGTCCACCCGTCATCAAGTGTCACAAGACGGTCTTTCACATCGATCCGGGTCGCCGATACGCCCTGACGATAGGAGATGCGGGCAGTCTCCAGTGCTCCGTCGCCGCAGATGGGTTTCATCCGCACCGCACCTTCGAGCGGTTTGGAGAGCGGGGGCCGTTCATAGGGTGGGTGCGGCTCCGTGCCGACCAGCGTGACGTTGCCTGCAAAGCCCGCTTCGCGCAGCGCAAAGGCGGCACGTGTGCCCGCCTCGCCGGCGCCGATGATGACAATTGCGTCCATGGTATCTCCGTAAGAAGGGACCGGCGCGCTTTTCAGGGTGCACCGGCTGGGGGAGGATCAGTTTCGGCTGGCGTAGTCGGTCATGTTCTTCCGCGTCACCAGTTCGAACGGAACCATGACCTGTTTGTCGACCGGCGTGCCGCGTATCAGGGCGACGGCGGCATCGAGCGCGCTTGTCGATTGCCCCTTGGCGTTCTGGAAAACCGTGGCGTCGAGATCGTCAGCGGCCATGGAGGCGAGACCGTCCGGCGTGGCGTCGATGCCGATGACGATCACATCGTCCATCGAAACGCTGGCCGCCTTCAGCGCCTGAACCGCGCCGATCGCCATCTCGTCATTATTGGCGAAGACGACGTCGATGGGCCGGCCGGCGGTGATCCAGTTGGTCGTCATGTCCATGGCGGTTGTCCGTGTCCAGGCGGCCGATTGCTCGTCGGCGATGGTGACGGCCCTGCAGTCGCCGGATGTGAGCGCCTGCTTGAAGGACGAGGTGCGGTTGCGCGAGGCCTGATGGGCCAGATCGCCCATCAATATATAGGCCTGCGCGTCGGCGGCCTTTCCCTTCTCCTTGAGCAACGAACAGGCCGCTTCGCCGGCCAGCCGCCCCGCATCGGTTTCCCGTGAGCCGACATAGGCCTGCTTTTCCGGCAGTTTGGCGACATTGTCCGGTTCGAGGTTGAGGTAGACCAGCGGAATGCCCGCCTTGGCGGCGGCATCGCTGATGCCGGGTGCGGCCGAGGTGTCTGCCAGCGTCACGATGATCGCGTCGACGTTTGCGGCGATGAAATTATTGACCTGGTTGAGCTGCTTGGAAATATCGGCCTGCGCGTCCTCGACCTGGATCTTGACGCCGTCGACCTCAGACGCCCGGGCGCCAAGCCCTTCGCGCAGCAGGGTCTGGAAATTATTGTCGAAGCTCTGCATCGAAACGCCGATGGTCTCGGCCGATGCCGTGCCCGCGAAAAGGACCGCCACAGCGGCGATGGTACAGATGGATTTCATGTTTGTCCTCCCTTGGGGCGCCGGGCCGCCCGGGTGCATTCCGGAGGCCCTTTCGGGCCTGCTCGAAAGCCCGGCCTAGCCGATGGTGATGCGTACTTCGCCGTCCACCACCTGCGCCGGATAGGTCTTCAGGTTTTCGCAGGCGGGCAGCCGCAGCGCCTCGCCGGTGCGATAATCGAAGGCGCCGGAATGCTTGGGACATTCCACCTCGAAATCCATCACCAGCCCTTCGGCGAGATGGATGGCCTCATGGGTGCAGAGGCCGGCTGTGCAATAAACGCTGTCATCCGGACCGCGGTAGATCGCATAGGTGCGTCCGGCGTGGTCGAAGCGGATCGCGCCTTCCTGTTCGATGTCTTCCAGTTTGCAGGCTGAAACCCAGTTCATTCGGCTGCCTCCCCGATGGTGTTGCGCGCCTTGCGGGCCGCGAGTTTTTCTTTGCGTTTGCGATAGCGTTCCTGCATGCGGGCTTCTCCCTCGGCCGAGCCGTCGTGCCAGGTGCCGAACCACCTATCGAGCGGGATGAGGGCGTCGCCGTAATTCACCTCGAAATATTTGTGGTGGAGGTAATGCGCATAGGCATGGCTATCGACCAGCTTGTCCTCGCCGATCTCGACCTTGTCGAAGCCGACATGGCCGGGGATCGCGCCGAAACCCGCATAATGCAGCTGGTAAAGCATGAGGACCGGGTTGGACGGCAGGACCAGGTGATAAAAGGCGGTGCCGAAATAAAGCAGATGCTCGACCGGATGCATGGATAGCGACGACCAGGGCGACGGGTTCACCGAATTGTGGTGGACGGAATGCACCCATTTATAAAGCAGCGGCGTGTGGATGAGCCGGTGAATGCAGAAGAAGTGAAATTCGTGGATGATCGGCACAACGAGCCCCACGGCTGCGAGCGTCCATGGATTTTCGGCAAAGCTGAGCCATGGCGCATAACCATTGGCATAGGCCCACAACATCGCCACTTCGATGGCGGTCCAGATCGTCACGCCGGAAAGGAAGGTGCGCAGGATGTTGTCGAGGTTCTGGCTCTCGAACCAGAAGGCCTTGCTCTTCTGTTCGGCGGGAAATTTGCCGTTATATTTGAAGCGGTTTTCCTGCCGCTTCAGAATATAGAGATGGAGTTCGAAACCGCCGTAGAAGAGAAAGACGCAGACCGCATTGACCGCATAAAGCCAGGCGATCCAGCCGAAGCCAAGCGTGGCCATGGTTTCGACGGGCGGAATGACAAAGGCCCAGTAGCCGACTGCAGAAAGCGCGAAGATCGCATTCCACGGAAAAAAATAATGCGGGAGCCACTTCAGCACCGCCACGAGGCGCGGCGGAAAGGCAAAGAGCGGTGCTGTTTCCACCGGCTGGTGGGGCGCCCAGTCGCCGCGCTTGTTACGCGTTCCATATTTCAGATCGTCCATAGCGCTCTCCTTCGGACGATCGCTCTCGATGCGCCCGCGCAAGTTTTCATGATGAAGAAGGGCGTCTGAACGCCATGGCCGCCGGCACTCTCGCGCTCTGCGGCTTTCCTCCCTGAAGAGAAATTAGCAGGGCGGGCGGTGAACGCCGAAGCCTTCCTTGATCAAATCAGATCAAAGGCTTTCGGCGGTGATGGTGACGAAGCGAATGGGCGCGTTATCGGGTTCGATATCGGTGAGACCGATCCGGCGAAGGACGAGATCCAGCGCCCGGCGGGCCTGCGCCTCGGGGGCCTGATCGAGCACGATATCCATGATGCCGTCATTCAGCGCCTTGCGGGTATAATCGGTCAATTCATGGCCGACGAAGAATATCTCGCTGCCGCGCGGATGCCGGCGAAGAACGTCGATCAGGGCGGCATTCGCGCCGCCGGCATTATAGAGTCCGGCCATGTCTGGATAGAGATCGAGCGCCATGCGCAGGGCCTCGGCGCCGTAATATTCGTCGTCGCGGGTAAAGCCCAGCCATTCGAAGCGATGTTCACCAGGATGATCGCGGAAGTAATCGGAAAAGCCACCGATACGGTCGCGGTGGACCTGATAGATCGGATGGCAGAGCGCGATGACCGGGCCGGGCTGGCGTGCCATGCGGGTGATGAAGTGCGCCGCCGTCCGTCCCGCCGCGCCGTTGTCGATGCCGATGAATTCGCCCTTTTCCGCCGAAGCGCGCGTGACGACATGCACGACCGGCACGCCGCGCGCCACCGCCGCCTCGACGGCGGCGCTAACCGCCGGGCTGCTCGGACTGGCGAGGATAAGGCCCGCGCGCGCCTTTGCGGCGGCGGTGATGCGGCTCGCCAGCTCGTCCGGCTTCATCTCTTCTGCGAAGCTGCGGTGGACAACGACGAGAGGGTCGAGCGTTGCCGCAATTCTTTCGAAGGCCTTGGAAAGCCGCCGGTAAAAGGTGGTGTCCGGGCGTACCATCAGCACTTCTATGCGCAAGAGGCCTCGGTGGGTCTCCGGCAGGGTGCGCGGATAATCCAGTGTGCGTGCGGCAAGAACGACCTTTTCCACGAGTTCGGCACGAACGCCGCCGCGCCCGTTTAGCACCCGCTCGACCGTGGCGGTTCCAACGCCTGCGAGGCGGGCGATATCGCGGTAATTCGGCCTGCTCACATTCGCTTTCCTGATATTGATGTGTCTGTCGTCTTCAAGACAGACCGAGTTTCTGAAGGCCGCATTCGCGGACGATTTCGGCGATATGGCTGAACTGCGCCGAGAGCGGATTGCTCTTGCGCCACACGATGCCGATGGTGCGCGACGGGCGCGGTTCCGCTAGCCGGAACACCGAGACCGTGGATTGCCGTGTCTCCATATCGACGGCCATCTGCGGAATGAGCGTGACGCCGATGCCGGCGCCGACCATCTGCACGAGGGTGGAGAGCGAGGAGCCTTCCATCAGCACGCGGGGCGGCGCATTGGTCGTGCTGCAGAAGGAAAGCGCCTGGTTGCGGAAGCAATGGCCTTCTTCCAGCAGCAGTAGGCGCATTTCGCCCAGCTTGTCGGCGCTTGGCACCGGCATGCCCGCATCCTCCATCGGCCGCACCAGAATGAATTCTTCCGAAAACAGCGGAACCTCCTCCAGCGCGGGTTCCGAAACGGGCAGCGCGACGATTGCCATGTCGAGCCGGGCTTCCAGAAGGTCCTCGATGAGTTTCTGCGTCACCGCCTCGCGCGGGCGTGCTTCCAGTCCGGGATAATGCCGCGTGAGCGTCTTGATCACCTGCGGCAAAAGATAGGGCGCGACGGTGGGAATGACACCGATGCGCAGGCGACCGCTGAGAGGGCCGTGCCCCGCACGCGCCAGATCCTGCAACTCGTCCACCGAACGCAATATCGAGCGGGTGCGTTCGGCGAATTCCTCGCCAAGCGCGGTCAGCCTGATCTGGCGGCTGCCGCGTTCGACGAGCGGCGCACCGATCAATTCCTCCAGTTCCCGGATCTGCAAAGATAGTGCAGGTTGGGAAATCGCGCACACCTCCGCCGCCCGACCGAAATGACCGATCTTGGCCAGAGCGTCGAAATAACGGAGATGTTTCATGGAGAGCGCAATCATAAGCTCAGCATATCGCAGCCTTTAGAATATACAATTGGAAATTATGGAACCCGGCTGTTAGTCATCTTCATGACAGAAAGAAGCTGTAGCTGTGAGAGGTTACCAGCGTCGCTGCACGGTTTTCCCATGACCTGCCGCTGGCTCTGGCTCTAACGCTGCACATGTCGAATTGATTATTTCGTTTAATTGTTAAACCCATCGGAGGGCGAAATGGACGCAACTTCAAAACCGGCTGGCAAGTGTCCTGTCATGCATGGAGGCAATACGGCCTCGGGTAAATCGGTAACCGAATGGTGGCCGAATGCGCTGAACCTCGACATCCTGCACCAGCACGACACCAAGACCAATCCGCTCGGCACCTCCTTCAACTATCGTGAAGCCCTGAAGACGCTCGATGTCGAAGCGTTGAAAGCCGATCTGCGCGCGCTGATGACCGACAGCCAGGACTGGTGGCCGGCCGACTGGGGCAGCTATGTGGGCATGATGGCGCGCGTTACCTGGCATGCGGCGGGTTCTTACCGCGTGACTGACGGCCGCGGCGGCGCCAACACCGGCAACCAGCGTTTTGCCCCGCTCAATTCCTGGCCGGACAACGTGAACACCGACAAGGGCCGCCGTCTCCTGTGGCCGATCAAGAAGAAATACGGCAACAAGATTTCCTGGGCAGACCTGATCGCGCTCGCCGGCACCATTGCCTATGACGTTGCCGGTCTGAAGACCTTCGGCTTTGCTTTCGGCCGCGAAGATATCTGGGCTCCGGAAAAGGACACCTATTGGGGTGACGAAAAGGAATGGCTGGCGCCGAGCGACGGCCGTTACGGCGACGTGACCAAGCCCGCGACGCTGGAAAACCCGCTCGCTGCCGTGCAGATGGGCCTCATCTACGTCAACCCGGAAGGCGTGAACGGCAAGTCCGATCCGCTGGCGACGGCGGCGCAGATGCGCGAAACCTTTGCCCGCATGGGCATGGATGACGAGGAAACCGTGGCGCTTACCGCCGGCGGCCACACCATCGGCAAGTCGCACGGCAATGGCAGCGCCGCCAACCTCAGCCCCGATCCGGAAGCCGCAGGCCCGGAATTTCAGGGTCTCGGCTGGATCAACACCAAGGGCCGCGGCATCGGTCGCGACACCGTGGTATCCGGCATCGAGGGCGCGTGGACGAGCGAGCCGACCAAGTGGGACAATGGGTTCTTCGATATGCTGTTCAAGCATGAGTGGACGTTGACGCACAGCCCCGCCGGTGCATCGCAATGGGCGCCGATCACCATCGCCGAGGAAGACAAGCCTGTCGACGTCGAGGATGCCTCGATCCGCACCATTCCGATGATGACCGATGCCGACATGGCCCTGAAGGTCGACCCGATCTACCGCGAGATTTCGCTGAAGTTCAAGGACGATCAGGACCATTTCTCCGAGGTCTTTGCCCGCGCCTGGTTCAAGCTGACCCACCGCGACATGGGGCCGAAGTCCCGTTATTTCGGCCCGGACGTTCCGGCGGAAGACCTGATCTGGCAGGATCCCATCCCCGCAGGCTCCACCAGCTACGATGTCGCCGCCGTCAAGGCGAAGATCGCGGCTTCCGGTCTTTCCGTTGCCGATCTGGTCTCGACCGCCTGGGACAGCGCCCGCACTTTCCGCGGTTCTGACAAGCGCGGCGGCGCCAATGGCGCACGCATCCGACTCGCGCCGCAGAAGGACTGGGAAGGCAATGAGCCCGCCCGTCTGTCCCGTGTGCTCTCGGTACTGGAACCGATTGCCCGTGAAACCGGCGCAAGCATTGCGGATGTGATCGTTCTGGCCGGCAATTACGGTGTGGAGCAGGCGGCGAAAGCGGCCGGCTTCGACATTGCCGTGCCTTTCGCGGCCGGCCGCGGCGATGCTTCCGCCGAGCAGACGGATGCTGACAGCTTTGCGCCGCTTGAGCCGCTGGCGGATGGTTTCCGCAACTGGGTCAAGAAGGACTATGTCGTCAGCCCCGAAGAACTGCTTCTGGACCGCGCCCAGCTTCTCGCTCTCACCGCGCCGGAACTGACAGTGCTGATCGGCGGCCTGCGCGTTATCGGCGCAAATTATGCCGGTACGGCGCATGGCGTGTTTACCGACAAGCCCGGCGCGCTGACGACGGACTTCTTCACGACGCTGACGGACATGGCCTATTCCTGGGTTCCGACCGGCAACAATCTCTATGAGATTCGTGACCGCAAGACCGGGGTAGCCAAGTACACGGCGACCCGCGTGGATCTCGTCATCGGTTCGAACTCCATCTTGCGCGCCTATGCGGAAGTTTATGCGCAGGACGACAGCAGGGAGAAATTCGTGCGTGATTTCATCGCCGCCTGGGCGAAGGTGATGAACGCCGACCGTTTCGACCTTCTGTAAGCAAAGGCCGACTGTTTAATGATGATGCACCTCCCTGAGCGATCGGGGAGGTGTTTTTCTATCTGTAGCTTGGCGAAGACGCATCAGCGCTCGCTCCGGCATGCTATCGCCGGTCAGAAGCCGCAACCGGTTCGCCGGATGAAGATTTTTCCGCCTTTGCGGAGGGAGCTTTGCCGCTCTTTTCGTTTTCGTGCGCATCCGGCCCGGCCACGATGACGCCGCGGCCCTTTTCTTCGCGTTTCTTGTCGGCGAAGTTGCCCGGTTCCTTTTTGCTGTCCATTGATGAATCTCCCGTGTTGCGTTCCTGTCAGGAGTTCAACGGACGTTTCGCCCAGAGGTTCCAGAGCTGTCGCGTCAGCGGATGTTTCTCTTTATAATGATCTTTGCTATTAACATGAATTGATAAGTCATGTTATTGGGGCTGAAGCGCGCTGACTGGCGCGGTGCGCCCGTCTTTCCATACGCTCACCCCAGACCCGACAACCGGACGGTACCCGCATTGAGTTTCTGGCATTCCATGACCTGGCACACGGAAGGGATCAGCGTCACTGCGCCGGTGAAATGGCGCCAGTTCGACGGGCTGGTCAGTGCGTTCTGGGAAGCGGAAAGCCAGATGGGAGCGAAGGGTTACTATCTGGCCGCCGATCCGCGCATCATGATCTTTTTCAACGATGTCTCCTCGCGCATCAGCATGTCCAACCGCAATGGCGAGTTCACCAACCATTCGCGGCCGATGACACGGGCGGTTTATGTGCCGGCCGGCGTGCCGATGTGGACGAGCAGCAGCGCCACGCATCGGTTCTCGCACCTTAACCTGCATATTCACAAGGACCGCCTTTTGCGTTTCCTGTCACCTTCGGTGGGCAGTTCGGCGGCGATGACGGCGCTGCGCCGTCCGGTCGAGATACAGGATATCGGCTCGGTGGAAACCCTTGCCGGCCTGCTGGTCGATGAGCTGGCTGAACCCTCGAAACATGCGGTCTATGCGGAAAGCCTCGTCGGCAGCATCGTTGCCGGCCTGCTGGATATTCCCGGCCCTTCGCCCGAGCAGGTCAATGGCAGGCTGACGCAGGCGCAGTTGAACAAGCTTCTTGCCCAGGTCGAAAAGCGTGGCGACGACCGCATGACGGTTGCCGAAATGGCCGATATTGTCGGGCTTTCGGAAAGCTGGTTCGCCACCGTATTTCGCCAGACCACCGGCAAGACACCGCTGCAATGGCAATTGGAACGGCGCATCAATGCCGCCCAGAAACTTCTGCTGGAAGGCGATCTGACGGTGGCCGATATCGCCGCCCAGCTCGGCTTTTCCGATCAGGCCCATCTGACCAAGGCTTTCCGCCAGTCCGTGGGAAACACACCCGCCGCCTGGCGACGGTTGCACAGGCTGCTTTGAAGCTGGGTGAGGTCGATGCGCAGTGTTTTGGTGAGGCCGCAAACCTCACCTTTCGTCATCCTCGGGCTTGTCCCACTGCTGTCCGGTTTAAATTTGGTGGACATGGCGCACGGTGTTGATTCTACTCGTATTCGAGCGTTTGGCGACGATCTCGGACACGAAAGAGGAGCAACACCG
>NZ_JAQAHD010000031.1:0-41741 GCF_027871605.1 Agrobacterium sp. CFBP 3001
CTTTCGTGTCCGAGATCGTCGCCAAACGCTCGAATACGAGTAGAATCAACACCGTGCGCCATGTCCACCAAATTTAAACCGGACAGCAGTGGGACAAGCCCGAGGATGACGTCGAGAGTAGGTAGCGGCTGGCAGCGATCTGGTGACGATAGCGCTCCGGCCACGGTCTTTTCCCCTTAAGCAGCCCGCCCATATTCCGCCTGCCGCCGGCTGGCCGTGGCGAGCTGGAACTGCGCGAGCAACTCGTTGAGCGCCGCCGCTTCCGAGGCGAGGCCATGACTTGCTGCCGTCTGTTCCTCGACCATGGCGGCATTTTGCTGCGTGCCCTGATCGATGGTGTTGATGGCGGTGTTAATTTCCTGAAGACCTGTCGACTGTTCGCGCGATGCGGTGACGATCGCGTCGATATGGCGGTTGATCTCCTGCACTTCGCGGACGATGGTTTCCAGCGCCTTGCCGGCATTGCCGACGAGTTCGACGCCGGACTGCACCTGCGATGTCGAGGCGTTGATCAGCGTCTTGATCTCCTTTGCCGCATTGGCTGAGCGCTGGGCAAGCTCGCGCACTTCCTGGGCGACGACGGCAAAACCCTTGCCGGCCTCACCGGCGCGGGCGGCTTCAACACCGGCATTCAGCGCCAGAAGGTTGGTCTGGAAGGCGATTTCGTCGATCACGCCGATGATGTTGCTGATCTCGGACGATGATTTTTCGATACCTTCCATGGCGCGCACGGCATCTTCCACAATGACGCCGGATTGTTCGGCATTGCCGCGGGCGCGGTCGACCAGACGGCCGACTTCTTCGGCGCGACGGGCGGAATCCTTCACCGTTGTGGTGATTTCCTCGAGTGCTGCTGCCGTCTCCTCAACGGAGGCCGCCTGCTGTTCGGTGCGTCGCGCCAGATCATCGGCCGACTGGCGGATTTCACCCGCACCCGCATCGATTGCGAGGGCGTTCTGGCCGACGGTGCTGAGGGCTGCGTTCAGCTTGGCGACGGAATTGTTGAAATCATCGCGCAGACGGTCGATGCGGGTCACGAAGGGCGTGTCGATGCGGTAATTGAGGTCGCCATCGGAAAGATGCGCCAGTCCCCGGGCAAGTGAATCGACTGCGAACTGGATATCCGCCGCGTCTTTTGCTGCCGTTCTTTCACGCTCGTTGCGCTCCTGTTCGGAGAGCGTACGGTTCTGTTCGGCGTCGCCTTCAAGGCGCAGTCGTTCCATGGCGTTCGAACGGAACACGGCAACGGCTGCGGCCATGGAGCCGATCTGGTCGGTGCGCTCCTGACCGGGAATGGCGACCTCGAGATTGCCCGCGGCAAGGCCTTCCATGGCGGACGTCATCTGCGTGACGGGGCGGACGATGAAGCGGGAAAGGACGGTTGCGAGAAGTCCGATCATGATCGTCGCTGCGAGGATCGTGGCGATGGTTGCCGCGAGCCGGAACTGGCCGATTGCGCTGTAGGCAACATCGGAATCGACGACAAAGCCGAGATACCAGTCGACCGAGGGCAGGCCGGCGACCGGAATGAAGCTGGTGATCTTGCCCTTGCCGTCGATCTCGGTCTGGGAGATCGCGGAGGAAATCGCTGGCGTATTGACCTTGAAGAGATCGGCCATCGGCTTGTCGACGAATTTTGGGTCGGGATGGATGAGTATCTTGCCATCCTTGCTGACGAGGAAAGCATATCCATCCGCGCCGGCATCCACCGACTTGATCATCTTCACCAGCGAGTCCAGCGAGAAGTCACTGCCTGTCACGCCAGCAAGCTTGCCATCGATGGAAACGGGAATGGCGGCGGTGATGATGAGGCCGCCGGTCGATGCATCATTGTAAGGTTCGGTCAGAACCGTCTTGCCGGCTTTCACCGCATCCAGATACCATGGGCGCTTGCGCGGATCATAACCCTCAGGCAGCGGCGTTTTCGGGAAGGTGGTGAAGCTGCCGGTGTCGGCATTGCCGAAATAGGTCGACATGAATTGTGCCGTCAGCACGTCGTTTTCCAGAAAATGCAGCTTTGCTTCGTTATCCGGAAGCTTGGCCAGCGTCTTTGCCACCGTTTCGGTCAGCATGATGCGGCCATTCAGCCAGTTGGCGATGCTTTGCGCCGCTTGTTTGCCGGATGAATCGATGTTTTCCGCCACCGCTTCCGTCGTGACGCGATGCTGAAGGCTGTCGATGTAAAAAGAGAAGCCGGCAAAGGCGGCGACGACAAGTGATGACGCAGCAACGAGAATGCGCGTCATGAGATTGGTTTTTTTAGGCAAGCTACACGTCCTTGAAACCGGGTGAATCCGTTCGGCTCATCTAGGGAAATGGTGGGGAGAGACATGCCTTAAAGGCGGGAATATTCTGCGTCATGCAGCTTTTGGTTTAGAAGAACTACGCAATATTCTAATAAGTAAATTGAAATGGTAAAATTCGGCTAAATTTGCCTTTCGTCACTGGATGTAGGCCAAAGGGCGCGTCGGATTGCCGTTTTGCGTAAATTTTGATCATCGATCTGCAAAGGTTGCGTGCAGGAGGGGAATATTTTATTCATCACCGTGCTGCCGTTGCGCAATTCGCGGGCAATGGCCAAAGTTCAGGTGAATTACAATGTCTTCGTCGGTTGTTGCAGAAACCGTTCCGTCTGGATCGGGGTCGTGGTTTTCGCATTTCAAGGCTACGCTTGTGCTGGGAATTCCGCTTATCGGCGCGCAGCTCGCGCAGCTTGGCATCCATACCACTGATATGGTCATCGTCGGCCAGCTTGGCGCCGAAAAGCTGGCGGCCATGGTGCTGGCCGGACAGTTCTTTTTCGTCGTCTTCATTTTCGGCTCCGGCTTTTCCGTCGCTGTTGTACCAATGGTAGCGCAGGCTTACGGGCAGGGTGACGCGACATCCGCGCGCCGCTCGCTGCGCATGGGCATGTGGGTGGCAATCGCCTATTGGCTGCTTGCATTGCCGATTTTCATCAATGCCGAGCGCATTCTCATTTCTCTTGGGCAGAACCCCAATGTGGCGGCGCTGACCGGCCATTATCTCGCCATCGCGAAATTCGGCCTTTTGCCGGCGCTGCTGTTTTATGTCCTGCGCGGGCTTGTCAGCGCCATCGGGCGCGCCGGCATCATTCTTTATGTCACCATCATCATGCTGGTGATGAACGGTGTGCTGGCCTATGCACTGGTGTTCGGCCATTTCGGATTGCCCGCCATGGGCATGAACGGTGCTGCCGTGGTTGCCGTCATCGTCAATGCCTTCAGTTTCATTTTCATTGTCGTCTATGTGCAGACGCGTGAGGAAACGAAGAGATACGAGCTGTTCGTGCGCTTCTGGCGGCCGGACTGGCATGCGCTCTTCGAAGTGCTGCGCCTCGGTCTGCCGATTAGCATCACCATTCTTGCCGAAGTGACGCTGTTCGCCGCCGCTTCGATCCTGATGGGGCAGATCGGCACCGTCCAGCTTGCGGCGCACGGCATCGCCCTGCAGCTCGCCTCCATCGCCTTCATGATTCCGCTTGGTCTTTCCCAGGCGGCGACGGTTCGTGTGGGCGTGGCGCGGGGGCAGGGGGATTTCAGAAATCTGATCCGTGCCTCGATCATGATTTACGCCATCGCCTGCGGCATCGCCATTTGTGGCGGCATCCTGTTTGCGGCGGTGCCGGAATTTCTGGCGAAGTGGTTCCTCGATCCGAAATTGCCTGAGGCCGCCGAGGTGCTCGCTTATGCCAGCAGCCTTGTGGTGATTGCCGGCATCTTCCAGCTTGTCGATGGCATTCAGGCGGTCACAGCAGGCCTGCTGCGCGGGTTGAAGGATGCGCGCATTCCGGCGATGCTGGCGCTGATTTCCTATTGGCCAATTGGGCTGGCGCTTGCCTGGACCATGGCTTTTCCGCTCGGTTTCGGCGGGCGCGGTGTCTGGTTCGGCTTTGTGATCGGTCTTTCGACAGCCGCCGTTCTTCTCACCATCCGCTTCGTGCTGCTTGTGAAGCGTGAAATGCAAACGGCCCGCTGAGAAGCGGGCCGCATGTAACGTCCGGATTGAAAAAGTATCAGCGCTCCGCGAGCGCTGCCTCGCCCTTCTTTTCACGCAGCAGGTTGACGAAGCGGCGGAAGAGATAGTGGCTGTCCTGCGGGCCTGGCGATGCTTCCGGGTGATGCTGGACAGAGAAGACCGGCTTGCCGGTGATGCGCAGGCCGCAATTGGTGCCATCGAACAGCGAGATATGGGTCTCTTCGACGCCCTCGGGCAGCGACTTGGTATCCACCGCAAAGCCGTGGTTCATCGAGACGATTTCCACCTTGCCGGTCGTGAAGTCCTTGACCGGATGGTTCGCGCCGTGGTGGCCCTGATGCATCTTCTCCGTCTTTGCGCCAACGGCAAGGCCGAGCATCTGGTGACCGAGGCAGATGCCGAAGATCGGCAGCTCGCTCTTGATGAGGTTCTGGATAACCGGCACGGCATATTCGCCCGTCGCGGCCGGGTCTCCCGGGCCGTTGGACAGGAACACGCCATCCGGCTTCAGCGCCAAAATGTCTTCGGCCGACGTTTGGGCCGGAACGACCGTGACCTTGCAATCCAGACCGGCAAAGAGGCGCAGGATGTTGCGCTTCACACCGAAATCCACGCAGACGACGTGATATTTCGCATCGGCTTCACCGAGCGTGCCGTAACCCTTGTTCCAGACCCAAGGCGTTTCCGTCCAGGTGGAGGACTGGCCGGAGGTGGCTTCGATGGCGAGGTCGAGGCCGACGAGGCCGCTCCATGCCTTGGCTTCCGCCTTCAGCGCTTCGATGTCGAAGACGCCGTTCGGGTCATGGGCGATCACCGCGTTCGGCGCGCCGTTTTCGCGGATCCACGCGGTGAGCGCGCGGGTGTCGATGCCGCAAAGTCCGATGACGCCGCGGGCCTTCAGCCAGGCATCAAGGTGCTTGACGGCGCGGAAGTTCGACGGATCGGTGATATCGGCCTTGAAGATGACGCCGACCGCGCCGCGACGGGCGGCGGGTGTCAGGTCTTCAATGTCTTCCTCATTGGTGCCGACATTGCCGATATGCGGGAAGGTGAAGGTGACGATCTGGCCGAGATAGGAAGGATCGGTCAGGATTTCCTCGTAACCCGTCAGCGCCGTGTTGAAGCAGACTTCGGCCTGAACCTTGCCGGTTGCGCCGATGCCCGTTCCTTCAATCACCGTGCCATCGGCAAGAACAAGCATTGCGGTCGGTTTGCGGGTAGTCCAGGGCGCTGTCTCGGTCATCTCGTTCCGTTTCTGCCGCTTCGCACCCCGCCTCTTGAAAGGCAGGGGGTAAGGGGCCATTTTTGTCGCAGGCTTCGTGACATAAAGGGGCGCGCGATAAAGCTCGCGTTCCGACCCTTCGTTAAAATCTCGTGCAGGTGCCGGAAAATAACGAAAGCAGCCCCAGCGGTCAACCGCAGGGCCAAGATTTACGTGGAATTAAACCACCGTATTTTCAAGGTCTTATGCATTTGATTTGCTTGAGCGTGTCTGCTCGTTTATGTCGTTTCGCAAAATGAGGTGGAAAGTTTCCGTATCGAGAAGCTGCGGAAAGCGCTTTCCCAAGGAGAAGAAAAATGATGCGCGACACGTTCGCAAACGCTTTGAAGGACGCATTGAAGGCTCGTGA
This sequence comes from Agrobacterium sp. CFBP 3001, assembly GCF_027871605.1. Lineage (NCBI taxonomy): Bacteria > Pseudomonadati > Pseudomonadota > Alphaproteobacteria > Hyphomicrobiales > Rhizobiaceae > Agrobacterium > Agrobacterium sp. CFBP 3001. The sequence goes on from NZ_JAQAHD010000031.1 coordinate 5,628, forward strand.
TGCACGCCGCACCTCGACCGTGCGCCTCATCCAGACCGCCATCAAGGATCGCGATATCGCCAATCGCGGCGTGGGCAAAGACCCCGTCAGCGATGAGGACATCATGCAGATCCTGACCAAGATGGTGAAGCAGCGGGAGGAATCCGCCAATATCTATGAAGGCGCCGGCCGCCCCGAGCTTGCCGCTCAGGAGCGCGAGGAAATCGTCATCATCAAGGAATTCATGCCGGAAGAAATCCCGGCCGAGAAGGTGCGCGAACTCTGCCAGGCCGTCATCACTGAGACCGGCGCGTCCGGCCTGCGCGACATGGGCAAGTGCATGAATGCGCTGAAGGAGCGCTACCCCGGCCAGATCGACTTCGCCAAGGCTTCCGGCGTCGTCAAGGATTTGCTGAAGTAAGTTCGGGCATCCTTAAAAAGTAAAGGCAGGGCAGATGTGGGCTGCCCTGCCTTTTTTCTGTCGACGAAAACGCATTCCGGCGGATCAAAATGCGGTCCTTCACAGGCTTTTTTCGGGGGACGTGCCTGCGGGCGTCGGCAGATTATACGGAGGTCAATTGCTGCCTTCGCTGATGTTTTTACATCGCCGCCGCGGCCGGCTCAAATTACAAAAACATAATTTTTGGTGATGCTGCGGTGCCATAAATTTGCCCGAAGCGGGCGCAATGGCGATGTGATTTCGCCGTCGTGGCCTGTGAATATCGGGTATTCCTGTTCTTTAAGTTTTGTGCCGGCCTCTTTCCGCGCTTATATGAAAGACTGGCCTCGAATAGGTAACCCATGCGCTTTTCCAACTCTTTCCTCGATGAGATACGCGACCGCGTGCACATCTCCGATGTGATCGGCCGACGTGTGTCCTGGGACAAGAAGAAGACCAATACGTCGCGCGGGGATTATTGGGCCTGCTGCCCGTTCCATGGCGAAAAAAGCCCGAGCTTCCACTGCGAGGACCGCAAGGGGCGGTATCATTGTTTCGGTTGCGGCGTTTCCGGCGATCACTTCCGCTTTCTGACTGAGCTTGAGGGCCTGAGTTTTCCGGAGGCCGTGCAGCAGATTGCCGATATGGCCGGCATTTCCATGCCGCAGCCCGATCCGCAGGCGGAAAAGCGCGAGCGCGAGCGCACCTCGCTTCAGGACGTTATGGAAATGGCGACGCTGTTCTTTCAGGACCAGTTGCAGACCGCTCTCGGTGCGCGGGCGCGGGCTTACCTGCGCGATCGCGGGTTGACCGGGCGCACCATCGAGACTTTCCGGCTGGGTTATGCGCCCGATAGCCGCAATGCGCTGAAAGAGCATCTGGCGAGCAAGGGTGTGACGAAGGAACAGATGGAGGCCTGCGGGCTGGTGGTGCATGAGAATGTGCCGGTCTCCTACGACCGCTTCCGCGACCGCATCATGTTCCCGATCCTGTCTTCGCGGGAAAAGGTGATCGCTTTCGGCGGCCGCGCCATGGCCGCGGATGCGGTGGCGAAGTATCTGAACTCCAACGAAACAGAGCTCTTTCACAAGGGCAATGTTCTCTACAATTTCGCCCGCGCCCGGCGCGCCTCGCAGGCGGCCGGCGGTTCGGTCATCGCCGTCGAAGGTTATATGGATGTCATCGCGCTCTATCAGGCGGGTGTGGAAAATGCCGTCGCGCCGCTCGGCACGGCGCTGACCGAAAGCCAGCTCGATCTCCTCTGGAAAATGTCGCCGCAGCCGATCCTCTGCTTCGATGGCGATGGCGCCGGCATTCGCGCCGCCAACCGTGCGGCCGATCTTGCCCTACCGCATATCAAGCCGGATCGTTCCGTCAGCTTCGCGCTTCTGCCCGATGGCAAGGATCCGGACGATCTCGTGCGGCTTGAGGGGCGTGCGCCTTTCGACCGGGTGCTGTCTGAAGCCAAGCCGCTGGCCGCGATGATCTGGAGCCGCGAGACCTCCGGCGTCACTTTCGATACGCCGGAAAAACGCGCGCAGCTTGAAAGCCGGTTGCGGCAGATCGTGGCCGTTATCGGCGACGAGACGGTGCGCCGTTTTTACCAGCAGGATATGCGCGACAGGCTGAACGGCTTTTTCCAGCCGCGTTTTCAGCAAGGCGGGGCTCAGAACGGCAATTTCCGCCGCAACGGCGCGCAGCCCGCGGGACGCGGCTTCCAGCGCAATGCGCCGGGGCGGGGCGGGGCGATGGCCGCGCCGGCCAGCAGCATTTCCGACCGGTTGGCGCAATCCGGTCTCGTCAGGGGCTATCAGACCAAGCCTTCGCTCCGGGAAAGCGTTCTTGCCATCACCATCGTCAACCATCCCGAATTGCTGCTCGAGGAATATGACGAGATCGCCGCTATCGACTACGAAAACCGCGATTTGCAGCGCCTGTGGTCGACGGTGCTGACCTATGCGGCGGAAAGTGCGGCGGATATTTCGCGGGCGGGGCTGATCGAGCGCCTGTCACAGCAGGGTTTCGAGGTGCTTTTGAAGGCCATGGACCAGCAGGTGCGCAATGCCCGCCTGTGGACGGCGACGGAGCAGGCGGCGATGGAGGATGCGCGCGAGGGTTATGTGCAGGCGCTTTCCCTGCATAAGAGGACGAAATCCCTGCTCTGGCAGAAAAAGGAACTGGAGCGGGAAATCGCCGAGGCGACGGATGACGAACGCGGTACATTGCTGGTGCGGGCGCTGGCCGAAGTGCAGCTGGAAATCGGCCGTATGGAAAATCAGGAGGCGATCATCGATGGTTTCGGGGTCATGTCCGGCCGGGTGAAGGGGCCGGCCGTCGGCCATGGCTGAGGGCGGGCGACAGAATTGAAAGGTGTTTGGGGTTGCCTTTTGCGGCAGGCATCCTAAATAGGGGATAGTCTGGTGATAATCCGCAAAATGCGGCTCTTTTTAAGAATTTCCTTGGCTGTCTCGCCCTCAAAGGCTTGACGGGGCGGGAAATAGCGGGAATCACCATTTCAGGAAAAGTAAGGTGGAATGAGCCTTGGCGGATAGAAATTGCATGAGCAAGCATTTCCGGGTGCACTGTCTTTGCATTCTGCCTGAGGCTGCCGTGGTTAATCGGCAATTAAAGATCACTCCGTTAGGTGTCTGACAGTGATTCGCGGCAATGCGCCGGATGCTCAAGGGGCGGACGGCGATGCTGCGGAACAGGTGTTAGCGTCAGGGAAAGCGACGAGATAGATGGCAACCAAAGTCAAAGAAAACGAAGAAGCAGAAAACGAACGCGACGGTGCGACGGACGGCCCGCTTCTCGACCTTTCGGATGACGCGGTCAAGAAAATGATCAAGGCCGCCAAGAAGCGCGGCTATGTGACGATGGACGAGCTGAATTCCGTTCTGCCGTCTGAAGAGGTGACCTCCGAGCAGATCGAGGACACGATGGCGATGCTGTCCGATATGGGCATCAACGTGATCGAGGACGAGGACGCCGAGGAAGCCGCCAGCAGCGACGACGACAGCGATTCCGATAGCGACGATTCCGAGGGCGGGGAACTTGCCCCTTCCGGCGGCACCGCGCTTGCGACCGCCAAGAAGAAAGAACCGACCGACCGTACCGACGACCCGGTGCGCATGTATCTGCGCGAAATGGGTTCCGTGGAGCTTCTGTCGCGCGAAGGCGAAATCGCCATCGCCAAGCGTATCGAGGCCGGCCGCGAAACGATGATTTCGGGCCTGTGCGAAAGCCCGCTGACGTTCCAGGCGCTGATCATCTGGCGCGACGAACTCAACGAAGGCACGACGCTGCTGCGTGAGATCATCGATCTCGAAACCACCTATTCCGGTCCGGAAGCCAAGGCGGCTCCCCAGTTCCAGAGCCCGGAAAAGATCGAAGCGGACCGCAAGGCCGCTGAAGAGAAGGAAAAGACCCGCAAGCTGCGTGCGCCGACCGGCGACGAGGATGTGACGGATGTGGGCGGCGATGGCCTTCCGCCGGAAGAGGAAGAAGAGGACGACGACGAGTCCAATCTTTCGCTTGCCGCGATGGAAGCCGAACTGCGTCCGCAGGTCATGGAAACGCTCGACACCATCGCTGACACCTACAAGAAGCTGCGCAAGCTTCAGGATCAGCAGGTTGAAGCGCGTCTTGCCTGCACCGGCACCCTGTCTTCCGGTCAGGAGCGTCGTTACAAGGAACTGAAAGATCAGCTAATCACGGCCGTCAAGTCGCTGTCGCTGAACCAGAACCGTATCGACAGCCTTGTCGAGCAGCTCTACGACATTTCCAAGCGCCTGATGCAGAACGAAGGCCGGCTGCTGCGCCTTGCCGAGTCCTATGGCGTCAAGCGCGACAGCTTCCTTGAGCAGTATCACGGTGCGGAACTCGATCCGAACTGGATGAAGTCGATTGCCAATCTGGCCGCGCGCGGCTGGAAGGAATTCGCCCGCGAGGAAAGCAACACGATCCGGGAAATCCGTCAGGAAATCCAGAACCTCTCCACGGAAACCGGCATTTCCATCGCCGAATTCCGCCGCATCGTTTCGATGGTGCAGAAGGGTGAGCGCGAAGCGCGCATCGCCAAGAAGGAGATGGTCGAGGCCAACCTGCGTCTGGTGATCTCGATTGCGAAGAAATACACCAACCGTGGTCTGCAGTTCCTCGATCTCATTCAGGAAGGCAATATCGGCTTGATGAAGGCGGTCGACAAGTTCGAATACCGTCGCGGTTACAAGTTCTCGACCTATGCGACCTGGTGGATCAGGCAGGCGATCACCCGTTCGATTGCCGACCAGGCCCGCACGATCCGTATTCCGGTGCATATGATCGAAACGATCAACAAGATCGTTCGCACCTCGCGCCAGATGCTGCACGAGATCGGGCGCGAGCCGACCCCGGAAGAGCTGGCCGAAAAGCTCGCCATGCCGCTGGAAAAGGTGCGCAAGGTTCTGAAGATCGCCAAGGAGCCGATCTCGCTCGAAACCCCCGTGGGTGACGAAGAGGATTCGCATCTCGGTGACTTCATCGAGGACAAGAACGCGCTGCTGCCTATCGACGCCGCCATTCAGGCGAACCTGCGCGAGACGACAACCCGCGTTCTGGCTTCGCTGACGCCGCGTGAAGAACGCGTTCTGCGCATGCGCTTCGGCATCGGCATGAACACGGACCATACCCTGGAAGAAGTCGGGCAGCAGTTCTCGGTTACGCGTGAACGTATTCGCCAGATCGAGGCGAAGGCGCTGCGCAAGCTGAAGCATCCGAGCCGCTCGAGAAAGCTCCGCAGCTTCCTCGACAGCTAAGCTTTTGGCTTTATAAAAAAATTGAACCCGGTCAGTCGGCTCTGGCCGGGTTTTTTATTTCCCGCACTGGCGAAGTCTGCGACAAGCTTTATGTGTGAAAGTGAGCATGTCGTTCTGATGGACATGCTCAGCCTCGATCTGGTTCGATGAGATGCAACATGTTTCGGCAGGCAGGTGGCGACGCGGAGGATGGGCTGTGCCCGTCTCCGTATTGCTGCATCTGGCAATTGTCGCGCTGTTCTTTTTTGAATTGCCGGAGCGGATAGACGAACCGCAGGAGCCGGAGAGCGTCAGCGTCGAACTGGTGCCGCCGCCCGAGGAGAAAAAGGCGGAAGAACCGCCGCCACCTCCTGCGCCGACCGAGGAAGAAAAGCCAAAACCGCCGCCCCCGCCGCCGCCGCCGCCGCCCGCGCCGCCAAAGGACGAGGCAAAACCAATGCCGCAACCGCAGGCAACGCTGCCGTCTATTGCCATGCGGCCGGAAGAGGCTCTGGCAGACCCAAAGGATAAGCCGGGCAAGATGGAGGAAGCGGAAAAGACGCAGCCATCGGCCGAACCGGCGAGCCAGCCGGAGAAAACTACGGAAGAAAAGCCGGCACTTGCTGCCGCGAACAGCGACCTTGAGGCTTCCGCCGAGCAAGGAGAAATCGCAGTTTCCAGCGTTAAAGAGGAGGCTCCACCGAAAGAGCCGCCTGTTCCCCATGAAAAACCAGCAGAGGAAAAGCCTTCGGAGGTGGAGGAAAACAAGGTTGCGCAACTTCCCGCAGCCAAGAACTTGCTGTCATCAACTCTTCTGACACCGGCGCAGAGACGGCAGATGTTCGGCGACCTACCGCCTCGACGGCGTATCGTGCAGCTCTGCAGCACGGAAGCACTGGCGCAAATTCAGGGTGCTGGTTTTGCCGCCAGAGGCATGATCCCATATTCCGATACGGGCGGCAGAATTTCCGGCAATACGATTGATGCTTCCGGGGGGGCATTCAATACCGGCAGTGGCTGGCACGACGTGTCGTTCCAGTGCGAGGTTGATCTGGAGAACTACGCCGTAACGGGCTTCCGATTCAAAATCGGGAATGAAATAAGCGCGGAAGATGCGAAAAAGCGCGGCTTTACGAGATTCCAGTGACCGCGCTTTTTTCGGTAGTCGAGGGCCGATGGCGGTCTTGCGATATCCCTCGCTTTACCCATTTGCTTGTCCGCCTCTTATACCCGTTCGATATTCCCCACCAAAACCGCAATACCTGCCATCAGCGCGTCCTCATCATAAGGCTTCCTTATCACAGGCACCGTGCCAAATTCGTCAGGCACCATGCTGCCATCGGCGTAGCCAGTGGCGAACATGAACGGGATGCCGCGGCGGTGGAGTTCGCGGGCAACCGGGATAGAAGTGTCGCTGCCGAGATTGATGTCGAGAATGGCGACATCAGGCTCATACGTCTTCAGCTTCTCGACCGCCATCGCTGATGATGTCGCCGTTTCGATCGTCTCGATGCCGTTATCCTCCAGCATGTTCTCGACGTCCATGGCGATCAGCATCTGATCTTCTACGAGTAAGACTTTCAACGGCTCCTCCCGATTATAGCGCTTGGGCTGCGGCGCGGGTTCATTCTCGGCTGGCGTGTCGGCACTCGGCGTGGCTGATGAGACGTGACGGAAAGGCAGGAGGATTTCCGCCTCCAGCCCATCTTGCAGATAGCGCAAGGTGCTGCGCCCGCCGAGATCATAGGGAATGCTGCGGCTGATGAGCGCCGTGCCGAAACCAGCCCGGGATGGCGTTGGCAATTTTCTCGGCAGTATTTCCCGCCATTGGATCTCGCAGTCGCGGTTTTCGTTGACTTGCCAGCGCACATGCAACTGGCCGCCATTTTGCGACAATGCGCCATATTTGGCGGCATTCGTCGCCAGTTCGTGCAGAACGAGCGCCATAACGGAGAAAGCGCGGGAATCCAGCGTCACCTGGGGTCCCTCCAGATTGACCGTGGTTTCTGGAGAACGATGCGGCGACAACTCCGCCTCGAGAAGATCGCGCAGGGCACCGCCACCTTCGCCGCGTATGATCTGGTCGTGAGCAAAGGATAGCGCCTGAATGCGGCCCTTGAGCGCCGTTACATACTCCTGAAGCGTCTTTCCCTCCTGAGAGGGATTGCCGACCAGCGATTTGATGATGGCAAGGACATTCTTGACGCGGTGGTTGAGTTCTTCGTTCAGCATGCGCTGGCGAACTTCCGCGCGTTCTCTTTCACCGGCCATAAGTTCGCTGTGGTGAAAGGCAACTTCGACCAGGGCTATTCTGGCTGCCTCGGCAATTTCGCGGTCGTCTTCCGACCAAGGCTGCGCTTGCAACCGAACCGTTTCTTTCCAGATTGCAAAGCTTTTGCGGGGCGTCAGCCGGTCGCCCATCGGACCGCTTTCGTACTGCTTTTCGGGATTCCCGGCCCAGTTCAGGTTCTGCACGATCTCCTTGCGGAAGAAAAGCAGGTAATCGTCCTTTACCTGGGAGAGCGGGATGGCAAGCATGCCCGCAGCCGTGTCAGCGTAAATTTCGGCTTCCGGTATGGCATGCGAGAGGGCATGGGTCGCCCAGACCCTGCCTTCAGATGCAGATGCAGCGAAACGCACCAACCTTGGAATAAAGTCCTGGGGCGGTGTAGCGCCATGGCCATGCCAGTTGTTTCCCACCCAGAGGCCGACGCCGTCGCAAGGCATAAGCTCGGCAAAATCCTGAAAACTGTCGATCAGCAGCTCTTCGATATTAGCGTGATGGGCGGCAAGGTGAAGAAAGCGGTCAAGCGCCGCATGGGCGCGGTTTATCGTGTCGAGCCGGCGCTTCTGCTTCAGGACTTGCAGATGCATCGAGAAAAACTCGCCGAACATTTCCGCTGCGATCCTGACCGGCATGGAGAGCACGCGCGGCGAATAGTGGTGACAGGCGATCAGGCCCCACAGGGCGCCGTCAACGATCACCGAAATGGACATGGAGGCACCGACGCCCATATTGCGCAGATACTCGCAGTGAATGGGAGAGACGCTGCGGAGATGCGCGTAAGAGAGATCGAGCGGCTCACCGGAGGCATCGATTTCCGGAAGGACTGCGACGCGTGCGCCGCTGGCATCGGAGATGATACGCAGCGTGTTTTTGAGATAGAGCACACGTGCCTGTTGCGGTATGTCGCCCGCGGGAAAGTATTGCCCGAGAAAGCTTTCCAGTTCTGGCTGCTTTGCCTCCGAAACGACCTTGCCTGCGCCATCCTCTTCAAAACGATAGATCATCACCCTATCATAACCGAGCGTTGCCTTGATCAGCCGGGTCGTTCGGGAAATCAGACTTTCGACGCTATCGGCCTCGCGAATGCGGTCTACCATCTTGCGCGCTGTGCCAAGCGGCTGCGTCTCTTCTCTCGACGGTTCAAACTCGATGATCGTCGTGGACTTATAGCGATGAAGCGCGATGTCGAAGCTTCGACCGTCCTCCATTTCCGTGGCGGGCAACATGGCCGGACGCGTGGTTCTGCCGGTGACGGTGAGCGCGTTGCGAAGGTCGTGGACGAGTTTTTTGCCCAGCACCTCTTCGGCGGATTTGCCGTTTATCTCGCCTTCGATCCCTAGTATGTCGCGACAGTTCTCGGAGTGCCGCAGGACGACGCGCATGACGTTATCGCACGCAATGAGACAGCCGTGCGGTTGTATATTGCCTGGAATGTGTATGGGTTCGCGATCGCAGTTGGTGAGGTCTAGTCGGTAATCACTGGGCGCCATCTATCAGTCTTTCGCGGCCAGTTCGTGTGAGCGGCCAAGGCATTGCTTTCGCTCAAGGTAAGGGAAGCCGAAATCATTCATTCTGGTAGGTCTGCCCTTCCTCGGTGTGCAACCAATAACGGCTTTCTTTGTTCTGGAATTCAGACACCGCAGCTGCGTTACTTCTGTATACCTAGCGATGCCGGATACATTTTGACACTACAAAACGTGGAAAATGCTAATTTTGTTCCGACTAAAAAGAGAGAAAACATGTGCCGCAGAAGAAAATAGCCATCTCGACGCGCGGGCAGGGGCTTTACGAGTTCACACGCCAGGCAAATGAACTGGTAAGGGATGTGGGGCTCGAAGAAGGGTTGCTGACGATCTTCGCCCGGCACACATCCTGCTCGCTGCTTATCCAGGAAAATGCCGATCCCGATGTGCGGCGCGATCTCACGGTGTTTTTCTCCCGTCTCGTGCCGCCTTCGGACGATCCTTCCATGCGCTGGATCATCCACACGCTCGAAGGCCCTGACGATATGCCCGCTCATATCAAATCGGCGCTCACCACGGTTTCCATCGGCGTGCCGATCAGCGATGGCAGGCTCGTGCTCGGCACCTGGCAGGGCCTTTATCTTTTCGAACACCGCGATGAGCCGCATCGACGCGAAATCGTGCTGCATATCTCGCCGTGATATCCGGATCCGGATCGAGGCGTTCCGCGTTAACCTCCCTGAACGCCTGCTGAACATTCGGTTCTGCTGATATTCAGGCGGGCGAGTCTAGGGTCTCGTCAATCGCCGGGGGATGTGCCCCTGTCGGCAAAGAAACAACGGAGTGAGTTCATGTTCAGCACCTTCGCAAAAGCCGGCCTGGCTGCCCTCATCGCCCTCGGTGGAATTTCCTTTACTGCGCCGGCGGCTTCCGCTGGCTCGGATGTTCAGTTCAGAGTTCAGGTTCAGGATGGCTATGGCCATCGTCCCGGCTGGGGTCGCCCGGATCGCCCGCGCCGTGGCTGCTCGCCCTGGCTGGCGGAAGAAAAAGCGAGCCGCATGGGCCTTCGCCGCGCCCGCGTGGTTGATGTATCGCCGCGCCGTGTCGTTGTGGCAGGCTTCAACCGTTACGGCCGCGACCGCGTCGTTTTCGCCAATGAGCGCGGCTGCCCCGTCATCCGCCGCTAAAATGTAATCCGCCGCTAACAGCGGCGACCTTATCGATCTGCCGATATCCCCGTATGGTAGATGGATCAAAAATGCCCCTCGCTTGTCCGGAAAGGCAGGCGAGGGGCATTTTATTTCGGGTTATGTGAATGGCTGAACGCAAGATGGGGCAGGAGCGGCGCCGAGGCGCCGCCCGCCGTCGATCTTATTGCTCGAGAGCGAAGGTGACGTTGACCACCACGCTGTAGTTGTTCTCGCCCGAAGCGATCGGAACGCTGTCGGCTTCCTTCATCATCGAAGCGCGCATCGCGCCCGCCGGTACCGGCATCGGGCGCTGCGAGTTTTCGCTGATCTGAATGACCCGGCCAAGCTTCACGCCCGCCGCTTCCGTCAGCGTCTTCGCCTTGGCCAGCGCATCGGCAACGGCCAGCTTGCGGGCATCGGTCACCGTCGCTTCGGGCTTGTCATTGGTGAAGGTGATGTCGCCGCCCTGGTTGATGCCGAGCTTGACGGATGTATCGAGGATCGTGCCGAGCTTTTTGAGGTCGCGCACCCGCACAGTCAGGCCGTTGGACACCTGATAACCGGTGATCTCGGGCGCGACATAGACACCATCCTTGGGTTCATAGTGCTTGTAGAGCGGCTGCACCGAGAAATTGCTGGTCTGCAGGTCGCGCTCCTCGATGGCGGCTTCTTTCAGCGCCTTCAGAACATCGGCAAGCGCCTTGGAGTTTTCGGTCAGCGCCGCAGCCGCGGTCTCCGCCTGCTTGACGACGCTAAAGGACAGGATCGCCATGTCGGGGGCAATGGCCGACTGGCCCTCACCGGAAACACTAATGGTGGCTTCGCGAGGAGTAGCCTCCTGCGCAGACACCTGGGCGGCGAGCGGCATCATGGCTGCTGCGGTCATTGCGGTGAGTGCGAAAAGGCGGGCCGTTTTTGTCTTCATGGTGTTTCCTCGTTGATTGAGTCCCTTTGAAGGGTATTGCCTTAGATTGTGTAGCTAATACGGCGGCACTGCTTTGCGAAAGCATCATTGGCTTGTCGGGCTCAAAAAATTACGTTAGAGCGTGACCCACCGGATTCGAGCCATTGCGAAACCGGTGTTTCGGACTGGTTTTTCCGAAAAGGGCCTGTAGCTCAATGGTTAGAGCCGGCGGCTCATAACCGCTTGGTTGGGGGTTCGAGTCCCTCCGGGCCCACCATTTTCTTTCAAGATCAATTGCTTGGGATGTTTTACGGCTCTTCGCGAGCGCGCGTCTGTCACGTCTGACGCGTGATCTCTGCTATGCCGATGGCACAGCCCGGCTGGGGAATGAATGCGTCGGAGCCGATCCGGCGTGCCGATGGGGCAAGCCGGATCGAGAAAGCTTTAATATCAGTTGCAGACCCGCATACTTTCCGTATGCCAGCCGCCGTCATAGGAATTGGGAACGCGGCGGTCTTCGAACCAGCAGCGCGGGCGGGGCGGCGGTGGCGGCTCGTAGTAGCGCGGGCCGTTATTGCTATTGGCGATGGCGCCGCCGATCAGGCCGCCGATGACGCCTGCGGCGAGGCCGCCGGCAATCGCTGCGCCGTCATTGTGGCGGCGGTGTTCGCGGTAGGGCGGCGGGGGTGGGCCGCCGCGGTCGTAGCCACGGTCATAGCGTGGGCGATAGGGATAGTCCTGCGCGGCAGCGGTGCCATAGGATGCAAAAATGCTGCCGGTGGCGACAAGCGCGGCAATAGTGGAAAGAATTATCTTTTTCATCGGGGCTACTCCATAAGCCTGCTTCGGGAGATAGAGGCTCATTATGCCCGGATCATGGCACGGGACGGGTGAACGGCCTGTGAATATTCCATTTCTGCACAGTTCATATTTCTCTGATTTCAGAATGTAAGAATTCAAGCCGGTTCAGGTTTTCAGTGACGAAAAAGCCCGGCGGATGGCCGGGCTTTTTGTCGAAGTCCATTGGTCGCGATCAGAACTTCACGCCGAGACCGACCTTCACAGTGTGCTGATCGACATCGGTGTTGATACCGAAGATGTCCTTGTCGCTATAATCGTTGTAGCGATATTCCAGCCTGCCGAACACATTGTCGGTGAAGGCATAGTCCAGACCCGCGCCAACGGTATAGCCGTTGAAGGTAGTGCTGTCCTTGCCGGCGCCGGGCGTTTCGATAAAGCCGCGAGTCGCGGTCCAGCCGGCGGTGGCATAGAGCAGGGCGTGGTCGAAGGCATAACCGACGCGGCCGCGGACGGAGCCCTGCCAGTCGGTGCCGATCTGCACACCGGCATAGTCATTGTCGTTCCAGTTATAATCGACGTCACCTTCGATGCCGACGACGAAATTATTGTCGAACTGGTAATTGTAACCGGCAAAGGCGCCCAGAATGCCGCCATTGAAATTATCCGAAGCGACGGGGCCGCCCGCCGAAAAATCGCCATTCGCCCAGCCCGCGCCGCCTTGGATACCAAGATAGGGGCCAGACCAGGTGAAGACCGGCAGGGTTTCCTGAGCGACCGGAGGTGCCGGCGTTTCGTAGACGGCATCCGCGGCCATTGCGGTGCTGGCGGAAAGGGCCAGAAGTGACGTTACGATCAGCGTTTTCATCGTTTTCTCCCTGAGCTGACTGACATCCATAGCATAGATTAGCTGCTTTTAATATGGGGCGGGGTTCGGCGGTTCCAAGATGCGCTCGTGTCCTCCCGGCGTTGCTGGCCGTCTTGCCCCGGATCGCGGCTTTTTATCGCCCCGCCATGCTGTTCTGATGCGGCGAACGTCTTCGGCCGTGTTTGGTTCCCTTCGCCGTTTCGTCAAAAGTCCGGCAGGGTGGCCGGCCGGCGTCACGCTTGGTTGTCTTGACAGCGCAGGGCGCGACCATAGAGTTGTGGTAGACTATGGCGGTGCCGATGTTTTTCGCCGCATCGCCAGCGGCATAAGCTGCGGTTGAGACTACACCGTTGCGACTTCCCGGCGAGGGGATCGTTGCGGGCGGAAAGGGCATGGGAGGATGAGATCGCATGAGGCTTTATTTTAGCGGAGGAGGGGCGACGTGATTGTCGGAGCCGTTCTCAGCGCCATTCTTCTTCTCACCCTCATTGCATTTCCGCGGCATCTCAAATCCGTCGTTGTCTGCCTGTTGTTGATCTGGACGGCCACCGCCGCCTTTGTGATTTATGACTGGTGGCGCGGCAACCAGCGGCTCGACCATATCGTCGCCAGCGCCGGATTCGATGCGGCCTGCCCGGATGCGGCATTGCCGATCCGCGTCAGCTTCCGCAACGACAATAATGTCGCCGTACATCGGCTGACCTATACGCTCGAAGGGTTTGAACCGGCCTTCCGCGCCTCCGTTTCCTTCGATCCCTATCAGGTGAGCGAAAGACGGATCGAAGCTGGGGAGACTTTCTCGGCCTGCCGGGCGTTCCGTATGCGCAACAATGAAAGGGTGGAGCCGCAACGGCTGGAATGGCGTGTTACCGTCATTTCCGCGGAATTCGACTGAGCGGTTCGTGTGGCTGCCCGTTATCACGGCATTTTGAAAAATTTCGCGCCGGTGAGCGGCGGCCGGAAAATCCCTGCATCACAGCGGTTTCGGGCGGATGGGTAAATTCCCATCGTCCGCAACGGAACCGGCTGGGGCAGTCGCTGACTTGTTTTCGTCCATTTGCGATGCCATCTCCCCCTCCATTCGATGAATGTCGCGGGTTGATGTTTTGCGTAGTGTTCTGAAGTTTCTGAAAATAACCGCCATCGGCCTTGTCGCCCTGCCGGTTCTGGCGGGTGCGCATATGGGCATCGGTCAACTGACCGGAAATTTTCACGAAGTCATTCCCGGAGAGCTTTATCGTTCGGCCCAGCCGAGCGGCAAGGACATCGCCGCCTATGCCAAGGCTTATGGCATCAAGACGATCATCAACCTGCGCGATGAAAAGCGTGAAGGCTGGTATGATGCCGAAAGCCTTGCGGCCAGGAACAACGGCATCCGGCTTGTGGATTATCCGCTGAGTTCAAGCGAAAAGGTCTCGGTGGACGATTCGGAAACGCTGGCGGCCGTGCTGCGCAATGCGGAAAAACCTGTTCTCATCCATTGCGAACATGGCGCCAACCGCACCGGGCTTGCCTCCGCCATCTATGTGGCTGCCGTGGCCGGCAAGAGCGAGGCGGCCGCAGAATTTCAGCTTTCCCCCTATTACGGGCATGTGCCGATCCCCGGTATCGGGCGGTATGAAATGTACCAGTCCTGGGATGATTTCGAGGAAACCATCGGGTTTTGACGCCGCCATACATCGTCACCCCGGACTTGATCCGGGGTCCAGTGCGATCAAGTCATTGATCGCAAAAGACTCTTTTACGGCGCAGACGCGCCGTGGCTGGATGCCGGCTCAAGGCCGGCATGACGGACGGTTGCGCAGCGCGCCTCAATAATCCCCGCCACTTTCCCTGATCACCTTCGTCAGGCTTCCCGTCGCCGGGAAAAGCGGGATGAGGCAGGCCTGCAGCGCGTGGTAGATATCGCCCTTGCCGGGGAACAGCGTGTGGGCGGGAACCAGATCTTCCGTCAATTCCTCGTGCCAGCCGCCATTCTCATGGTCGATGAAATTGTTGGCGATGGTGCTCCAGATGCGGCGATAGCTGTCTTCATAGAAGTTGTCCGCCGGCAGGTTCTCGTTGAGGAAGTGGGCAGCGCCCGCCGCCTCGGACATGGGCCACCAGAGCTTCGCCCGCTTGTCGGGATTGTCGTTCCAGTCGAGCGTATAAAAGAAGCCGCCCTTTTCCCGGTCCCAGCCGAGCGCCATGGATTGCACGAACAGCGATTTCGCAGCCACCGGCATCCAGTCATGGCGGCGCTCGCCCAGCACCCATAATTGCAGGATGAGGCGCGCCCATTCCAGCCAGTGGCCGGGGGTGGAGCCGGAGGGGCGGAACATTTCGTTGCCGCGATACTCCTTGTCGAGTGTCCAGTTCTCGTCGAAATGCTCCGGTACACGGAAGTCCAGCTCGCCGGCGCGGCGGCGAATGACGAGGTCGGCGATGCGCTCCGCCTTGCTGAGGTAGCTATTGTCGCCGGTAACCTCATAGGCGGCCATCAGCGCTTCGGTCAGGTGCATGTTGGAGTTCTGGCCGCGGTAATTCTCGATGGGCGACCAGTCGCGATGGAATTCCTCGGCGATGGCGCCGTGTTTTTCTTCCCAGAAGCGGGTTTCCAGAACCTCGGTAATATCGGCCAGCATCTTGTCGGCCAGCGGGTGGCCGACGGTCTTGGCGGAAGAGGCGGCCAGAAGCACGAAGGCATGGCCGTAGCCCTGCTTGGTGGCGTCCACTGGGCCGGCATCGTTCACCTGCCAGAAATAACCGCCATGCTCGCCATCGCGGTGCCTGTTCCAGAGGTAGGTCATGCCGTGATCGACGATATCGCCGCAGCCCGGACGGCCAAGCAAGTGGCCGATGGAGAAGCAATGCACCATGCGGGCCGAAGCATGGATGCCGCGCACGGGGTCGTTTGGCTGCAACGGCGCGCCTTTGGCATCGAGATCGAAGAAGCCGCCGGCAGGGTTGAGGGCACGATACTGGAAGAAATCGAAAAGTCCCTCGGCCTGTTTTACCAGCCATTGGCGATGCCAGGGCAGGGTGTTCCAGTTGCGGCTGTTGTGATCGTCCTCGGGCATTCTCGTCCTCCATGCGGTTTGCTGCTTCGGCTTATATCCTTGCTGTATAAACCTGTCATCTGTCAGCGATATTTCGTAACGTGCTGCAACTGCGCAAAGCCATGCCTGTCCCTTGAAGATATATTGACATAAACATATCTTTATGTGACTTGACGGCTTGCGATCTTGCAAATCGAAATGAGGAGTATGCCCGTGTTTGACGATCTGTTCGGCCCTGAAGGGGCAAAGCGTGACGGCGCGGAAATTTTCAAGGCGTTGCGCGATGCCGCCAGCGAACGCATCCTCATTCTCGATGGCGCCATGGGCACGCAGATCCAGGGGCTGGGTTTTGACGAAGACCATTTTCGTGGCGATCGTTTTATCGGCTGTGCCTGTCACCAGAAGGGCAATAACGACCTTCTGATCCTGACCCAGCCTGATGCCATCGAAGACATCCATTACCGCTACGCCATGGCGGGTGCGGATATTCTCGAAACCAACACGTTTTCGTCGACGCGTATCGCGCAGGCCGATTACGAGATGGAAAACGCCGTCTACGACCTTAACCGCGAGGGTGCCGCGATTGTCCGCCGTGCCGCCCAGCGCGCCGAGCGGGAAGATGGCCGCCGCCGTTTCGTGGCGGGCGCCATCGGCCCGACCAACCGCACGGCCTCCATTTCGCCTGACGTCAACAATCCCGGTTACCGCGCCGTCAGTTTCGACGACCTGCGTATCGCCTATGGCGAGCAGATCGACGGCCTGATCGATGGCGGCGCCGACATCATCCTCATCGAGACGATTTTCGATACGCTGAACGCCAAGGCTGCGATTTTCTCCTGCGAGGAGCGTTTCGAGGCCAAGGGCATCCGCCTGCCGGTGATGATCTCCGGCACGATCACCGACCTTTCCGGCCGCACGCTTTCCGGCCAGACACCTTCGGCGTTCTGGAACTCGGTGCGCCACGCCAACCCCTTCACCATCGGCCTGAACTGCGCGCTGGGTGCCGACGCCATGCGTCCGCACCTGCAGGAACTGTCTGACGTGGCCGATACATTCGTCTGCGCCTATCCGAATGCCGGCCTGCCGAATGAATTCGGTCAGTACGACGAAACACCTGAGATGATGGCGCGTCAGGTCGAGGGCTTTGTCCGCGACGGTCTCGTCAACATCGTCGGCGGCTGCTGCGGTTCGACGCCGGAGCATATCCGGGCGATTGCGGAGGCTGTGAAAGGCTACAAGCCGCGCGAAATTCCCGAGCACAAGCCCTTCATGTCGCTTTCGGGCCTCGAGCCTTTCGTGCTGACCAAGGACATTCCCTTCGTCAATGTCGGCGAGCGCACCAACGTCACCGGCTCGGCCCGCTTCCGCAAGCTCATCACCGCCGGTGATTACACGGCGGCGCTGGCTGTTGCCCGCGATCAGGTGGAAAACGGTGCGCAGATCATCGACATCAACATGGATGAGGGTCTGATCGATTCCGAAAAGGCGATGGTGGAGTTCCTGAACCTCATCGCCGCCGAGCCGGATATCGCCCGTGTGCCTGTGATGATCGACTCATCCAAGTTCGAGATCATCGAGGCCGGCCTGAAATGCGTTCAGGGCAAGTCGATCGTCAATTCCATTTCGCTGAAGGAAGGCGAGGAGAAGTTTCTCCAGCAGGCGCGGCTCGTCCATAATTACGGTGCGGCGGTCGTGGTCATGGCCTTCGATGAGGTCGGGCAGGCGGATACTTATGAGCGCAAGGTCGAGATCTGCTCGCGCGCCTACAAGCTCCTGACCGAGAAGGCGGGCCTGTCGCCGGAAGACATCATCTTCGACCCCAACGTCTTTGCCGTTGCGACGGGTATCGAGGAGCACAATAATTACGGCGTGGATTTCATTCAGGCCACCAAGACCATCCGTGAAACCATGCCGCTGACGCATATTTCCGGCGGCGTTTCCAACCTGTCCTTCTCCTTCCGCGGCAATGAGCCGGTGCGTGAGGCGATGCATGCCGTGTTCCTTTACCACGCCATTCAGGTCGGCATGGATATGGGCATCGTCAATGCCGGGCAGCTCGCGGTTTACGACAATATCGACCCTGAACTGCGTGAGGCCTGCGAGGACGTGGTGCTGAACCGTCGCGACGACGCGACGGAACGGTTGCTGGAGGTCGCGGAGCGTTTCCGTGGTACGGGCGCCAAGGATACCAAGGTTCAGGACCTTTCCTGGCGCGAACTGCCCGTCGAGAAGCGGCTGGAACATGCGCTGGTCAACGGCATCACCGAATATATCGAGGCCGATACGGAAGAGGCGCGCCAGAAGGCGGAGCGTCCATTGCACGTCATCGAAGGGCCGCTGATGGCCGGCATGAATGTGGTCGGCGATCTCTTCGGTTCGGGCAAGATGTTCCTGCCGCAGGTGGTGAAATCCGCCCGCGTGATGAAGCAGGCGGTTGCCGTGCTTTTGCCTTACATGGAAGAGGAAAAGCGCCAGAACGGCGGTGCGGAACGCAGCGCTGCCGGCAAGGTGCTGATGGCGACCGTCAAGGGCGACGTGCACGATATCGGCAAGAACATTGTCGGCGTCGTTCTCGCCTGCAACAATTACGAGATCATCGATCTCGGCGTCATGGTGCCGACGACGAAAATCCTCGAAACGGCGATTGCCGAAAAGGTGGATGTGATCGGCCTTTCCGGCCTCATCACCCCGTCGCTGGACGAGATGGTGCATGTGGCGGCCGAAATGGAGCGGCAGGGTTTCGACATCCCGCTGCTGATCGGCGGCGCGACGACGAGCCGTGTGCATACGGCGGTGAAAATCCATCCGCGTTACGAGGCGGGGCAGGCAATCTATGTCACCGACGCCTCGCGTGCGGTGGGCGTCGTGTCGGCGCTTCTCTCTGCCGAGCAGAAGCCCGCTTACATCGACGGTATTCGCAGCGAATATGCCAAGGTGGCAGAGGCGCACGCCCGCAATGAGCGCGAGAAGCAGCGCCTGCCGCTTTCCCGCGCCCGCGAGAATGCGCACAAGATCGACTGGTCGAGCTATAGCGCCGTCAAGCCGCAATTCTTCGGCACCAGGGTGTTCGAAACCTATGATCTGGAAGAGCTTTCCCGTTACATCGACTGGACGCCGTTCTTCCAGACCTGGGAATTGAAGGGTCGTTTCCCGGCCATTCTCGATGACGAAAAGCAGGGCGAGGCGGCGCGGCAGCTTTACAGCGATGCGCAGGCGATGCTGAAGAAGATCATCGAGGAAAACTGGTTCCGGCCGCGCGCGGTGATCGGCTTCTGGCCGGCAAACGCCGTGGGTGACGATATCCGGCTGTTCACGGATGAAAGCCGCGGCGAAGAGCTCGCCACCTTCTTCACGCTGCGCCAGCAGCTTTCCAAGCGCGACGGTCGCCCCAATGTGGCGCTGTCGGATTTCGTCGCACCTGTCGATAGCGGCGTTGCCGATTATGTCGGCGGTTTCGTGGTGACGGCGGGCATCGAGGAAGTAGCGATTGCCGAGCGTTTCGAGCGGGCGAATGACGATTATTCGTCCATTCTCGTCAAGGCGCTGGCCGACCGTTTCGCGGAAGCCTTCGCTGAGCGCATGCATGAGCGGGTGCGCAAGGAGTTCTGGGGTTATGCGCCGCAGGAAAACTTCAACGGCGATGAGCTGATTGGCGAAGCCTATGCCGGCATTCGCCCGGCGCCCGGCTATCCTGCCCAGCCCGATCATACCGAAAAGAAGACGCTGTTTGCCCTGCTCGACGCCACCAATGCGGCGGGTGTGGAATTGACGGAAAGCTATGCCATGTGGCCGGGCTCCTCCGTCTCGGGCATCTATATCGGCCATCCCGAGAGCTATTATTTCGGTGTCGCCAAGGTGGAGCGTGATCAGGTGCTGGATTATGCGCGCCGCAAGGATATGCCGGTTGAGGAAGTGGAGCGCTGGCTCGGCCCTGTCCTCAACTACGTGCCGACAAATGGTGCTGATGAAATCGACAGCGCGGCGTGATGTTCCGGTGTGCGGCCATTCAATAAAAAAGCGCGGGTCTTGCCCGCGCTTTTTGCATTCAGTCGGTGTTTAAGACCGTAACGCCGCCAGTTCCTCGATGCCGACATGGCTTTCGACCTCGCTGCCGCGCAGATAGAGGTAAAGGCCAATGCAGAAGGCGAGGACGGCGATGAAGACCAGATACCAGGCATGAGCCATGGGGTTGATGGCAAGCGCCGTGGTCACGCCAATCGGCGTCAGCCCGCCGAAGACGGCATAGGAGACGTTATAGGCAAAGGAGAGGCCGGAGAAGCGGACCGAGGCCGGGAAGGCGCGGACCATGACATAGGGCACCGCGCCTGCCATGCCGACCGAAAGGCCCATGACGCCGTAAAGCACGAACATGGTCTGAAGCGATGTGCCGGCATAGCTGTAGAAGGTGAAGGTAGCGATGCCGAAGAAGATGCTTGCCCCCATAAAGAAGATGCCGGAGCCGAGACGGTCGATCAGCGCGCCGGCGATGATGACGCCGAAGATCAGGAACAGCGTGCCGAAGCTGGTGCCGGCGAGTGCCTGCGTCGGAGTATAACCGTAAAGCTTCTGCAGGAAGGTGGCCGTCATCAGCGTGGTGACGACGATGGCGGCCGAGAGAACCCAGGTCAGCAGGGCGGAAATGACCACGCCGCGCATATGGTGCTTCAATACCAGCCCGAGCGGCAGCTTGTCCGTCAGCGATTTCGACTTTTTCATTTCCATGAAGATCGGCGTTTCTTCCAGCCAGCGGCGCAGATAAACGGCGATGAGGCCGAAAATGCCGCCGAGGAGGAAGGGAATGCGCCAGGCGTAACCGGCCACGTCTTCCGGTGTGAAGAGCGAGTTGATGGCGAAGGCGATCAGCGAACCCAGCATGATGCCGAAGGAAAGGCCCGATGTGAGGAAGCCGCAAGCGAGGCCAACGCGTCGGAAGGGCACATGTTCGGCAACAAAGGTCCAGGCGCCCGGCACTTCACCACCGATGGCCGCGCCCTGCAGCATGCGCAGGATGATGAGCAGGATGGGGGCGGCCACGCCGATGGTGGCATAGGTCGGCATCAGCGCCATACCCAGCGTGGAGAGTGCCATCAGCAGGATGGAGAAAGCGAAGACGCGCTTGCGGCCATAACGGTCGCCATAATGCGCCAGCACGATGCCGCCGAGCGGCCGCACCAGATAACCGGCGGCGAAGATGCCGAAAGTCTGGATCATCACCAGCCAGTCGGGCATTTCTGGCGGGAAGAACAGATGGCCGATGACGGTGGCGAAAAATACGAAGATGATGAAATCGTAAAATTCGAGCGCGCCGCCCAGGGCCGAAAGGCCAAGAGTTTTGTAATCCTGACCGTTAAGAGGCCGGGCTGCCGCCGGTGTGGTGGTGGGAGACATGAGGCTGCTTCTTTTCTAAATTACGTAGTACTTATGGGCATGCGGCAAGAGCGGCACGATTTCAAGCCTTATCGACGCTCAATCACTCAGGTATTTCGAGGGACGATCGAGAAAGCGGCGGAGAAAGCTGATGTTTTCTAGCTCGTCATAGAGGCGCTCGGTGATGCCATCCTCATCGAAGTAATAAATCGTGGCCTCGGGAATCGCCAAAAGCACCGGCGAATGCGTAGCGATAATCAATTGTCCGCCGCTATCGGCGGCGTCGCGGATAAGGGCTGCCAGTTCGAGCTGCTTTTGCGGCGAAAGCGGGCTTTCCGGTTCGTCGAGAAAATAGAGGCCGGCGCCATGCACGCGCTGATGCATGATATCGAGGAAGCCTTCGCCATGCGATCGCCGGTCGAGGCTGTTGTTCCTGACAATCCCGCGAAATGTCTCCGGCGTTTCCTCCGGAAAATACTCGCCGTTTTTTAAAGCCTTTTCCCGCTCCCAGCGAAAATCGTCCAGTGCTTCCTCGTTCTGTCGACGGATATAGCCAAGCACGTCTTCCGCGCGCAGAAACATGCGGATCTTCGGATATTTTTTGCGGGCAAAATAGAAGGCCTTCGCCACGGTTTCGGCATGCTGGAGATAGAGATCACCCTTGACCTGGCCATGATTGCCGATGGCATAGGCCGTCATTCCCGCCGCCAGACCCTCCAGCAGTGTCGATTTTCCCGAGCCGTTATTACCGGCGAAAAAGGTGATCGGCGTCTTGAATTCGAGGCGTTCCAGGTGGCGTAGCGCCGGAACGGAGAAGGGATAGTCGTCTCTTCCGTCCGGGGTCTCTTTCATGGTTACGCTATCGAGAAACAGCATGTCGCGTTCCTTATCTAATCCGTCATGTTCGCCGACGTTGCGCTCTGTCGCATCATCGCGGCGCTATGCTCAAAGCAATTGCGTGTGATTGCGGCTTAACGTGGGGCGCTGTTCGCACCAATGGTTTGGCACTTTGGCGGAGATACGTCATGCCGAATCGTTCGAAGTTCATTTTATTATAAATTAGTACAGTACATTTCTGGTAATAAATCGATCAATATTAGATATATGCAATACTTATCTTAAACTTAGGATATTATCGTAAGTATAAACTTCAAATTAATTCAGCAATGCCAGTTGTTGTCATTCTCGTTGTTGTTGGAGAGAGTGAATGAAGCATGTTGCGCTTTTTTCGGTCGCGTTTCTATTTTCCGCGATATTCGCGAGCGAAGCTGAGGCGCGGAAGTCCCGGTTTTTTGCCATCCCCGGATTCGGCGGCGGCGAGACAATCGATCTCGTTTATGACCTGCCGGATAACGAGGCTTTTCTTCGCGACGGGGAAGCATTTGACATTGGTTATCTCAACAGCGGGGATAGGAGCGGTTATGTGCTGTATCGCGGCGAGCGTTACAGCAGGCTCAGCGATGCGGATATCGCCAGGGTGAAGGCGACGCTCGGTTTTGATCCGACGACAAAAGACCGCATGGAGCGGGCGGCGAGGGCCAGCGACGCGCCCTGGAACCTCGTGATTATCATAGCGGTCGCAATTGTTGGTATCTTTGTGCTTGTGCACAAGGGCATGCAGCTTGTGCGGTGGATTTCGCGACTGGCGACGATCTCCGCAATTGCGGGAAATAAGCGGCAGGAGGAGGAGGACACCCCCGACCCGCTGGAGGTCCGCAAGAAACAGCTGGTAACCCGTCAATGGAGCGATAGCCAGACGGATCACGCGGCGCGTGTCCCGGCAGCATCGCCGGCCCATGCGTCTGCCCGAGGAACCGCTGCGGTCCGCACATTCGGACGCAGGAGCGCCTGAGCGGTGCGAAATCCCTGAACCTCAGGCGGTCTCAGGAGCCTGCACTATTCGAACCGGTCGATGATGCTGATGCCGCTTTCTTGGAAACTGTCCATGGCGGGCAGGGCCGTGATGGCGTCGGAGAGGGTGATGTGGCGGCCGATCAGCTTTTCCGGCGCGAGCCTGCCGCTTTCGATCATCGCCAGCATGTCCTCATAACGCCATGCCTGCATGCCGTGGCTGCCGTAGATCTCCAGCTCATGGGCGATCACCCGGGCCATGGGGATGGCGGGCATGGCGTGATCGGCCAGCATGAGGCCTACCTGCACATGGCGGCCGCGCCGACGCAAGTTGCTGATGGAGTTGCAGCAGGTCTGCGGGTGGCCAAGCGCATCGACAGAGACATGTGCGCCGCCGCCCGTCACCTCGCGAACCGCCTCGGCAACATCGGCAACCGCGCGGCTGTTGATGGTGGCGGTCGCGCCGAGCTGCCGCGCAAGTTCGAGCTTGTCTTCGGCAATATCGATGGCGACGACCTGCGCGCCGAGGCCAGCGCCGATCATGATGGCGGAGAGGCCAACGCCGCCGCAGCCATGGACCGCCAGCCATTCGCCGCCCTTCAGGCGTCCCTGATCGGTCACGGCCCGGAAGGAGGTGGCGAAACGGCAGCCGAGGCCGGCGGCGGTGGCATAAGTCATCGATTCCGGCAGGTGCACCAGATTCTGATCGGCATAGTCGATGGCGACATATTCGGCGAAGGAGCCCCAATGGGTGAAGCCGGGCTGGAACTGCGCCTCGCAGACCTGCTGGTTGCCGGAGCGGCATTCATGGCAATGACCGCAGCCGGAGACGAAGGGCACGGTGACGCGGTCGCCGGTCTTGAAGCGGGTGACGTTTTTGCCGACGGCGGCGACCACGCCTGCGAATTCGTGGCCGGGAACATGCGGCAGGCGGATATCCGGGTCATGCCCCATCCAGCCGTGCCAGTCGCTGCGGCAGAGGCCGGTCGCCTTTACCTCGATGACCACGCCGCCATCGGTCGGTTCCGGATCGGGCAGCGATGCAACAACCGGGGTTTCGCCGAACAGTTCGTAAAAAAGCGCGCGCATCATGGCCTCACATGTTTGGTATGCAGGTTCGAAGTCATACCTGCTCTACCATGTCCCGCAAATGGGCGAAGCGGTTTTACGTCTGGAAAAGCGCTTTAGTCCTTGATGACCATCAGGTCGCCGGCTGCGAATTTCAGCGTCACCTGCTCGCCGACGGCGGGCGGTGCTGTGCCGGGATCGTTGAACATGTCGAAAGACAGGGTCGAGCCGCCGAGATCGAGGCGGGTGCGGATCACGGAGCCGAGGAACTGGCTGGAGGTGACGAGGCCGGAAATGGCGACATCGCCTTTCGCATCGCTGCCGAGCGAACCCGCTTCCGGCCGAAGGGCAAGGGTGATTTTTTCGCCGTTCGCCGCATCGACTGGCTTGTTGAGGGTGATCTGCTGCTCTCCGACACGGATGGTGTTGGATGAGGAATCGACCACAGTGGCGTCGATGAGGTTCAGCGTGCCGACGAAAGAGGCGACGAAGCGGGTCGCGGGCTTGTTGTAGATATCGAAAGGGGAGCCGATCTGGTCGGCGCGGCCGCCATTCATGACGACGATGCGGTCAGAAATCGACAGGGCCTCTTCCTGATCGTGGGTCACGAAAATGGTGGTGATGCCGAGTTTCTGCTGAATCTGGCGGATTTCTTCGCGTAGCGACACGCGAATCTTCGCATCAAGCGCGGAGAGCGGTTCGTCCAGCAAAAGTACTTCCGGCTTCGGCGCGAGCGCGCGGGCAAGCGCCACGCGCTGCTGCTGGCCGCCGGACATCTGGTAGGGGTAACGGTCCGCCAGATGCTCCAGATGGATAAGCTGGAGCATTTCCTTCACGCGGGCGTCGATCTCGGCTTTCGGCTTGCCGGCGACTTTGAGCCCGAAGGCGACGTTTTCATAGACATTCATGTTGGGGAACAGCGCATAGGCCTGAAACACCATGCCGATATTGCGCTGGTTCGGTCTGAGCGCCGTCTGGTCCTTGCCGTTGATGACGATCGATCCGCCACTCGGGGTTTCGAAGCCGGCGATCATGCGCAGCACGGTGGTCTTGCCGCAGCCCGATGGCCCGAGGAAGGAGACGAATTCGCCCTTTTCGATGGCCATGTTGAAATCATGGACGACCTGCACGGAGCCGAAGGATTTCTTGATGTTGCTAAGTGTCAAAAAGCTCATGAAATATTGTCCTCAGGCCTTGGGAGGCGCGCCCTTCTGGTAGCGTGAAACGAGTTGGATCAGACCCAGGCAACCCCAGGTGATGCCGAAGGAAATCACGGCAAGTGCGGCCGGTTCATAGGCGCGGTTGGCGCCGAGCAGCTGCATGTAGGGGCCGAAGGCCGGGCGGTTCAAAAGGGCCGCCATGGTGAATTCACCGATGACGATGGCGAAGGTCAAAAACGCACCGGACAGCACCGCGACCAGAACGTTGGGAAGGATGATGCGCGACAGGATGGTCGTCCAGCCCGCCCCGAGACTTTGGGCTGCTTCCGTCAGCGTCGCCACGTCGATGGTTCTGAGACCGGTATCGACGGCGCGGTACATATAGGGCAAGGCCAGCGTGGCATAACCGAACATCAAAAGCAGGTTGGTGCCGAAGCTCGTGCCGGTCAGTGGCAGCCAGCTCGAGGTGTTGTAAAGCCGGATATAACCGAAGACGATGACGATGGCCGGGATGACCAGCGGCAAGAGCGTGACGAATTCGATATAGGGCCGCAGACCCGGCAGTTTCAGGCGCACCCAATAGGCGGTGGGCACCACCAGCAGAACGCCGAAAACGATGGTAAACAGCGCCATCACCACAGAATAGCTGAAGGTCTCCTGAAAACGCGGATCGGTCAGCACCTTGCCATAGGCGTCGAATGAGTATTCGCCGCGCCGCATTTTCAGCGAGAAGTTGGTCATGCCGATCAGCGGCAGGGCGAAATAGAGCAGGCCGAAAATCAGCGCGCCCCAGGCGAAGAAACGCTTCATTTCAGCCACCTTTCGCTGCGGGCGCGCAGCCAGATATAAAGTGTGTTGGCGACACCGGTAACGACGATCATACCGAAGGCAAGCGCGTAACCGAGATGGGGATCGCCGAGCACGTCGCCGCGTATCTGGGCGAAAAGCAGAATGGGCGCAATGTTAAGCGAAGAGCCGGTCAGCGCTATTGCTGTTGCAACAGCACCGAAAGCATTGGCGAACAGGAGCGCGAATGTGCCAAGCAGTGACGGCAGCAGGATGGGAAATGCGATAAATCGCCAATATTGCGTTCCCGTCGCGCCAAGAACTTCCGCCGCCTCACGCCATTCACGCTTCAACCCATCCAGGGCAGGAGCGATGATCAGTATCATCAGCGGAATTTGGAAGAAGAGATAGGTGATTGTCAGCCCCCAGAAGGAGATGAGGTTGAAGCCCATCAATCTGAGGTCTATCCCCAGCTGGGATTTCAGGAACACCGTCAATATGCCGACCGGGCCGAGCGTGGCGAGAAATGCGAAGGCCAGCGGAACGCCGGCAAATTGCGACGCGACCCCGGAAAAGGTCATCAGCGGCCCGCGCAACGCATTGGGAAGGCCGCCAAGTATGACGGCGGCTGCGACGGAAAAGCCGATCAAACACCCGAGCAATGACGACGCGAGGCTGATTTTTATCGATATCGTAAAAGCGCCCATGATCGCCGGCGTGAAAAGCCCTGCAATATTGGCGAGGGTGAAACTGCCGCTCGGATCCTGAAATGCACCGATGACGATCTTCATCGTCGGCATGATCAGAAACATCGCAACAAATACGACAAATGGCAGCACACCTATCCAGTGAAGCGGCAGCTTTCTGCCCGCGTCGGATGGTCCGCCGGTGTTGGTTGATGGCATGCCTTGTCCCCACACGCCGTTTTAAAACGGTCTATATATTGCGGTTATCACGAAAGAAACACCCCGGCCTTTCTTCAGCCGGGGTGCGTTTTCAACAACTTACTTGACGTTCGCGCCGACTGTCTTGTCCCAGCCACCGGTAACGGCAGCCTTGTTGGCGTCAACTTCCTCGAGCGTCGGGAAGATAGCCTTTTCGTAGGCCGCTGCCGGCGGCAGGCTGTCGATCAGTTCCTGCGGAACCTTGCCGGCCTTGACCATTGCGTTGAAGCGGATCGGGTGGCAATAGCCCTTCAGCCAGCCGAGCTGACCGTCGTCGGAATAGAGATGCTCCATCCAGAGCTTCGCTGCGTTCGGATGCGGTGCATAGGCAGAAATGCCCTGCACGTAAACGCCGGCCAAAACACCCTTTTCAGGCACGACGACTTCTGTCGGCGGGTTGTCGTTCAGCGTCTTTTTCCAGGACAGCGCGTTGTAGTCCCAGGCGATGATGATTGGTGTCGAACCCTGTGCGAGCGTACCGGCCTTGCCGACGGTCGGAACGAAGTTGCCTGCCTTGTTGAGGTCGGCGAAATACTTCAGACCTGCTTCACCGGCTTCCTTGCCGGACTTTGCGCCCTGGCCAAGACCGGCGGCGAGAACGCCGAGAATTGCCTGGTTAGATGTCAGCGGGGGGCCGGCAAGTGCGACCTGACCGGAATATTCCGGCTTCAGCAGGTCGGCCCAGTCCTTCGGCGTGTTCTTCACGAGGTCCTTGTTCACAAAGAACGACATGACGCCGTAATAGTCGCCGTACCAGTAACCTTCCGGATCCTTGACGTTGTCAGGAATTTCGTCCCAGGTCGAGACCTTGTAAGGCTGCAGGAGGCCTTCGGCCTTCATCTGCGGGCCGAAAGCGAGACCGACGTCAACGACGTCAGGAGCCTGCGGGCCCTTGTTGTCCTTGTTCGCCTTGATGGCTTCGACTTCGTCGGCAGAGCCGGCGTCCGGGTTCAGTTCGTTGACGGTGATTTCCGGGTACTTCGCCTTGAAAGCGGCGATGACGTCGCCGTAGCCGCACCAGTCGTGCGGCAGGGCGACGGTGGTCAGCATGCCTTCCTTCTTGGCGGCCGCGATCAGCTCGGCGCTCGGTTCAGCGGCGGCAATTGCGGTGGAGGCGATGACCAGTGCAGTGGTCGTAGCAAGCAGTCGGCGGCAGTGAGAGATCACTTTTTTCTCCTCTTCGTGTTCTCATATTGCGGACGCTGATACGGATTCTCGATGAAGCTAATGTGACGGCTGGATTGCAATTTATTTATCCGGATTCCGTCACTTTACGCCCGTTTTCCGCCATCACCCGGCTTTTTTGCCTGCAATTGCGGGAGATTCCCTCATGATCCGTGGTGGCCAGATACGTTCCCCAGCTTGGTTTCTTATCCTGTTTTATCGTGCTGGTAGCGATGACAGGTATCCAATCAGCGTGCGGCATCCGCGTCAAGCAAGTTGCCCGGCTATGTAGTTTCATGTTCTGTCCGGCCTGCGGAACAGCCGCGTCTGTTCAAACAGGCCTTCAAGCGCGTTCATGCGTTCCCTGGTTTCATCCCAGGTGCCGTTCTGCACCGCTTCGATCAGCGCTTCGACCACGAACAGCGTAACGACCGAGGAATCCCATGCCGAGGGCGCTTCGATCCTGACACGGAAAGTGTGCAGCGCATGGCGCGCCACCGGCGATGTCCATTGATCGGTGAAGAGAATGATCTGCACGCCGTTAGCCTTGGCCACTTCAGCCAGCGTCGTCATGTCGTGCTCGTAGCGGCGAATGTCGAAGATAACCAGTATGTCGCCGGCGCTCATGTTCAGCATATATTGCGGCCAGGCGCTGGAATTCGACGACATCAGCGTCGTCTTCGGCCGGATCACCTGCATGTGGGTGAAGAAATATTCGGCTATCGCGCCGGTGATGCGCCCGCCGACGAAATAGATGCTGCGCTTGCGATCGGAAAGCAGCGCTGCGGCATTGTCGAAGACGGCGGTGTCGAGATCGCTCAGCGTATCGCGCAGATTGCCGGTGATGGCATCGGCGAAGCGGTTGAGAATGTGCAGGCCGGGCGCATTGGTTGCCCAGCGATCATGTTTGGCGATGGGGCCGGAGATCGTCGCTTCCAGTTCCTGGTGCAGATGCGCCTGAAATTCCGGATAGCCCTTGTAGCCGAGCTTCTGCACCATGCGCGCCACCGTCGGCGTCGAAACGCCGGCATTTTCCGCAATGGTGGTGATGCTGCCGAGGCCGGAGACGGGGTAGTTGCCGAGCAGGCTCTCCGCCAGCCGTTTTTCCGAACGGGTCAGTGCGTCGTAATGGGCATGAATGACATCCGACACGGTCGCCGTCGTGCTGCGCAAATTTTTCCCCTTCCGGTCTTCTGCCGGTGCATGGCTAAAATAAACATCTGTGCCAGCTATCGAGTCAATGGGAAAATGAAGAGAAAATTTCAAAATTCCATTTGACACTCGCAATAATGTGAAGAATTCTTTTCGGCGTTGACGGAACGCGGGGGTTCCGGGTGGGGTTCGTGCATGACGCTGCGGTCACGGTTTTTCACAGAAGCAGAAGGGCAGGCCGTCGGTATCGAGAATGCGGCGGCGAAGGGCGACGTCCTTCTCGTCTGCGAACATGCCTCTGCCACCATTCCGCAGAAATTCGGCACATTGGGTCTTTTGCCGGAGGTGCTTTCGAGCCATGCAGCCTGGGATCCGGGCGCTCTGGCCGTTGCCCGGCTGCTTTCGGAAAAACTTGACGCCACGCTCGTCTATCAGCGGTTTTCGCGTCTCGTCTATGATTGCAACCGGCCGCCCGAATCGCCTTCCGCCATGCCGGTGAAAAGCGAGATTTACGATATTCCCGGCAATTTCGATCTCAGCGAAGCGGAGCGGTTCGCCCGCACCTCCGCACTTTATGTGCCGTTTCATGACCGGGTGAGCGAGATCATCGCCGCGCGGCAGGCGGACGGCCGCAACGTGGTGGTGGTGACCATCCACAGTTTCACACCGGTTTATCACGGCCGGTTCCGAAAGGTTGAGATCGGCATCCTGCACGATACCGACAGCCGCCTCGCGGATGCGATGCTGGCGGGTGCCGACGGGTCCTCGCTCACGGTCAATCGCAACGATCCTTACGGCCCAGAAGATGGCGTGACGCATACGCTGCGGCTGCATGCGCTGCCGGATGGGCTTTTGAACGTCATGATCGAGATCCGCAACGATCTCATCACCAATGAAGGAGAGCAGGCGGCAATCGCCGGTTTTCTCCACGAGCTTATGGGGAAGGCGCTCTCATCGATCGATGAGTGAGGGAGCTATGGCCGGCCGATGGTGAAAACACCGGGGCCGGCTGCCAGATGAGACTGCCGCCATTTTTATAAAAGCCGGCCATGCAGCCGGAAAAACACGAAGCGGCAAGGGAACAGCAAGTGCGTGCGGCCAATCGCGGGAGACTCCCGGGTGAAGCCGGAAACTGGGGCACAATCGGCCAATAACGGCTGACTGGCTTGTTTTTTTCTTATTCAGGAGAGAAGGGCATGGACAGTTCATCGTCAGGCGTCAGCTACAAGAAGGCTGATGCATCCTATTTCGAAAAACGCGGACTATCCCGTTATGCGGGCGTGTGGTCGCTCTGGTCGCTCGGCGTCGGCGCGGTTATTTCCGGGCATTTTTCCGGATGGAATTTCGGCTTTTCCACCGGCGGCTGGGGCGGCATGCTGGTGGCGGGCATCATCATCGCCATCATGTATCTCGGGCTGACATTTTCTATCGCGGAAATGAGCCCGGCCTTGCCGCATACCGGTGCGGCCTATTCCTTCGCCCGCACGGCCATGGGTCCATGGGGCGGCTTCATTACCGGGCTTTGCGAGAATGTCGAATATGTGCTGACGCCGGCGGTCGTCGTCACCTTCATCACGGCCTATGTGAACTCCATTCTCGGGCTCGATCCGGCCTATTCACCTTTCGTGTGGATAGCGTTTTACGCGATATTCCTTGCGCTCAATGTCTTCGGGCTCGAGCTTTCCTTCAAGGTGACGCTGGTCATCACGCTGATTTCGCTTGCCGTTCTGGTGTTCTTCTGGATCAGCGCCATCCCGAACATCGATTTTTCGCGTTTCGCACTCAATATCGGTGTCGGACCTGACGGCAAGGCGGTGGAGTTGCCGGAGGGCGGCGGTTCCCTCTTCCCCTTCGGGTTCTCAGGCGTTCTCGCCACGCTGCCTTTCGCGGTCTGGCTGTTCCTCGCCATCGAGCAACTGCCGCTGGCGGCGGAAGAATCGGTCGATCCCAAGCGCGACATGCCGAAGGGCATCATCCTCGGCATGGTCACGCTGATGGTTTCGGCCTTCATGATCGTATTGCTCAACCCGTCCCTGCCGGGCGTCGGCGCCTTCCATCTCAGCTCCTCGCTTGAGCCGCTGCTCGATGGTTTCAAGGCGATCTATGGCGATGGCGGCGTGGTGGTGCTGGGTCTCGTTGCCTTGACCGGCCTGATCGCCAGCTTCCATACGATCCTCTACGCGCAGGGTCGCCAGATCTATTCGCTGTCGCGTGCGGGTTACTTCCCGACCGTGCTGTCGATTACCCATTCCAAGTATCGCACGCCATACGTTGCCAACATCACCGGCGCGATTGTCGGCTTGGCGGTCATGCTCGTCATCTGGTTCGCGCTGGGTGCGGAACAGGGCGGCAGCATCATCGGCAGCGTGCTTTTGAACATGGCCGTCTTCGGTGCGATGTTCTCCTACATCATGCAGGCGATTTCCTTCATTCTGCTCAGGAAGAACCTGCCGCATATCGAGCGGCCGTTCCGCTCGCCTTTCGGCATTCCGGGCGCGGTGCTGACGGTGATTATCGCCATCGTCACGCTGCTTTACCAGATCCAGGATCCGAACTTCACCAAGGGCGTGCTCTGGGTCGCGGTCTGGTTTGCCGTGGCAATCGCCTACTTTGCCTTCATCGGCCGCCACCGCCTCATCCTGTCGCCGGAAGAGGAGTTCGCGCTGGAGCACAAGCAGGCTGCGGTTGCCGCAGCGGCTGCAAAGGCCTGATGCTCAAACGAAACGGGCGGCCGCATCCCGGCCGCCCGGCCACGACAATAAAGGGAACGGACAAAATGACGAGCTACACATTCGACGCGCTTAAAATGGATGTCGCCGAGGGGCGCATCGACACGGTTCTGGCCTGCCTTGTCGACATGCAGGGGCGTCTGATGGGCAAACGGTTTCAGGCGGAGTTCTTCGTTGAAAGCGCCTTCGAGGAAACCCATAGCTGCAATTACGTGCTTGCCACCGACATGGAGATGGAAACCGTTCCGGGTTACAAATCCTCCAGCTGGGAAAAGGGTTATGGCGACTATGTGCTGAAACCCGATCTTTCGACGCTGCGGCGCGTGCCGTGGCTGGAAGGCACGGCGCTGGTGCTGTGCGATGTGCTCGATCATCATACCCATGAGGAAGTGCCGCATTCGCCGCGCGCGCTCTTGAAAAAGCAGGTGGCGCGACTGGAGGCCATGGGGCTGAAGGCCTTCATGGCGACCGAGCTGGAATTTTTCCTGTTCGACCAGACTTTCGACGCGGCGCGCGCCAGCGGCTACAGGGGGCTGAACCTCGCCAGCGGTTACAATGAGGATTACCACATCTTCCAGACGACCAAGGAAGAAGACGTCATGCGGGCGCTGCGCAAGGGCCTGCAGGGCGCGGGAATTCCGGTCGAGAATTCCAAGGGCGAGGCCTCTCCCGGTCAGGCGGAAATCAATGTGCGTTATGCCGAGGCGCTGACCATGGCCGACCGGCACGCCATCATCAAGAACGCCACCAAGGAAATCGCCTGGTCCAAGGGCAAGGCGGTGACTTTCCTCGCCAAGTGGAACTACAATGCCGCCGGCAGTTCTTCACACATCCACCAGTCGCTATGGAGCCTCGACGGCAAGACCCCGGCGTTCCTGGACAAGGACGCCGAGCATGGCATGTCGGAGCTGATGCGGCATTATGTTGCCGGGCTTCTGGCCCATGCCAGCGAGATCACCTATTTCCTCGCGCCCTATATCAATTCCTACAAGCGGTTCATGGCCGGCACTTTTGCGCCGACCAAGGCGATCTGGAGCCTCGACAACCGCACGGCCGGATATCGTCTCTGCGGCGAAGGCACCAAGGGCATCCGCATCGAATGCCGTGTTGGCGGCTCCGATCTCAATCCCTATCTCGCCATGGCGGCTTTGCTTGCGGCAGGCATTGACGGCATCGAAAATAAACTCGAACTTGAGCCCGCTTTTGTCGGCGATGCCTATGGCGGCAAGGACGTGCGCGAGATACCCAAGACCCTGCGTGACGCCACTGCCTTTCTGGATGGATCGAAAATGCTGCGCAACGCCTTTGGCGACGATGTGATCGATCATTACGTCCATGCCGGACGATGGGAGCAGGAAGAATACGACCGCCGCGTGACCGACTGGGAAGTGGCGCGCGGTTTCGAACGAGCCTAATCATTACGGGAAAACATCATGACCATGATCCAGAATATCTCGCCCATCGACGGCTCGGTTTACGCCGAGCGGGAGGCGATGTCGCTGGAGGCGGCGCGTGCCGCCGTTTCGAAAGCGCGCAAGGCGCAAAAGGACTGGGCGCGGCGTCCGCTTGAGGACCGCGTTCAGCTGGTTCTGAAGGGTGTCGCCCGCCTCAACGAAATGGTGGATGAGGTCGTGCCGGAACTTGCCCATATGATGGGTCGTCCGGTGCGTTATGGCGGCGAATTCAAGGGCTTCAATGAACGCTCCAACTATGTCGCCTCCATCGCCGCCGATGCGCTGGCACCCCTCGTCATCGAGGAAAGCGGCAATTTCGAACGCCGCATCGAGCGCGAAGCGCATGGCGTGGTCTTCGTCATCGCGCCGTGGAATTATCCTTACATGACGGCGATCAACACCGTCGCGCCCGCCTTGATGGCCGGCAATACGGTCGTCATCAAACATGCGGCGCAGACGCTACTGGTGGGCGAGCGCATGGTGCGGGCTTTCGTCGAGGCTGGTGTGCCTGACGATGTCTTCATCAACGTCTTCCTCGACCATGGCACGACCTCGGCGCTGATTTCCGAGGGGCTGTTCAATTTCGTCAACTTCACCGGTTCGGTGGAAGGCGGCCGTGCCATCGAACGCGCCGCTGCCGGCACCTTCACCGGTCTCGGGCTTGAACTCGGCGGCAAAGATCCCAGTTACGTGATGGAGGACGCCGATCTCGACGCCGCCGTCGATACGCTGATGGATGGCGCGACCTATAATTCCGGGCAATGCTGCTGCGGCATCGAGCGCATCTACGTCAATGAAAACCTCTATGACGCCTTCGTTGAGAAGTCCGTGGCGTGGGTGTCCAACTACAAGCTCGGCAATCCGCTGGTTGAGGAAACGACGCTCGGGCCGATGGCCAACAAGCGTTTCGCCGAGGTGGTGCGTGCGCAGATCGCGGACGCCGTCGCCAAGGGCGCCAAAGCGCTTGTCGATTCGAAGCTTTTCCCCGCCGATGATGGCGAAAGCGCCTATGTCGCGCCGCAAGTGCTCGTCAATGTCGATCATTCGATGGAGTTCATGACCGAAGAAACCTTCGGCCCGGCGGTCGGGATCATGAAGGTCAAGAACGACGACGAAGCCATCGCGCTGATGAATGACAGCAAATACGGGCTGACCGCCTCGCTCTGGACGCAGGATGCCGCCCGCGCCGGGCGCATCGGCCGCGAGATCGAAACCGGAACCGTGTTCATGAACCGCGCGGACTATCTCGACCCGGCGCTTTGCTGGACCGGTGTGAAGGAAACTGGCCGCGGCGGTTCGCTCTCCGTTCTCGGTTTCCAGAACCTGACCCGTCCGAAATCCTACCATCTGAAGAAAGTCACGAAATGAATATCGTCGCCAACTGGAGCTACCCCACCGCCGTCAAGCTTGGCCGTGGCCGGATCAAGGAACTGGCGGAAGCCTGCAAGACGCTCGGCATCAAAAAGCCGCTGCTTGTCACGGATCGCGGCCTTGCCAATATGGCGATCACCGCGCATGCGCTCGACGTGCTGGAAGAGGCGGGTCTCGGCCGGGCGATCTTTGCTGAGGTCGATCCGAATCCCAACGAGATCAACATGGAAGCCGGCGTGAAGGCCTATCGCGATGGCGGCCATGACGGCGTCGTCGCCTTCGGCGGCGGCTCTGGCCTCGATCTCGGCAAGACCATCGCCTTCATGGCCGGGCAGACGCGCCCGGTCTGGGATTTCGAGGATATCGGTGACTGGTGGACCCGAGCGGACGCTTCAAAGATCGCGCCCATCGTCGCGGTTCCGACGACGGCGGGCACCGGTTCGGAAGTAGGCCGCGCCAGCGTCATCACCAATTCGCAGACCCATGTGAAGAAGATCATCTTCCATCCGAAGCTTCTGCCCGGCGTCGTCATCTGCGATCCGGAACTGACGGTCGGCATGCCGAAGGTCATCACGGCGGGCACGGGCATGGATGCCTTTGCCCATTGCCTCGAAGCCTATTCGTCACCCTTCTATCACCCGATGAGCGCCGGTGTGGCGCTGGAGGGGCTGCGGCTCGTCAAGGAATTCCTGCCGCGCGCCTATAAGGACGGCACGGATATCGAAGCGCGCACCAATATGATGGCGGCGGCGGCGATGGGGGCGGTTGCCTTCCAGAAGGGTCTCGGCGCCATCCATTCGCTCTCGCACCCCATCGGCGCGGTCTACAACACCCATCACGGCATGACCAATGCCGTCGTCATGCCGGCGGTGCTGCGCTTCAACCGTCCAGCCATCGAGGACAAGATTGCCCGCGCGGCCGCCTATCTCGGTATCTCCGGCGGTTTCGACGGCTTCTATGACTATGTGCTGGAGCTTCGCAGGGAACTCGGCGTGCCGGAGAATCTCACCGCCATGGGCATCAAGCCGGATCGTATCGACGAACTGGCGGCGGAAGCGATCAAGGATCCGAGCTGCGGCGGTAATCCGGTGCCGATGACGCTGGAGAATACGAAGAAGTTGTTCGAGGACTGCTTTTGATGAGCGACCTTTATTCGTCAGGTTTGTGAGAGGTTGAGAGGGTGCCGCTTGTTTCTTCTCCCCGCCGGGGAGAAGGTCGCGGCAGCGGGATGAGCGACTGTCTTTGATGTCAAGCGTTTTGCCATGGTTTGTTGTCTCTGATGATGGCGTTGAGCATTGTCAGAAGCTTTCGCATGGTTGCGACGGTA
>NZ_JAQAHD010000032.1:0-35934 GCF_027871605.1 Agrobacterium sp. CFBP 3001
CCGATCGGCTTCTAAACCCGCCACCAGACAAACCCAGAAACCAAAACCAGATGGCCTTCCAATGGCCGCAAATTTAAACCGGACAGTAGTGGGACAAGCCCGAGGATGACGCTGAGTGTTTGGGGTGGACGTCCGCAAACCGACGTCGCATGCCGCATAGGCGTTACCCATTGCCCAATCAAACCGGCTCGAACACCATCGAATGGCCGTTGATGCAATAACGCAGGCCGGTGGGCTTCGGGCCGTCGGGGAAGACGTGGCCGAGATGGCCGCCGCAATTGGCGCAGCGGATTTCCGTGCGCACCATGCCGTAGCTGGCGTCGCGATGTTCCGTCACGGCGCCCGGCTTTACCGGTTCGAAATAGCTCGGCCATCCGCAGCCGGCATCGAATTTCGTATCGGAGAGGAACAGCGGCTCGTCGCAGGCCGCACAGCGATAGAGGCCTTTCTGGAATGTATCCCAATAGGGCCCGGTGAAGGCGCGCTCGGTGCCGTGTTCGCGCAGGATGCGATATTGCTCCGGCGTCAGCTGTTCACGCCATTCGGCATCGCTTTTTTTGATTTTTGGGGATGTCAGATCGCTCATGGAATGATCCTTTCTGTTCCCGCCTCAAATAGTCATCGCGGAGGCGGATTGAAAGGGGCGACGCCTCATAACGCGTTCGTTATGGGTCGGGAGTGTCGATTTGGGTTGAGATGGCTTTGTCTATGCCTTAACTGGAAAAATCGATTTTAAAGAACGCCATTCTTGGCGCGCAGGGGTGGGGGACATCCCGGGAGATGTGAATGACATCAGATGTCACGCCGTTGACATTCCTGTCGCTGTTTCTGCCGTTCCTGGCAGCGCTTGCCGCACCCGTCCTGGTTAAAAGGTTCGGTCACAATGCGGCGTGGGTCCTGGCGATTGCGCCTGCTCTCGCTTTTGCGCATTTCGCGCTGATGCTGCCCGAAATCGCGGCAGGCGGGGTGGTGACCGGCGGTTATGCCTGGGTGCCGAGCTTCAATCTCAGCTTCTCCTGGTTCATCGATGGCCTGTCGCTGACCTTTGCGCTGCTGATCACCGGCATCGGCCTGCTGATCGTGCTTTATGCGGGCGGTTATATGAAAGGCCATCCGCAGCAGGGCCGGTTCCTGTCCTTCCTGCTGCTCTTCATGGGGGCGATGCTGGGCGTCGTGGTTTCCGACAGCCTGCTGATGCTGTTCGTCTTCTGGGAACTCACCTCCATCACCTCCTTCCTGCTGATCGGCTTCGACCATGAGCGCGCCGCCTCGCGCCGCGCCGCGCTGCAGGCGCTGGTGGTGACGGGCGGCGGCGGTCTGCTGCTGCTCGCCGGGCTGATTTTCATCTGGGATATCAGCGGCTTGACGCAGCTGTCGATGCTGGTGCGCGGCGGCGATGTCTTGCGCGACAGCCCGTTTTATCTGGCCGCGCTGCTTCTTGTTCTCGGCGGCGCCTTCACCAAGTCGGCGCAGTTTCCCTTCCATTTCTGGCTGCCCAACGCCATGGAAGCGCCAACGCCGGTCTCCGCCTATCTGCATTCGGCAACCATGGTGAAGGCCGGCGTCTATCTGCTGATGCGCCTCAACCCGGTTCTCGGCGATACCGCCGCCTGGCAGATCCTGCTGCCCTTCTTCGGTGGGCTGACCATGCTCACCGGCGCGCTGCTGGCCGTGCGCCAGACCGATCTCAAGCTGATGCTCGCCTATACGACGGTGTCGTCGCTCGGCCTGCTGGTCATGCTGACGGGTTTCGGCTCCGACCATGCCATCGAGGCGGCGGTGCTTTATCTGGTGGCACATTCGCTGTTCAAGGGCGCGCTGTTCATGGTCGCCGGCATTATCGACCATGAGACCGGCACCCGCGATGTGACGAAGCTCGGCGGCCTGCGAAAAGCCATGCCGATCACCTTCGCGGCGGCGCTGGCGGCTGCGATTTCCATGGCCGGCCTGCCGCCTTTCTTCGGTTTTCTCGCCAAGGAAGAGATTTATTACGCGCTGGCGCATGGCAATCCGCGCGCCGTGCTGTTCACCGGCATCGCCATCCTCGGCAACGGGCTGATGTTCGCCGTTGCCTTTGCGGTGGCGCTGAAACCCTTCCTCGGCAAGCCGGTGAAAACCCCGAAACACGCGCATGAAGGTCCGCTACTGCTCTGGCTCGGCCCGGCGCTTCTGGCGCTGAAGGGGCTGACGATTGCGCTCTTTTCCGGCATCGCGCATTTCTACATCTCCACCCCGATGGCGAGCGCCATTGCCGGTGAGGCGCGCCCGGTGGAAATCTCGCTCATTCCCCATATCGGCGTGCCGCTCGGCCTGTCGCTGTTCACCATCGCGCTCGGCATCGTCCTTTATACGCAGCTTTCCGTCGTCCGTGGACTGATCGACCGCACCTTCAAGGCGCTTGGGGCAGGGCCGGACAGGGGCTTTGACGTCTTTATCGACATGCTGGTGAAAGTCTCGTTCCACATCACCCGGCTCATTCAGCCGGGAAGGCTGGAATTTTACGTCACCGCCACCTTCGCCGTCATCGCCGCCGTGCTGCTTGTGCCGCTGTTCCTTTATGGCGAATTGCCGTCCATGCCGTCCTGGCCGCGCGATATGCCCATCCATGAACTGACTTTCATCGCCATTGCCGTGGCGGGGCTCATTGCAGTGCTGACGGCGTCGAGCCGGCTCACCGCCATCATCGCGCTCGGCATTCAGGGCTTTGCCGTGGCGGTCATCTTCCTGCTGTTCGGCGCGCCCGATCTGTCCTTCACGCAATTCATGGTCGAGACGCTGTCGGTGGTCATTCTGACGCTGGTGATGACGCGGCTTCGCCTGTCGCCGTCAGACCATCGCGGCCTTGGCCAGAAGCTGCTGGACAGCACCATCGCCATCGCCTGCGGAACCGGCTTTGCTTTGTTCCTGATGCGCGCGACCGAGGCGAGCTTCGACAACCGCCTGACGGATTTCTACAACACCTATTCCAAGGTCATCGCCCACGGCGCCAATGTGGTCAACGTCATCATCGTCGACTTCCGCGGCACGGATACGCTCGGTGAAATCGCGGTGGTGATGATAACGGGTCTCGCCATTCTCGCGCTGATCCGCATCCGCCCGGCTGCTGCCATCAAGGGGCCGGCCAAGACCGCAAAGAAGAAGGGAGCGCGCGCATGAACACGCTCATTCTGCGCACCGTCGCCCCTGTCGTCACCAGCCTCATGGTGCTGTTTTCCATCTTCGTGCTGCTGCGCGGCCACAATGAGCCGGGCGGCGGCTTCATCGGCGGCCTGATCGCGGTCTCTGCGCTGGCGATCTATGGCATCGCTTATGGCGTTGCCGCAGTCAGGCGCGCCATCATGTTTCATCCGCTCGCCATTGCCGGGGCGGGGCTGTTGCTGTCCATGCTTTCCGGCCTCGTTTCCATGGCCGCCGGCGTGCCCTTCATGACCGGGCTGTGGGTCTATCCGAACCTGTTCGGTGTCGAAATACCGCTCTCCACCGTCATGTCCTTCGATATCGGTGTCTATCTCGTCGTGGTCGGCGCCATCACCTCCATTGCGCTGGCGCTGGAAGAAAGGGAAAGCGACTGATGGAAGCGGTCTTCTCCATTCTCGTCGGCATCTTCTTTTCGGTGGCGATTTATCTCATGCTATCGCGCCACAGCATCCGCATGCTGCTCGGCATCGCCATTCTCGGCAATGCGGTGAACCTTCTGCTGTTCACGGCAGGAAGGCTGACGCGCGAAGTGCCGCCGATCATTCCGCCCGGCATCGATACGCTGCCCGCGGGTGCGGCCAATCCGCTGCCGCAGGCGCTCATCCTCACGGCAATCGTCATTTCCTTTTCCTTCTTCTGTTTCCTTCTGGTGCTGACCTGGCGTGCGTTTCAGGAACTGCAGACCGACGATACGGACGAAATGCGCACCGCAGAACCCGCAGGCGAGCCCTTGCCGCCGCTCGGTTATTGAGCGGCGAGGCTGAGACACATGGCATCCTCCACCACATCCGCAGTCACTGATCTTTCCGCAGCGCTCGTCACGACGCCCGTGCCGCTCACCGACTGGCTGATCATTCTCCCCATCGCGCTCTGCATTGGCGCAGGCGCGGTGCTGATGATGATGCGCCACGCTATCCGCCACCACGCGACCGTCGCCATCGCGGCGCTGTTCCTGCTGGTGCTGCTCAATGCCGCGCTTTTGTGGAAGGTTGCCACTCATGGCCCCTTCACCATGGTCATGGGCCGCTGGCTGCCGCCCTTCGGCATTGCCTTTACCGCCGACCTGACGGGCGCGCTGCTGTCGCTTGCCGCCGCCATCGTCGCACTTGCGGGCGCCATCCATGCCGGCGCGGATATCGACGCCAGCGGCAGGCGCTACGGTTTTTATCCCTTCCTGATGCTCTTGATGGCCGGTGTCACCGGCGCGTTCCTGACCGGCGACATCTTCAACCTCTATGTCTGGTTCGAGGTGCTGCTGATCTCGTCCTTCGGCCTGATCGTGCTCGGCTCGACGCGCGAGCAGATCGACGGCGCGCTGAAATACGCCATTCTGAACCTCATCGGCACGACGCTGTTCCTGATAACGGTCGGTTATCTCTACGCCATCTTCGGCACGCTCAACATGGCGGATATCGCCCAGAAGGCGACCGGGCTGCGCGGCTCGGCACCGCTGATGACGCTTGCGAGCCTGTTCGCGCTCGCCTTCGCCATGAAGGCCGCCGCCTTCCCGGTAAATTTCTGGCTGCCCGCTTCCTATCACACGCCGCGCATTGTCGTTTCCGCCCTGTTCGGCGGCTTGCTCACCAAGGTCGGCATCTATTCGCTGCTGCGCGTCATGGTCATGCTGTTTCCGGTCGAGCGGGAAGAACTCAGCATCGTCATCGCCATTTCGGCGGCGTTGACCATGGTGCTCGGGGCCATGGGCGCGCTCGCCCAGAACGATATCCGCCGCATGCTCGGCTATATCGTCATATCGGGTATCGGCTACATGATGGCCGGCATCGCCATCGGCACGCCGTCGGGTGTCACCGGCGCCATTTTTTACGCGCTGCATTCGATGGTGCTGATGACGGCGCTTTATCTTGCCGCCGGCCATGCGGCCCGCCTGGGCGGCGGTTTCAGCCTCACCTCGCTTAGAGGCCTTTACCAGCAGGCTCCGTGGTTTTCGGCACTGGCGCTGGCGCTGTTTTTCGCCGGTTCCGGTCTGCCGCCCTTTTCCGGCTTCTGGCCGAAGGCGGTGCTGGTCAAGTCGGCGATCGATATCGGCGCCTGGTGGCTGGCCGGCGCCATCCTCGCCTCCGGCTTCATCGCCACCATCGCTTTCGGGCGGATATTCCTTTTGTGTTTCTGGCGTCCCGTTGCGGCATCCACCGGTCAGCCTTCCGTGCCGCAGGCATCGCCCTCGGCAGCGCCGTCTTTCGCGCCGCTGGTGGGGCTGACGTTGCTGGTGGTATTTTTCGGTCTGTTTCCGGAAAGCCTGCTCAATCTCAGCCAGCAGGCGGCCGCAGGCCTCGCTAATCCGCAGACCTATATCCAGTCGGTCTTTACCGAAGGGGGCAAACCATGAGCCTCTATCTCGTACAATTGCTTTTCGTTGCCGTATGGCTCGCCGTGACGGGCAGCGTCACGCTCGCGAACATCATTTTCGCCCTTGTCGTTTCGACGCTGGCGCTCGGCATCATCCGCCACCAGCTTCCGGGCGGGCGTAACCACTGGCTCAGGCTTGTCCGCGTGCTGTCGCTGGTGCTGCTGTTCTTCAAGGAGCTGGCGCTTTCCGCATGGAAGGTCGCCGTGCTGGTGACGCGGCCGAAGCTCGACGTGCAGCCCGGCATTTTTGCCTATCCGCTGACGGTGACGACCGATTTCGAGATCACGCTGCTCGCCAATCTCATCACGCTCACGCCAGGCACGCTGTCGGTCGATGTTTCGGCGGACAGGAAAACGCTTTACGTGCACGCGATCGATTGCAGCGATATCGAAGCCACGAAAACCGACATCCGCAACGGCTTTGAAAGAAAGATCATGGAGGCGTTTCAGATATGACGCCGGAACAAATAGTTTCATTTGCAACTATACTTGCATCGGTTGTTCTGTCGGCCGCCTTTTTGCTGACAGTATATCGCGTCGTCGTCGGCCCCACCTTGCCGGACCGTATCGTTGCGCTCGACATGCTGGTGGGCATCGCCATCGGCTTCATCGCGGTCATCGCCATCCGCACCGGCTTCAATCTTTACGTCGATATTGCGATTGCGCTCGGGCTGGTCGGTTTTCTGGCAACGGTTGCCTTCGCCCGCTTCGTGCTGTCGCGCGGCCCGGACGGCCGGCGCCGGCCGGCGGCGGTTCTCGATGGCGAAAGGGCATCTGAAGTCATTGAAAAAAATATGGAAAAAGGTGTCGCCAACAGAAAAGGAAAGGGCAGGCGATGATGGCTTGGATCGTGGCTATTCTGGTTGCGGCGCTGTTGGTCTCAGGCGCCATCTTCTCGCTGATCGCGGCAATCGGCCTCAATCGGCTGCCGGATGTCTATACCCGCATGCATGCGGCTTCCAAGGCGGGAACGGTGGGGTCCGGCCTTCTGCTTCTGGCTGTCGGCATTCATTCCATGGAAATATCGACGCTGGCGCGGGCGCTCGCCGGTTTTTTCTTCTTTGTCCTTACCGCGCCGGTCTCGGCACATCTTCTTGCCATGGCCGCTCACAAGGCAGGTTATCCGCTTGCCGTTAAATCGGTAGTTGATGACATCAAGAAAATTTGAAGTTGAAAATCCCCCCAATAATTGGGGGTATTCATTTTCAATTGCTACTTGGCATAGTATTTTATTACCCGTAATTTTTTGTATTCCGATTAGACTGTTTTGAACTGAAAAATTCACAATAGGAATTTGACTTTTGCTGTTTTGCTGTTATCCAAATTAAGTGTAAAGTTGCTAATCGCGATTTGCATCTAGCCTCTTCATAGTCGGCATAGGCATTTTATTAATGTCTAATCTATGGCCCATCGGACCATTGCTGCCCATGTCGCGGGCCATAAGTTGAATCTCGGACCAATTCGTTTCCGGTTTTCGCTCGAAATCTAGGGGTAGGTTTCATGTTGGTTTCAACAAGGCGAAGGTGGGGCACCGGGTAACTTCACATCGCTCGATGCGGCGTTCGCCCGCGTCAGGGGATTAATAAACAGGAGATACTTAAATGACGGAAACTGCATACGGTAACGCCCAGGATCTGCTGGTCGAACTGACTGCGGATATTGTGGCTGCCTATGTTAGCAACCACGTCGTTCCGGTAACTGAGCTTCCCGGCCTTATTTCGGATGTTCACACGGCACTCAGCGGAACATCGGCACCGGCATCGGTGGCGGTCAATGTCGAAAAGCAGAAGCCTGCCGTCTCTGTCCGCAAGTCGGTTCAGGATGACCACATCGTCTGTTTGGAATGTGGCGGCTCTTTCAAGTCGCTCAAGCGGCATCTCACGACGCATCACAGCATGACGCCGGAAGAATATCGCGAAAAATGGGACCTGCCGGTCGACTATCCGATGGTTGCGCCCGCCTATGCCGAAGCCCGCTCGCGGCTCGCCAAGGAAATGGGTCTCGGTCAGCGCCGCAAGGCCAGCCGTTGATTTTAAAGACAGTCCGGCTGCTGTCCTGACAGATAGCCGGAAGTCGCAAGGCAATACGGCCGGTCTTTTGACCGGCCGATTTCGTTTCTGGGGTTCGAAGACCTCACCGCCGTTCTGCCGGCCCATATCCCGCATCCAGCTTTGGCGCGCCTGCGCCGTGAGAGGGGTTTTTCGCGATCGAGAACTGCATCGCACCAGACCCGGGAACCGGTTCTCGACCGACTTTTTATGTCGCTCAAAATTTCGATTGAGGAAAAAAATCCTTTATTGCGCATATCAATTCTGCAAAAATAAAGCCGTATCAATCGCATAATCCCCCATGCCAAATTTGCGCTTCCCCATGCTTGCTCTAGGGTGTATGAATTAATTCCTATTCGTAGAGGAGTTGCATATGCCGTCGGATACAATGTTTCTGCCTGCCGCCGCGCGGCCTTGTGCGCGGGTCGGTGATCGTCCCTTTCGTCATTGGCCGTCTGCGGCCGGGCGGGATGAGATTTCCCGTCTTTGCCGTCTGGTACGGCAGCTCACCGGCGAGATGGTGCAATTGACGGGCGACCGAACGCTGGTCCGCCGCGACAGCCGGCGCACGGAATGCCACATCCGCCAGATCGCCATGTATGTTTGCCATGTGCAGCTCGGCATTCCCATGTCGGATGTCGGGCCGTGTTTCGGCCGGGACAGGACGACGGTTGGCCATGCCTGCCAGGTGGTGGAGGACCGGCGTGACGAACCGGCATTCGATGAGTTCGTCGCCGCGCTGGAGCGGCTCACCGGCAGTATCTTCAACGCGATGAAAGGCGCCCGGGATGAGTAAGGAAAAAAGCACCCCGGTTGCCTCCCCGAACCCTCATCTCCTGCGGCTGCTGCGTTGCATCGCTGCGGGCGCGGCCGAGATGTCGCAGGAGGGCGGCGATATCGTCCTGCGCCGGGCGCGGGCAGGCCACACGGCGCTGCGGTTTCCGGCCGCGACGGTGCGGTTTGCCATTTCCTCCGGGCTGGTCGAGCAGCGGGACAACACCCTTTCCGCCGCACCCCCGCTCGCCTCCTGCCTGAAACGTGCAATGGCAAAAGACCGGGACGAGGTTTTTCAGGAACAGCACCGGCATGTGCAGACGGTTATTGTGGATGTCGGCGATGCGAAGCAGCAGGCGCGGCGCAATCTCAACACCTCTCCCCTGACCAGCCTTGCAAGGCTGAAGGAACGGGACGGTGCGGCCTTTTTCCCGGCGGATGCTCTGGAGGCGGGCGAGCGCCTCGCCGCCGATTTTCATCGTGGCCATCTCAA
This sequence comes from Agrobacterium sp. CFBP 3001, assembly GCF_027871605.1. NCBI lineage: Bacteria > Pseudomonadati > Pseudomonadota > Alphaproteobacteria > Hyphomicrobiales > Rhizobiaceae > Agrobacterium > Agrobacterium sp. CFBP 3001. The sequence continues at coordinate 8,881 of NZ_JAQAHD010000032.1, forward strand.
CCCGAAGGTAACGGCGACATGGGAGCCGAGAATAGCGAACCGCACGAAAGGGGAGGCGGGAGGCGCGCTCGATCTCACCGAGGCGGCAATGGCCGCAAGAACGCGGTTTTCCCGCGCAGCCGATGCGATGGGGCCTGAACTGTCGGGCGTCGCCATCGATATCTGCTGCTTCGAAAAGGGGCTGGAGACGGTGGAGCGCGAAAGGCAATGGCCGGCGCGGTCGGCAAAACTGCTGCTGCGCGCCGCACTGCTAGCGCTTGCCCGCCATTATGCGCCGCCCGCGGCCCACGCCGGCAGGAAGGAACACCATTGGGGCGATGCAGATTATCGCCCGCCGATGACGAGGTGAAGGTCAGGCGGCCAGCAGCCGGGCTTCCTCGCGGATGCGCTTGATCATGGAGCGCAGGCCGTTGGCGCGCTGCGAAGACAGATGCTCCACCAGCCCGATCCTGTCGAACACCTCGATGGCGTCGAGACCGGCGATTTCGGAGGCTCTCTTGCCGGAATAAACGGCGAGCACGATGGCGACGAGGCCGCGCACGATATGCGCATCCGAATCGCCTTCGAAGGTCAGGAGAGGGTCTTCCGCACCATCGCTATGGCTGACGAGCCAGACCTGGCTTGCGCAGCCATGCACCTTGTTCTCGGCCGTGCGCTTGTCTTCCGGCAGATCGGGAAGCGCCTTGCCGAGTTCGATGACATAACGATAACGATCCTCCCAGTCGTCGAGGAAGGCAAAGTCGTCAAGGATCGTTTCGAGAGAGGCCATTTGCGCGCCGTATCATCCATTATTGCAGGTCTTTGTTAGGATATAGGCGAAGTGCGGCCGGTTTTGAACCACGGGCCATGAAAAAGCCCACGGAAAACAGGTTTCCGTGGGCAAGTTTGGCAGGCAGTCGGCGGGCGGAAATCTCCGCTCGCAAAAAAGTGCGGCGCGGTGGCCGGCATGGATCAGGGCAACAGTATCAGGGAGCAGGGCGCTTCTGCGGCAGGGGAATGACGGTGCCGGTCTTCAGCATGTCGGCATCCTTCGGAAATTCGACGCTGACGACCGGGGCTTCGGCCACTTTTTCGGTCTCGGCCGCGAGTTCAGCGGCGGGGGCGGGCTTGTCACCGGAAGCAAGCTGCTTGTCCAGCAGCTCATAGGCCACCTTTGCGCCTTCCTTTGCCCGCTCACCGAGCGCGTGGAAGGTTTCGGCGCCCTTGACGCAGACATCGGGCTTTTCGATGCAGATGGCGCTGACGTAACGATAGGCTTCACCGGCGGCCGAAACGGCGCTGGGAATATCGAAGGCCGAAGGTTCCTTGGCCGGATCGTTGCTGCTGCCGAAATAGGACAGCGCCACCAGCACCAGCGAAAACCAGAATGTTCCCTTGATCAGAAACCACATTGTCAGACTACCCTGCCAGACGATCTTTGTTTTCTAAAGCCCCGCCCGGTTTCGGGTCATCGGCCTTTGTCCCGTTTTTCGGGCTTGTGAAGAAGCTACACGCGACCGGCGAACAGCCGATTGCAAAAAGCGACGCAATTTAATTCAAATTGTATCTATTCTCCTCGCATCGGGACGCCTGCCATCAATTCATTCGCATTTTAACAGTCCATGTTAAGCATAATTGCGACAGAGGCCGCGCGTTCCGGGGCAAAGCGGCGGAAAGCTTTGCCACAAAAGTTAACGCGATGGCAAAAATGAAGCGAAATCCGTCGCTTACCCGTCATTAACCATGATTGGCAAAGCTTCGAAGAAATGCCCCGTAATGGGACTGCGGGGCATTTGACGGGCCTTTGAGGCCATTCTTTTTATCCATTCCTTAAGCCGCCGCCTTCTATTGTCGGAGCCGTTAGAACCGCCTCAGGGATTCGGTGTTGGTATTGCGTAATATGAGAGAAAAAGCGGTCGCATGGGTCGACCGTGCCGCAGGCAGATGGCTTGCGCGCATGGAAGAGGACGCCGAAAGGCGCGCCGGAACCGTTGCGCGCCTGCGCCGGCTTATCGCCTTCAGCGTCGTCGGACTTCTGGTCGTACCAGCCCTCTTCAGCCTCGTTTTCAGCCCCGCCATCGCGCTGCCCATCGGCGCTGCCCTGGTGCTGGCGCTGTTTCTGGCCGCCGCAGCATTGCTGATTGCCTTTTCGCGTCCCGCGCGCGGTGCGTCCTCCTTTTCCGCCGCGTTTGGCGATAACGACCTGATCGCCGCTACGCAGGTGCCGGGCCTCGTGCTCATGATCGGTGATACCGGCTTCGTCGAACACGTCTCCGGCCGCGATCTTACGACCTTCCCGGCCGCTCTGCAGGCCAGCAAGGACCATTCCCTCGTTGAATATGTCTATGTCTCGGACCGTATCGAGCTTATGCAGGCCTTCGACCTGCTGCGGCAGGGCGAGGACAGGGCAACCGCCAAACTCCGCTTCGAGACCGGTGCAAAGTCGCGGCAGGCGCAGTTCATGCATGCGCGTATCGAGATGACGGCAATCCGCAGCGCCAGCGGCCGGCTACGCCGCATCGTCGCCCAGCTTTCCGATGTCACGGAGATGGAGCTTCTGCGCCGCGACGTCGCCCGCAAGGCGGCCGAGGCGGAATCGGCAAATGATGCGAAATCCCGCTTTCTCGCTGCCGTCAGCCACGAATTGCGCACGCCGCTCAATGCCGTCCTCGGTTTTTCCGATATTCTGGCGGGCGAATATTTCGGCCGGCTGGAGAACGACCGCCAGCGGGAATATGTCGGCCTGATCCGCCAGTCCGGCGCGCATCTTCTCTCTGTCGTCAACACCATGCTCGATATGAGCAAGCTGGAGGCCGGCCGTTACGAACTGATGATGGAAAGCTTCCCGATTGCCGAAACCATCTCGTCCTGCGAGGCCATGCTGGGCCTGCAGGCGAAGGAAAAAGGCCTGACTTTGACCAGCCGCATCCAGCGCGGTATCGGCGAAATCTCGGCCGATCAGCGCGCCATCCGGCAGGTTCTGATCAATCTTGCCGGCAACGCCATAAAATTCACCGATGCCGGTGGTGTGGTGTCGATCGACGCCGCGCGTGAGGGTGCGATGCTGAAGCTGACGGTGAGCGATACCGGCATCGGCATCGCTTCCGACAAGATCGAGCTTCTGGGCCAGCCTTTCATGCAGGTTCAGAATGAATATACCCGTCGCTATGAGGGCACGGGTCTGGGATTGTCCCTGGTCAAGGGGCTTGTGGCACTGCATGGCGGCACTTTCGCCATCGCCAGCAAGCCCGGCGAGGGCACGGTCGTAACGATCACCCTGCCTGCCGACGGTTCGGGCATGGCGGGTGGCGGCGAAAGCGCCGAAGCCGAAAGCATGGTGGAATTTCCGCCGCGCATCCGGCAGCTCGGCGATATGGCCGCAATGATGAAAAAGGATGTTGACGATGGCCCCGCGAAAGCGAAAATCGCCTAAGAAAACAACGGCCCAGATTGGCGCCGGGATTGTTTCCTTGGTGGTTTCGGCCATCGGGCGCGAAATCCTGCGCCATCCGAAACTGGTCGGCAGCTGCGGCGCCTTCGCGGTCGTCTTCGGTTTTATCGCCGCCAATGCGCTCTGGTATCAGCCGGGCGTGCACCCGTCGCCTTTCCTGCGCACGCGCGATGCGGAAAACCCGAACGGCATTGCCGGTTATCGCCCGGCCGAACCGCTCGGCACGCAGGGCAATGTCACCACCTTCCGCATAGAGCGACCGGCGGAGACGCAAAACGCGCAGCAGCCGGCGGCCGAAACGCCGGCGCAGCCCGTTGCCGAAAACCAGAAGCCGCAGCAGATCGTTGCCGATATTCAGGCCGAACTGAAGAAACGCGGGCTTTACGAAGGCGAGGCGGATGGCCGCATGGGCCCACGCACCGCAGCCGCCATCATGTTCTTTGAAGAAACGCTCGGCATGGAACAGACCGGCGAACCGACGACCCGCGTGCTTGCGGCGCTCAGGATCGATGGTGCGACGGTTGCAGCGATCCCCAAGGATCGGCCTGCCGATAGCAGCGGCGGCGTCGAGATCGACCCCGTGGCTGCCGCCATCCGCAAGGCGGAGGCGCCGCGCCCGAAGGCCGAACCGGCCTCTCTCAATAGCGCGGCCAAACCGGCAAGCCGCGATCTGATCGCCAAGATCCAGCAGGGGCTGATCAACATCGCCTATGCCGACGTGAAGGTGGACGGCGTGGCCGGCCAGCAGACCCGCAACGCCATCCGTGCCTTTGAGAAACACTATCGCCTGCCGGAAACCGGTGAGCCGAGCGAGGCCGTGCTGAAGAAGCTGAAGTCGATCGGGGCGCTTTAGATTTTGACAGCGGCTGAGGTGCGTGGGGCTTTACCCCCCTCTGCCCTGCCGGGCATCTCCCCCTCAAAGGGGGGAGATCGACTCGCGGTTGGGTCTCGCCCATCGCAGCGTTTGCGAATGAAGTGGCGATAGCGCTTCCTGCCGATCTCCCCCCTTGAGGGGGAGATGCCCGGCAGGGCAGAGGGGGGTAAGCCCCGCGCACCTTCACCCGCCCAAAATCAACAACAGCCCCCCACCGTGTCCATCGAAAGCACCCCATGCGCCTCAAGTCCGAAATGTTCGTCTCAGCCCTCATCCGCCGCGTCTTCGCGGCCGGCGGATTTGCGGCTGTCGAAAAAAAGGGGGCGGAGGAGGCGGGGGCGATTTTCATTCGCCAGCGCCTGCGCGATGGCCGCGAAAATCTCTACGGACCCGCGCCGCAGAGCTTTGCCGATGATGAGGACATCCGCGCCGAGCGCCGTTTCGAAACGCGCCTTGCCGGTGCGGATGGCGAGGAAAGCGCCGCTCTTCTTGAGAGGGAACGACGCTTCGACAGCGACCTGTGGGTGGTGGAGATCGAAACCGATGAGATCGGGACCCTGCTGACGCTGGTGGATCAGCCCAGGGCCTAGAATTGTCCGGCAATGGCCCGCTTCTTCAATCCGTGAAGATGCAAGGCCAGCCGCGCTTACCCTTGCGTCCCGGTTCTCTGCACAGGCGGTGCGCTGCGGCCCGGCCGTTCGCGGCCATGCGTATAGCTGTCGGCCCGCCGCCAGCTTTCCAGCCGCTCTTCGCATTCCACGATGTCGAGACGGTCGAGCAGGGCTTCGGCACGGCTCATATCGCCTTCGGCGGCGGAAAGATGCGGATAGAAACATTGCAGCACGAAAGCCGCCTCGGAAAATTCCATGCCAAGGCCGGTCAGCGTCGTTGCCAGCTGTGCGCCTGATATATCGAGCATGATGCGCTCCGACAGCCAGTAGCTGGAGGAGAGAGAATCCGCCAGCGCCACGGCGAATTGCCGGGCATTGCGCTCGCGGGCGAAACGTACCAGCAGCGCTTCCTGCACCTCGCTCAGGCGGCGAAGGCCGAGCACGTCGCTTTCCGGGCGGTTGAGGTGATGCGCCATCTGCTTGATGCGCTGGCGCATTTCCTCTTCAAGTGCGGAAGCGGCGGCGATGGTGTCCGTCTTTTCTTCCGCTTTCGGCTCTTCAGGGCTTTCCGCCGCCTGCGGTTCGGCAGCCGCCGTTTCTCCGTTCGGCCGCTTCAGATCTTCGGCGTGACGCAGCCCGACAAGCGCGTCGATGACGGTGGGGGAGAGGTCTTCGCGACGCACGATGGCGCGCGCATGCGCCGCCCCTTGCGTGCGGGCAATGGTGATGAGCGTGTCGTCATCGAGGCATTTGGAGGAAATGAGGAAGGGCGCTGCAAGCGAAATCGGCTGGCAGGCGATGAAGAAAGCGACAGCCGAAGGCACGCTCGGATGCTGGGAGAGCGCGGCGATGGCCTCCCGCTTGGCTTCGTCGGTAGAGGCGTTGAAAAGCGGCATGAAAAGCTCGGCAAACTGCCGAAGGTCCGTTTTTGACGGATGGGAGACATTCTCGAAATTCGTCACGGTGGCCATCAGCACCACATCTTTCTTCCTCACGGCTCTTGGCCTCTCAAGTTCTCGAAACCGGTCGGTCAACGCACTACCCAACAAACGCAAACACAATATCGGCTCAAATTAGAGCAAATGCGTTGACGTCCTGTTAACTATGGGGGGTGGCAAGAGAGAATCCGCCTCTATCAACAAGGAAATTTTAAAACCTTGATGACGGATGAAATGTCGTGGAACTTTACCGCATCGCCTTTGTTTTCAAGGGGTGCGGCTCCGGCCGGAATAAGTTGGGGTCCGGCAATTAAGGTTAACGGATCATTAACCTCTGTCTGTTTGTAATTTCATGGGCAGTATTAGGATTCCATGTTATTCTTATCGACGGAATAAATGCAAAAATGGCATGCGAAGCCTGAATCTGCGCACGATCCCCTTATAAGAATCGCTTTGGATTTTTGGATCGTGTGAAAACCAGTCTGTGGACTGGCCTATGCGCAATGTGATGGTGATGAAATTCCCGACGCAAGACGAGGCTTGCGCGGTTCCCATGGGCAACATTGACAATCATGTCCCGAAGAGGAGATGAGCATGGCAGAGATTATTCCAATCGGCGACGCCCGACGAAGCCTGCGCCCTGCCGGCGCGGTGGCAACGGTGATCGGCCCGGCGAAAGTCGTGCTGTTTACCGGCGTGCGCTATGAAAAACGCGATACCGAGCCGACCGGAAAAGTCGCGCGCAAGGGCAAATCCGCAGCGGAAACCGCCCTCAAATCCTGACTGCAAAGAATAACCGACGTTATTTCCACGCCGTCGGCTGGCATTTCGCCTCGTTCAGGAACCGTTCCGCCTCTTCGCCGAAACTCGGCTGCGGCACCATGGTCCGCAACACCACATATCCTTCCGTCTGATCCGATTCCGCCAGAATGGCCTGCGAAAGCGCGGGTGGCTGCGCCTTGCGGATGGCGGCGATCTGCACCGCATCCGCCACCAGAATATCCATCACCCCGCCGGCGGATGTGCGGTCATTCATGCTGAACACCTCATTCGAGGCCTTGTCGTAAACCGCGACCGACCAGAACGGCACGGCCCCGATGGCGGTGAGCCTGACCGGCTTGTCCTCGATATCGAAGGTGCAGACCGCGACCCGCATGAAGGGATCGCCGCTGCCAAGCGTCTTTTTCTCCGTCGTCTCTTCGAGCAGATGAAACTGATGCGGCTTTCCTTCCGCCACCGCGCGCGTATAGGCGTCGCGATTGCTGAAATGCGGTATCGCCAGAAGAATGATGACATGCAGCACGGCTGCGCCGACGAGACCGGTGAGGATGGCGAGCAGGACCCTAAGCATTGCCACACCCCAGCTTGCGGATTTGCGGCATGGAAATATCGATCAGGCCGGAACTGCCCGCGACGGGCGTGTCGAGCAGGGTCATGACCAGCCTGAAAGTCTGGCCCTGCGGCACCGAGAGCCAATTATAGGTCTGGGCGTCAGCGGCGATGGTGATGTCGATGCCGCCATCGGCGCTGCGCAAGAGCGTGCGGGAATTCAGCGCGAAGGGCCGCCCCGCATCCTCCGCCAGCACATTGCCCTGCTGGTCGGCGGTGTAGATCGTCCAGAAACGTGCAGGCGGCACGGCGCCCGCCAGCCGGTATCGGCACTCGCCGCTCAGGCGTTGCCCATCGCTGTCGACGGAGGCGGTAAAAGCCAGCCCTTCCGCGGTTCCATAAAGCAGCTTGCCGGCGTCGGCGCGGTGCGATTTGGCGTAAGGATCGGCCTCGATCGTCTGCGCTTCGGGAAAGGCATCCCAGGAGCCGATGCGGATCGATCCAAAGCCCGACGTCGCCTCAAGGGCTGCAAGCGTCGCGGCAATGCCGCCGCCAAAGGCGATCAGAAGGGCGATGCCGACAAGGAATGGAACTCGGAACACGCTGTTTTCCCGTTTATGAACAGGTCGAGGACTATCACTGATTCCCTGTTTGGAAAATGGCGCGGCTTGTTTACTCTCCGTGAAAATGATCACAACCGGGGATATTCCATCATGTCGCGACAATCCGCAATCGACCGTGCCGCCGCCTGTTTCGACGATGGCAGCTTCGAGCGGGATTTGACGCGACGCGTTTTACGACGGACCGAAAGCCAGAATGAGGAGCAGGGCGAGGAGCTGACGCTTTATCTGGAACAGGAAATGCTGCCCGCTTTCGCCGCCATGGGTTTCTTCTGCACCATCCTGCGTGACCCGACGGCGGATTTGCCGTTTCTGATCGCCGAGCGTTTCGAGGGCGACACGCTGCCGACCGTGCTGGGATACGGCCACGGGGATGTGGTGCGCGGGCAGGATGAGGGCTGGGCCGAGGGCCTTTCGCCCTTTGTGATGTCTGAACGCAATGGCAGGTGGTATGGGCGCGGCACCGCCGACAACAAGGGGCAGCATTCGGTCAATATGGCGGCGCTGAAAGCCGTGCTCGAGACACGCGGCAGGCTTGGTTTCAACGCCAAATATCTGATCGAGATGGGCGAGGAGAGGGGCTCCCCCGGCCTGAGAGAGATTTGCCGGAACCATGGCAAGCGGCTGAAAGCCGATCTTCTGATCGCTTCCGACGGCCCGCGCCTGAATGCGGAGCGGCCGACGGTTTTTCTCGGCGCGCGCGGCGGCATCACCTTCGATCTGGTGATCGAGGCGCGTGAGGGCGGCCATCATTCCGGCAATTGGGGCGGGGCGCTCTCCAATCCCGGCGTGCAGCTGGCCCATGCCGTCGCAAGTCTCGTGGGGCCGACCGGCCAGATCCGCGTGCCGGAACTGGTGCCGGAGGAATTGCCGAAAGCGGTGCGTGAGGCCCTTGCCGATTGTGAAATCGATGGCGGGCCGGACGGCCCGAAGGTCGATCCGGACTGGGGCGAGCCCGGCCTTTCCACCGCCGAGCGGGTTTTCGGCTGGTGCGCGCTGGAAGTGCTGGCTTTCGAGACCGGCAATCCGCGTGCGCCGGTCAACGCCATTCCGCCACGGGCATGGGCGCGGCTGCAACTGCGCTTCGTCGTCGGTATCGATCCAGAAGCGGTTCTGCCCGCGGTGCGGCGTCACCTCGACCGGCAGGGTTTCGCCATGGTGGAAATCGCGCCTGCCGGCGACGAAATTTTCCGTGCCACCCGCCTCGATCCGCAGGATCGATGGGTGGATTTCACGCTGCGCTCCATTGCGCGCACAACGGGCAGAAAACCGGCGCTTCTGCCCAATCTCGGCGGTTCGCTGCCCAATGATATCTTTGCCGATATCCTCAAACTGCGCACCATCTGGGTGCCGCATTCCTATCCCGGCTGCTCGCAGCATGCGCCGAACGAACATTTGCCGAAGGAGATCGCCCGCGAGGCGCTTACCCTTATGGCCGGGCTCTATTGGGATATCGGAGAGGGGGATACGCCGCCGCTTTAGGCGCCCATGACGAGCTTGAAGGCGATGGCCCACATGGTGACGGCGATGACGCCTTCAAGGATACGCCAGGCGGAGGGTTTTTCGAAGATCGGCCGCAGCCAGCGCGCGCCGTAACCCAGTGAAAAGAAGAACACCAGCGAGCCGGTGGCCGCGCCCGCCGCGAAGGTTTTTTCGAAGCCGGGAAACTGCGTGGAAATGGTGCCGAGCAGCACGACGGTATCGAGATAGACATGCGGATTGAGAAAGGTCAGCGCAAGGCAGATGGCCAGCGTCTGCCACAGGCTCGCCTCCTGCCGCTCCGCCACCGAAAGCGCCTCGGAGGAGCGCAGCGCCGAATGCAGGCTTTTGGCGCCATACCAGATGAGGAAGGCGGCCCCCGCATAACGCATGATGGGATCGAGCGCCGGCATGATGGCGCTGATCCGCTGAAAACCGAAAACCCCGACGGTAATCAACAGCGCATCGCCAATGGCGCAGGTGGCGCAGACTGCAAACACATGCGAGCGCGCCAGCCCCTGCTTCAGAACGAAGGCATTCTGCGCGCCGATGGCGACGATGAGGCTGAGGCCCATCGTCAGGCCGGTGAAGAAGATCTGGATGTCCATGCGCGTCGCGGCCCTGCCTCTGTCCATTGCGGAATGGCCGAAGGCGTTGCTTCCGGACCGAGTGCTTGGATATTTCCGCCAGATAGTTTAATCCAGTTAAATAAACTCAATCCGGATAAGCTGAGCTAATGGCGCACTTCTCTCTTCAACCTCTCGGTTTTCCGCAACGTTGCCATCTCTCCACCCTCATTCCTGTGCTCGTCACAGGAATCCAGCCAGCCCAAGTCCTTGGGCTGAAAAGACTCTTCCGCCGCACAGACGTGCGTCGACTGGATTCCTGTGACAAGCACAGGAATGAGGGAGGGAGAGGCCGTCACCTATCGCTTCAAGGGCCCTCCCGCCACCTCCAAACCCTGCATGAGGTGCCGTAATGCTCGACTATCCCTCCATGCGGGCCGTGGCGCTCGTTGCTCAAACCGGCAGTTTCGAAAAGGCCGCGCAGGTGCTGTGCGTCACGCCGTCGGCCGTCTCCCAGCGCATCAAGCAACTGGAGGAGCGGCTGGGCGTGGTGCTGATCGTGCGCGGCAACCCCTGCGTGGCGACGGAAAAGGGTGAGTGGCTGTGCCGTCACATGGATCACGTCGGCATGCTGGAAAGCGAATTGTTCCGACAGCTTCCGGCGCTGGCGGAAGCGGGCGCAGCGCAGGAGCGCGTGACGCTCAACATCGCCACCAATGCCGACAGCCTCGGCACATGGTTTCTGGATGCGGTTTCGAAATTCACCGGCGGCAGCGATTATCTCATCAATATTGCGGTGGACGATCAGGACCACACGGTGGAATGGCTGCGCGGCGGCAGGGTGCTCGCCGCCGTCACCGCCCATGCCAAGCCGGTGCAGGGCTGCCGGGTCCTGGCGCTCGGCGTGCTGCGCTATCACGCCACCGCCAGCCCGGATTTCATGGCCCGCCATTTCGCCGGGGGTGTCACGCCCGCCGCCCTTGCCCGCGCGCCGGGGCTGACGTTCAATCAGAAGGACAGGCTGCAGGCGAGCTGGGTCAGGAAGGTGCTGGGCGAGGATATCGCCTATCCCACCCATTGGCTGCCCTCGACCGACGGTTTCGTGAAGGCGAGCCTTTCCGGCATGGGCTGGGGGCTCAATCCGGTGCAGCTTGTGGGGGATCACCTCAAGACGGGCAGGCTGGTGGAGATCGTTCCCGGCACACCGCTCGATATTCCGCTTTACTGGCAGGTCAACCGGCTCGCGGCGGAGCGGCTGGGGGTGTTGACGTCGCATGTGGTGGAGACGGCGAGGGCGGTGTTGTTGCGATAAGTTGCGGATTTGGAGAAACGGTGGCGACGGAGTGAGCGGCTTACCCCCTCTGCCCTGCCGGGCATCTCCCCCTCAAGGGGGGAGATCGGCTGGTGGCCCTACCGCCACTTCATTCTCTAACCTTGAGATGGGCGAAACTTCGCCGCAGATCGATCTCCCCCTTGAGGGGGAGATGTCCGGCAGGACAGAGGGGGGTGAGCCACACTCTCCGACAGAATCATCAGGCATGCGCCACACCTCACCGCCGCGCCGCATCCTCCGCGCCCTCGCGCAACGACGCATCCGCCACCTTCTGCGTCGTCACACTCAAGGCAGAAGCCTCCTTCATCTTCTTGGCGATGGAGCGGATCACACGCGTTGTCTCGGCCGAGAGCGAGCGCGGGCGGGTGAGCGCCGGCAAGGCGGGGGTGCTGGTGGCAGCGGCCGCCACTTCCGCGGAAGGCTGCGGGCGTGCGCCTGTCGGCAGCGGGTTCTGGATGCCGGGGATCGGTCGCAGCTCCATGCCCTGATGGGCGTAGTCCATCAGCCGCTTGAAGGCCATGGCCGGAAGCGCGCCGCCTGTCATGTTGTTCATGGGCGTGAAATCGTCGTTCCCGAACCAGACGGCCGTGGTGTAATTGCCGGTGAAACCCACATACCAGGCGTCGCGATAGGCCTGCGACGTGCCGGTCTTGCCGCCGGAAACGATGCCGTTATCCAGCGCGCCGCGCCGGGCCGTGCCCATGACCGGTATGGTCACCAGCATCTGGTTCATCTTCGAATTGGCGTCTTCGGAAAGCACCCGTTTGGCGGGCGCTTCGTTGTGGCTGAAATCGTAGAGAACATTGCCCTCGTAATCCAGCACCTGCTCGATGCCGTGGCGGCGCGACTGCATGCCGTCGGCCGGGAAAACGGCATAGGCGGTGGCCTGATCGAGAACCGTCACTTCAGATGTGCCGAGCGGAATGGTCTTGTCGCTGCGCAGCGGCGTGGCGACACCCATGGCCTTGGCTGTATCGACGATGACCTGCGTGCCGAGCACGTCCTTGGCAAGACGCACGGGCACGGTGTTGTAGGATTTGGCGAGCGCCATCTGCAGCGTCACCTTGCCGGCATAGGAGCGGCCGTAATTCTGCGGCGACCAGCCGCGCCAGGTCACCGGCGCGTCGGAGATCAGCGTCTCCGGCTTCATGCCCTTTTCCATGGCGGCCGAGTAGGTATAGACCTTGAAGGAAGAGCCCGGCTGGCGCAGCGCCGCCGTGGCGCGGTTGAACTGGCTTTCGCCATAGTCGCGTCCGCCGACCATGGCGCGCACGCCGCCGCCGTTCTCGATCATCACCATCGCGCCCTGCTTGACGCGGTAACCTTCGCCGAATTCGCGCAGGCCCATTTCCATCGCCTGTTCGGCCGCCTGCTGCAGACCGGTATCGATGGTGGTGCGCACGACCACGGTGTGGTCCTTGAACTTGCCCTCGGCGGCCAGCCGCTGCACTTCGTCGAAAGCCCAGTCGAGGAAATAATCCGGCGCCTTCACATCGGCGCGGTCGATGACGGTGGCCGGGTTGCGCCGCGCGCCGATCACCTGCCCCTCGGTCATCAACCCGCTCTGCACCAGGTTGGAAAGCACGGTGTTGGCGCGGGCGCGGGCTGCCGGCAGGTTGACATGCGGCGCATATTTGGCCGGCGCCTTGAACAGGCCGGCCAGAATGGCGGATTCGGCCAATGTCACATCGGTCAGGTTCTTGCCGAAATAAAACTGCGCCGCCGCCGCCGCCCCGAAGGTGCCGCCGCCCATATAGGCGCGGTCGAGATAAAGGCTGAGGATTTCCTTCTTCGACATGTTGGTCTCTAGCCACAGCGCGAGGAAGGCTTCCTTGATCTTGCGCTCCAGCGAGCGCTCATTGGTGAGGAACAGGTTCTTGGCGAGCTGCTGCGTCAGCGTCGAGCCGCCCTGCACCACGCCGCCGGCGCGGGCGTTTTCGCTCATGGCGCGGGCAAGGCCGATGAAATCGATGCCGAAATGGTCGAAGAAGCGCCGGTCCTCGGTCGCCAGAACCGCCTTGATGAAATGATCCGGCATCTGGTCGATCGGAACGGAATCCTCATGAATGATACCGCGATGGCCGATGGTGTTGCCGTAACGATCAAGGAAGGTGACGGCGAAATCGCCGCGATAGCGCCAGTCCTTCTTGGTTTCCTCGAAGGCCGGCATGGCGAGCGCCAGAAGCACGACGGACCCCGCCGTTCCGAAGGTCAGCGCGTCGCAGGTGAGGTTGACGAGGAGCTTCTTCCAGCCACGCACATGCAGCTTGCGCGAGGCGATGGTGACGTCTTCCCAGAAATCCACCAGCCTTGCCGCAGCCGTCCACAGGCCGCTATCGATGAAGCTATCGATCCGGAGCAGGATGTGCCGTTTTTTACGGCCTTTTTTATCGTCTTTTTCTTCCTGCACCTGGCGATGTTTTCCTGTTCAACGCAACGCTGCCATCGATATGTCTGCGTGATATTCTACGCTTCAACCCATTCCCGACGTAAAACCGTGGCATGGTTATGTCGGAAGTGCTTGACGCGGCGGCCTTTCGCGGGCCAATGACCCCTCTGCCGCCTGCCAATATGCTAAAATATCGTACAAACCAGCCCTTGGCGATACGATATAAAGGATTAGGGACCGGTTAAACACTCCCGTCCAAGAGATCAAAATGAAACGGAAATGTTAACGATGAATGACGCGCCGTTCTGGAAAACCAAATCGCTGACCGAGATGACCGGTGAGGAATGGGAAAGCCTGTGCGACGGCTGCGGCCTGTGCTGTCTGAACAAGCTGGAGGACTGGGACACCGGCGAAGTGGTGTTCACTTCGGTTCGCTGTGTGCTGCTCGACAGCGAAAGCTGTCGATGCTCCGATTACGAAAATCGCCGCGCCACCGTGCCGGACTGTATCCAGCTCGACCTGAAGAAGGTGCATGAGATCGGTTGGCTGCCGCCCACCTGCGCCTATGCGCTGGTGCGCGACGGCAAGGATCTGTACTGGTGGCACTATCTCGTTTCCGGCGATACGGAAACGGTGCATCAGGCCGGCATTTCCGCCCGCGGCCGCACCGTCAGCGAGGCCGATGTGGATGTTGACGACTTCGAGGATTATGTGGTCGACTGGCCCCTGACAGTGGGTGAGAGGGCAGGCGAAAAGGAACGGATGTGACGGAAAACGTCTATTTTCGTTTTGGTCCTATTCCTGCCCCATCGTTCCCTTAAGGCAGTGTCGCCCGAAAGCGTGTCACGGTTTCGGGGTACGACTTGTCTGAAATCAAAGACAGCTTCCGGCCATTCCGGCAAATGATCCGCAAAAGCGGACGAGGGACATCAAAACGCATGCGCTATCGGCTGCCCGCCATCGTTCTTTCATGCCTCGCCCTTCCGGGGCTCCTGCCGTTTTCCGCTGACGCCCAGCAACAGCCCCAGGCCTTCGAATGCACGCTGGTCACCTCCATCGAGACCGGTGCCATCATCAACCAGCAGGGCGCCTGCGATCAGCGCGTGGCGCCGGCCTCCACCTTCAAGGTGCCGCTGGCGCTGATCGGTTACGACGCCGGCATTCTTCAGGATGAAAAGACGCCTGCCTGGGACTGGAAACCCGGCACGGAGGCGCGCGCATCCGACCGCAAGACGGTCGATCCCTCGATATGGGAGCAGGATTCGGTGCTGTGGTATTCGCGTGAAATCACCCGCCGCCTCGGCCCGGAAAAATTCGCCGCCTATGTGAAGCGCCTCGGTTACGGCAATGCCGATGTTTCCGGCGAGCCGGGCAAGAATAACGGCCTGACCCATTCCTGGCTCGGATCGTCGCTGACGGTCTCGCCGGTAGAACAGGTCGGCTTTCTCCGCCGCCTTCTGGCCGGCAATCTGCCCGTCTCGCGCGATGCGCAGGCCAAGACCAGGGCAATCGTGCCGGTCTTCGATGCGCCGGAAAGTTGGGCGGTGCACGGTAAGACCGGCACGGGCTACATGCGCGACGAAAAGGGCAATCCCGACCGCAACCGCCCCTTCGGCTGGTTCGTCGGCTGGGCAGAGCGCGAGGGCCAGCATATCGTCTTTGCGAGACTGCGCGTTTCCGACAAACCGTCCGACGAGCCGCTCGGCCCCGCCGTGCGCGATGCCTTCCTGCGCGATATTCCCCGGCTGGCCGTGCATCGGTAGCCGCACGCATCTCATAAAAGCGTAGTTTTTGCGACGTGCTCCTTCCCTCATCCCTGTGCTTGTCACAGGGATCCAGCCAGCCCAAGTCCTTGGGCTGAAAGGACTCTTCCCGCCGCGCCGACGCGCGTCGACTGGATTCCTGTGACAAGCACAGGAATGAGGGTGATATCTTGGCGCATGGAAATGTGAACGCTATGGACCGAGATAGCGTGGTTATCAGGTGTCCGTCAGCTGGCGGCAACAAGAAGCCCGCTGCACTCACGATTGTGTGTTCAACAAAAAGTTTCCGCTTCCCTTGACCTTCCCATCATGGGAATCTCTACATAGGGTCTCGAAAGGGGATTTCCCATGAACGAGACAGTCAAACACGCCCATCGACATGAACCGGTTTCCATTCCCGTGGAAGGCATGACCTGCGCTTCCTGCGTGCGCCGGGTGGAAACGGCCGCGGCCAAGGTGCCGGGTGTCATGTCGAGTTCCGTGAACTTCGCCACGAAGAAGCTCACCGTCGAGCCGGCCGAAGGTTTTTCTGCCAGAACGCTTGGCGCCGCCATCAAGAAGGTCGGTTACGATATCGCGCCGGAACGTCACGAATTTGCGGTGGAAGGCTTGCGGGGCGAGGCTGGGGCCGAGCGGCTGAAGGCCGTTCTGGAAGCGGTCGCCACCACAGTCGCCGTCAAGGTCGATGCGGCCTCCGGCAAGGCCTCCGTGGAAACGATTGGCGGCCGGCGTGAACGGGATGCGCTTGTGGAAACGGCAAAGCTTGCCGGGTTCGTGCTGAAGACGCCGGCGCCGCACGACCATTCCGCCCACAACGGTCACGGCCATCACCACGGACATCATCAGGGCCACGGCCAGATGGCGGCGGGCGAGGCCGGCGGCCACGACCATATGCAGCATGCCGGCGAAGAGGGCGCGCTGAAACGCGACCTGACGATTGCCGCGATCCTGACCGCACCGCTTTTCGTGCTGGAAATGGGCGGCCATCTTTATGAGCCGATGCATCACTGGCTGATGGGCATCATCGACACGCAGAACCTCTATTACATCTATTTCGCGCTGGCGACGGCGGTGATTTTTGGACCGGGCCTGCGTTTCCTCAAGACCGGTTTCCCGGCTCTGCTGCGCGGCGCGCCGGAAATGAACTCGCTGGTGGCGCTGGGTGTGACGGCGGCCTATCTCTATTCGGTCGTCGTCACCTTCGCGCCCGACCTGCTGCCGGAAGAGGCGCAGTTCGTCTATTATGAAGCGGCAACCGTCATCGTCACGCTGATCCTGACCGGACGGCTTCTAGAAGCCCGTGCCAGCGGCCGCACGGGAGACGCCATCCGCAAGCTGATGAGCCTGCAGGCGAAGACCGCCCGGGTGGAGCGCGACGGCGCTACCATCGATATTTCCCCCGAAGACCTCGTGGCCGGCGATATCGTCGTCATCCGTCCCGGCGAAAGGCTGGCGGTGGATGGCGAAGTCGTCGAAGGCTCCTCCTATGTCGATGAATCCATGATATCGGGCGAACCGGTCCCGGTGGAAAAGACCATTGGCGCAACGGTCGTCGGCGGCACCATCAACAAGACCGGCGCCTTCAAGTTCAAGGCGACCAAGGTCGGCGCGGATACCATGCTGTCGCAGATCATCCGCATGGTGGAGGAGGCGCAAGGGTCAAAGCTGCCGATCCAGCTGCTGGTGGACCGCGTCACCGCGCTCTTCGTACCCGTTGTCATCGCAATCGCTGTGCTGACCTTCATCGTCTGGGCGATCTTCGGCCCCGAGCCTGCCTATACTTTCGCGCTGGTCAATGCGGTCGCGGTGCTCATCATTGCCTGCCCCTGCGCCATGGGTCTCGCCACGCCGACATCCATCATGGTCGGCACCGGCCGGGCGGCGGAGCTGGGTGTGCTGTTCCGCAAGGGACAGGCGCTGCAGGAACTGCGCTCGGCTGAGATCGTCGTGGTCGACAAGACGGGGACTGTCACCAAGGGCCGCCCGGAACTGACCGATCTGGTGGTTGCGGAAGGGTTTGCCGATGACGCGGTTCTGGCGCTGGTCGCCGCCGTCGAGGGCCGCTCGGAACATCCGATTGCCGAAGCCATCGTCCGGGCTGCGGAAGAAAAGAAGGTTGCGACCCCGGAGGGACTCGAACCCATGACCGTCGAAAACTTCGAAAGCGTCACGGGTTATGGCATTGCCGCCACCGTCAACGGCCGCAGGGTCGAAGTCGGCGCGGATCGGTTCATGGCGAAACTCGGCCATTCCGTGGATATCTTCGCTGAGGCCGCCGCAAGGCTGGGTGACGAGGGCAAGACGCCGCTTTATGCCGCCATCGACGGCAGGCTGGCGGCCGCGATTGCGGTTGCCGATCCGCTGAAACCCTCGAGTGTGACTGCCATCAGGGCGTTGCAGGCCATGGGCATCGAAGTGGCCATGGTGACGGGCGACAATGAACGCACGGCGAATGCAATCGCCCGGCAGGTCGGCATTTCCCGCGTGGTGGCCGAAGTGCTGCCCGAGGGGAAGGTGAAGGCGATCCACGAGATGCGCGCAGGCGGCAAGGTGCTGGCCTTCGTGGGAGACGGCATCAACGATGCGCCGGCGCTGGCCGAGGCCGATATCGGCATCGCTGTCGGCACCGGCACGGATGTCGCCATCGAAAGCGCCGATGTGGTGCTGGTCGGCGGCGATCTTCTCGGCACGGTCAACGCCATCGAAATGAGCCGGGCGACCATCCGCAACATCAAGGAAAACCTGTTCTGGGCTTTCGGTTATAATGTGGCGCTGATACCGGTTGCGGCGGGCGTGCTTTATCCGGCCTTCGGCATCACGCTATCGCCGATGATCGGCGCGGGCGCCATGGCGCTCTCCAGCGTCTTCGTTCTCGCCAATGCGCTGCGGTTGAAACGGGCGAAGGTGGCCCATCGGGAGGTGACGTCATGAATATCGGCCAGGCATCGGAAGCATCGGGCGTTTCCGCCAAGATGATCCGTTATTACGAGCAGATCGGCCTCATCACGCCGGCCGCCCGCACCGGCAATAATTACCGGGTTTATGGCGAGCAGGACGTGCACAATCTGCGCTTCATCAAGCGGGCGCGCACGCTCGGTTTTTCGCTGGAAGAAACCGAGACGCTGCTGAAACTCTGGCAGGACAAGACCCGCGAAAGTTCGGCGGTCAAGGAAATCGCGCTCGTCCATATCGCCGATCTCGAACAGAAGATCGCCGAGATGAAAAGCATGGTGAAGACGCTTTCCCATCTCGCCCATTGCTGTGGCGGCGACCACCGGCCCGATTGTCCCATCCTCGACGATCTCGCGGGCGCGGATAAGACTGACGCCAGGCACGCGCGAACCCACTGACCTTTAATGACGGCCGGTGCGACAACATCGCGCCCGGCGATAAGGAGAAAACCATGAGTGCAACCACTTTCCTCATTCCGGACATGACCTGCGGCCATTGCGAAAAGACGCTGCGCGGCGCTCTCACGGAAGCGCTTCCCGGCGCCTCCGTCAGCATCGACCTCGATGCCCACAGACTGACGGTTATGGGCGATGCCGCAACCGCGGAAGCGGCGATCCGCGAAGCCGGTTATTCGCCGGAACGGGCGGGCTGAAGCGTCTCGTTGCTGGAATGAGTGGGAACGATGTGCTACTGAGTAGCATTATCTTTCCTGTTAAGGGAGTGCCACAATGTCCGTCAAGGCGTCAGTTTCCATCTCCGATCAACAGGATAGCTTCGCCCGCAGGCTGGTGGAGGAAGGGCGTTATGCCAGCCTCAGTGCCGTCGTCCAGCGAGGGCTGGAACTGCTTCGGCAGGAAACGGAACTGAAGGACGCCGAACTTGCCGCGCTTCGTGATTTGCTGGTCGAGCGACGGCAGGGCGACTTCGTCTCCGTGAAAGAGGGCAAGCAAAGAACGGCAGCGATGATCGCAGCCAAGAAGGCCGGTTATGGCCTTTAAGGTCCTGCGCTCGACACAGACGGATCAGGACCTCGGCCTCATTCTCGATCATCTCATCCAGTCCTATCTCGACCTTGGCGACGCCTTGCCGGGGGCTTTTGCGCGCGCTGCGCGACGCGTGGGGTCAATTGAAGCGGATATGGAAGCGCTTCACAAAGCGCCTTTTCAGGGGACATTATTGCCTGAAATATTGCCCGGCCTTCGCCGGGTAACGAAAAATCAGGCTGTCTTTTATTTCGATGTCGATGAGGGTGAAAAGACCGTGCGTATTCTTGCGGTCTTTTTCGGCGGGCAGGATCATCTGCGCCATATGCTCACGCGCCTGTCCCGTCGCACCCCGAATCTTCCCTAAACCTCGTCGAAAGCCCCGCCTTCCCGCGAAGGGTTGCGGTCGATCACCCGTTCCTCGGCATCGTCGGGCAGGGCTTCGTCGCTTTCCTGATAGGGATCGTCCTCGCTCTCTGCCTCTTCTTCCTCGATTTCCTGTTCGATGGATTGCGGAATTTCTCCCTTGGCGGGAAGGGCGTCGATATCGAGATCGAGCAGGTCCTCATCCATTGCGTCTTCGTTGCGGGGCAGGATTTTCTCGTGGTCCATGACGGTGTCCTTTCTGTCCGTTCATTCCACAAACGGCCCGGAGGCGCGAAGGGTTCCTGCCGCCGTTGAATTCCGTCACTGAATTCCGTCAGGCCGGATCGCGTGAAAAAGCCGTCTTGACCTCAATGGCGCTTGAGGTTCTAGTTTGCCCGCCGTACCGAAAAAATGGAAAGGATATGGCTTTGTCGAGTATGGAAATGACGGAGAAAAACGGCTGGAGCGAATTGCTGAGCGGGGCGAATCTCTCGCTTCTGACCGTCATTTCCTCCGGTATCGGCCTGCACGCTTTCAATCAGTTCGCGGTGGTGACGGCCTTGCCCGTGGCCGTCAACGAAATCGGCGGCGCTGCCTTTTATAGCTGGGCCTATAGTCTCTATTTCGTCGGCTCCGTCGCGGGCGGCGTCACCGCCGTCCTGTTTCGCGAGCGTTTTGGCGCACGCGTCGTTTTGCTTCTCTGCTGCCTGATTTTTTCTTTCGGTTCTGTCCTCTCGGCAATCGCCGGTGACTTTTTGTGGGTGGTCGTCGGACGTGCCC
The DNA here is from genome assembly GCF_027871605.1 of Agrobacterium sp. CFBP 3001. Taxonomy (NCBI): domain Bacteria; kingdom Pseudomonadati; phylum Pseudomonadota; class Alphaproteobacteria; order Hyphomicrobiales; family Rhizobiaceae; genus Agrobacterium; species Agrobacterium sp. CFBP 3001. The sequence goes on from NZ_JAQAHD010000032.1 coordinate 29,294, forward strand.
TGCAGGGACTGGCGGACGGGCTGATCGTTGCCGTTTGCTACAGCCTCATTCCCGCCGGTTTCCGCTCCGGCCTGCTGCCGAAGGTCTTCGCCATCGAGGCGGCGATCTGGGCGGTCGCCTCCTTCATCGGCCCGCTGACCGGTGGTTTCGCCACCGAACATATCTCCTGGCGCGCTACTTTCCTGCTGTCGGCGCCGCTGATCCTGCTGCTTCTGGCCTATACCACCATTGCCGTGTCCGCCGAGCGGCCGGTGGCGGCGACGCGCAAACCGCTGGTGCCGCTGTTTCTGTGCCTTGTCGGCGCCCTGGCGTTCTCCGCGCCTTCCGCCTTCGAGGATGCGAGCCTGCGCGCCCTTTCGCTGCTGGTGGGCGCGGCGATGCTGTGGGCTTCGCTGCGTGCGGGCATCCGGCCTTCAATCGGTCTTTTCCCGAAGGATTCCTTTCGGCTGAAGACGGTGCTCGGCAGCGGTTTCTGGGTGCTGTTCCTGATGTCCTATGCCCATGCGCTGGGCAGCGTCTATCTCGCTTATGTCGCCATCAATCTCTGGCAGCATGAACCGACCTTTGCCGGTTTCATCGTGGTGACGATGCCGCTTGCCTGGAGCTTCGTGGCGATGCTGATCGGCAGCCTGCGTTCTGCCCGCATTCGGGAGATTTGCCTGCATTACGGCCCTTACCAGATGGTGCCGGGCTGCGCGCTGCTGGGGCTCGGGCTTGCGACCGGCAACTGGGGAGAAATGCTTGTCGGGCAAATTCTGATAGGCTCTGCCTTCGGCATGTCATGGGCCGGCATCAGCCAGGCCGCCATGGAGGCCGCGCCGGAAGAGGAACGCAAGATGACGGGGGCGCTGCTGCCGACAGTCGCGACGCTGGGCGCCGCCGCCGGTGCGGGCGCCAGCGGCACCGTCGCCGCTGCGACCGATCTGGTGGGGCAGATCGAGCGGGCGGATGTGACGATGCCGATGGTTTATCTCTATGGGCTGGGTGTAGTCGTATCGCTGCTGGCGATCATGACCGCCAGCGGGTTGCGGGGCGAACGGCGACTCCTCCGCCGCCGTCAGGACTGAGTGGTGGCGATGGTGATCGCCGCCAGATAGACGACGAAGGCCATGATCGCGATCGCGCCGATGATGACGACGATGCCCTTGCCGGCACGTTTTTTCTCGGCCTTGTTTTCATTGGCTTCGGTGGGAAACAGGATCGGATCGCTGGTGTCGCGGATTTTGGTCATGCCGTTTCTCCTTATCCGTGGATTGGGCGGTTTCGGTCTATCAACCGCCCAATCCGCCAAAAGGTTCCTCACGGTTTCAGCGCCCAGCTGGTGGCATGCACCACCGCGCCGGGGGCGGCCTTCAGCAGCGCCGAGCGTACCGGTTCGAAACCTTCGAGGCGCTTGGTGCCCACATATCGGCCGCGATTGGCGAAGACTTCGATGGAGCCGTAATCGAGAAAGATGCGGATGCGGGATGCCCTCGCTCCTTTGGCGATATAGTGCGGCGAGGGGCCGTCACGCCCGTCCTCGTGGCGGATCCACAGGCCCGTTTCATCGGAAACGACGCCCAGCCTGACCGCCGGATGATCGAGCTCCAGTTCGAAGGGCGCGCCGGGTGAGGCAAGCTCGAACAATATTTCCACCGCCCCGTTGATGAAGGTAATGCGTTCGCCGGCGGCCAGCCGCGTGCGGTCGAGAATATGGCTGCGCAGGCTTTCCGCCGCACCGATGGGCGGGGTCAGAAGCTCGCCGTTTGCATAATGAATCCGGCGCGGCAGCGTCATGGAGGTGGGGAAATCGATCTCCGGATTGGCATCCGCCCAATTGGCCAGCCAGCCCATGCCGATGATGCTGTCGCCATCCAGAAAGGCCTGGAAGGCGTAGTTATCGGTGCCGAAATCCAGCTCCTGCCCGGATTCCCTGGTGAAGACCTTGCCGTCGAACCAGCCGACATCGGCCATGGTGAGGTTCTTGCGGCCGGTTTCCGGGTCTTCCGAATGCATCAGCCCATAGATCAGCACCCAGCGGGTGGAACGGGCATTGGCAGGTCCATCGAGCGGCAGCAGGCAGGGGCATTCGATGGCCGTGGTTTTATAACGCGTCTCCACCCACAGCTTGCCCACATAGGTCCAGCCCGATGCGGCGGTGGGGTCCAGCGTCTCGTAAAGCAGGATGACGCCGCCGCCATCGCTCTGGCTGCCGAGCACCATTTTCCAAAGACCATCAGGGCCGCGGAAAACATAGGGGTCACGGAAATCCGGCGTCAGCCCCTGTCCGTCCGGACGAGTGCCAAGAATGACTTCGGCCTGCCCGGCCATGATGAGATCGGAGGAGGCGGCTGTGAGCTGTATCTGCTGTTCGGGAATGCGGTCCTGCACCTGCTCGGTGAAGAAGACGCGGATGCCCGTGCCTTCCACCAGCGGAATGGTGGAGCCGGAATAGGCGCCGCCGCGCTTGTCTGGCCGTGTCGTCAGATCCTCGGAAGGGAAAAGGAAGATCGGCAAGTGCCGCCAGCGCAGATAATCCGAGGAGACGGCATGGCCCCAATGCATGGTGTTCCAGCGCAGCCCGTGCGAATAATGCTGATAAAACAGATGCGGCCGCCCCTCGAAGCGACCGAAACCGTTCGGGTCGTTCATCCAGCCGAAAGGCGGGCGGAAGTGATAGCTGCCGGGAAGCTCCGGTGCGGCATTGTCCGGCTTGGTATGGACGACGGTGATGCCGGTTTCCAGCACATCCGACGCCGTGAACCAGTAGATGACGGAAACGGCGGTCGTGACCGTGTCGTAACTCAGCTCCACATGGCCGCCGCCGAAAACCTGATAGATTCGAAAACCGAACTCTTCCGTGTTGACGCTTGAAACCTCAGCGAATTTTCCATTCTGATTGGAAAAGGAGACGGCACCCGGCTCGGCATCTTTCTTCGCTTTCAGCCAGACATGGAAGGTGGCGTTGACGGGCAGATCGGTGTGAATGGTGCGGATGGCGCTTTCCGGCTCGGCTACGGCTTCAACGACGCTCATTGCTTTTCCTTTCCTTGGGCATTCTGCGGGTCAAGAATAGGAACGATGATGGCGCGGGAAAGTTCATTGCGCAAAATTGAATGAGGCGATCGCGCAGGTTGGGCATTTATCGCTCGCATCCGCCGCCTTCCGGCCCCATATAGGGGCAAAGCAGGGAGTTTACCCGTGATGAAATTCGACAATTCCTATGCCCGCCTGCCGGAACGGTTCAGCGCCGCCGTGCTGCCGACGCCGGTGAAGGCGCCGCGGCTCATCGCCTTCAATCGTGGGCTGGCCGATGAACTCCTTCTCGATGTGGCCGGCCTTGACGATGAAAGGCTGGCGGCGATCTTTTCCGGCAATGTCGTGCCGCAGGGGGCCGAGCCGCTGGCCATGGCCTATGCCGGCCACCAGTTCGGTGGTTTCGTGCCGCAGCTCGGCGATGGCCGCGCCATTCTGCTCGGCGAGGTGATCGACAGGAGCGGCAAGCGCCGCGATATCCAGCTCAAGGGCTCCGGCCCGACGCCGTTTTCGCGCCGGGGCGACGGGCGCGCGGCCCTTGGCCCGGTGCTGCGCGAATATATCGTGTCGGAGGCGATGTTTGCACTCGGCATTCCCGCCACGCGGGCGCTGGCGGCTGTCCTCTCCGGCGAGAGGGTGCAGCGCGAAGTCGGCCTGCCGGGCGGTGTTTTCACCCGCGTTGCGGCAAGCCATATCCGTGTCGGCACGTTCCAGTTCTTCGCGGCGCGCGAGGATGAGGAAGGGATCAAAAACCTCGCGGACTATGTGATCGACCGTCATTATCCCGAGGCGAAAGAGGCAGACAATCCTTACCTCGCCCTGCTGCAAGGCATAGCGCAACGGCAATGCGACCTCATTGCCCGCTGGATGATGGTGGGCTTCATCCATGGCGTGATGAATACCGACAATATGGCGGTCTCCGGCGAAACCATCGATTTCGGCCCCTGCGCCTTCCTTGATGAATATCACCCCAACAAGGTCTTCTCCTCCATCGATGCGCAGGGCCGTTATGCCTTCAACAACCAGCCGGGCATCGCGCAATGGAACATTGCAAGGCTGGCGGAATGCCTGTTGCCGCTGCTCGATCCGCAGGTGGAAAAAGCCGCCGAACTCGCCAATGCCGTTCTCGCCGATTTCGCCGCCGCCTTTCCGAAACGCTGGCTTGCCGGCATGCGCGAAAAGCTTGGCCTGACGACGGAGGAAGAGGGCGACATCGATCTGGTGCAGGCGCTGCTGGCGCTGATGCAGGCATCGGAGGCGGATTATACGCTGACCTTCCGGCGTCTTTCCCATGCGGCCAATGGCGATGCCGAGCCGTTTCGCGGCATGTTCATCGATATTGCCGGAGCGGACGAATTTCTGGCGCGCTGGCGGGAAAGAGCCGGTCGCGAGGGGATTTCCGATTCCGAACGATCAGCGGCGATGCTCTCCGTCAATCCCGCCATCATCCCGCGCAACCACCGCATCGAGGAACTGATAGAGGCAGCGGTGGAAGAGGGGGATTTCGAGCCATTCCACGCCATGCTGAGGGCAATCGCCACGCCTTTTGAGGAGCGGCCGGACAACTTCGTCTATATGCAGCCGCCGATGAGCCATGAGCGGGTGTTCAGGACCTTTTGCGGGACGTAACGGGTTCGTCAATCCTCGCCGTCATGCCGGACTTGATCCGGCATCCAGCCGCCGCGCGTCTGCGCGGCGAGAGAAGCCTTTTCAGCCCAAGGACTTGGGCTGGCTGGATACCGGCTCGAGGCCGGTATGACGGAGGAATGGGAGGAGATGTTCTCTCGACCGTTTTCTCTTTCTCACCCAACCCGGGCCAGCGGCTCATCCGCGCCGTAGTAGTGGCCGAACCGGTTTTCGAGGAATTTCGATAGCGCCACTTCCTCCTGTCGCACGAAGCCCTCCTGCGGCAGGGCGCCTTCGGCGAGCAGATCGAGAACCGTGCAGATGCCGGCGGCGGTGGTGATCTGGATGGCGCTCATCATCCGGCCGGAAACCGGGCCGGCATAGACCTTGTTGGCATAGGTTTCCTGCAGGAAGCGGCCATTGCGGGTGCCGCAGACGGTGACGAAGACGATGACCACATCCTGCATGGTGCCGGGCAGGGCGTTTTCGAACAGGTCCTTCAGCACATTGCGGCGATTGCGCAGGTTGAGGTCGTTCAGAAGCGCCTTCATGATCGCGACATGGCCGGGATAACGGATGGTGCGGTAATTCATCGTCCGCACCTTGCCTTCCAGCGTGGCGCAGAGCGTGCCAAGCCCGCCCGAGGTGTTGAAGGCCTCATAGGTGACGCCGTCGAGCGAAAATTCCTCACGTTCCTCCAGCGCCGGAACGGCGGTAAGGCGGCCTTCGACGATCGCTTCGCAGGGCTCGATATATTCGTTGATCAGCCCGTCCGTGCTCCAGGTGAGGTTGTAATTGAGCGCATTGGACGGATATTGCGGCAGAGCGCCGACGCGCATCCTCACGCTGTCCAGCTTGTCGAACTTGGCGGCAAGATCGGCAGCGACGATGGAGATGAAGCCGGGGGCGAGGCCGCATTGCGGAATGAGCGCCGTCCCCGCCGTTTCTGCCAAGGCCTTGACCTTGCGGGTGGATTCGACGTCTTCGGTGAGATCGAGATAATGCGTGCCGACGGTAACCGCCGCTTCGGCAATGCCCGCCGTCAGGTGGAAGGGGGCGGCGGAAAGCACGGCGAATTTGCCTTTCAGCAGTGCTTCCAGAGCGGGACGGTCGGTGATGTCGACGATTTCGGTATCGACCCGTTCATGCGCCGGCACATTGGCCAGCTGATCGGCCGAACGGTCTGCGACGGTGATGCGATAATCGCCGGTGGCGGCCAGCATCCAGGCGATGGCCGAACCGATATTGCCCGCGCCGATGACGACAATGTTTTTCATGTTTTTGTTCCCCGCAGTGAATGCAAATCTGTCAGCGCGGATGCGCTTCAAAAACAGAATGCCAGTTTTCATTGACGATTCGCAGCTTCACTATGTGCGGATAGCGGGTTAATATTAGGCAATAAGACGACAGGATTGGTCACTATGACGATTGCCGACAAGGACCGGGCGCTGCTTGCCCTGCTTTCCGAAAATGCCCGCATGCCGGTGGCGGAGCTGGCGCGAAAACTCGGCCTTTCGCGCACCACGGTACAGGCCCGCATCGAGCGGCTGGAGGCGGATGGGGTGATTGCGGGTTACGGCCTCAGGCTTTCGGAAAGCTATCTTTCCGGGCTGGTGCGCGCCCATGTGCTGATCACCATCGGGCCGAAGGCGCTGCCCGGCGTCACGGCGGCGCTTGCCGCCATCAAGGAGGTGACGACGCTGCATTCGGTGAGCGGCACCTTCGACCTCATCGCCATTCTGGCCGCGCCTTCGATCCTCGATCTCGACCGGTTGATCGACCGGATCGGCGCGCTAGACGGCGTGGAGCGCACGCTGTCGTCGATCATTCTATCGACGCGGATTTCGAGGTAGGAGCGTTTGAGGGAGTGGAAGACACGCGAAACCCACTTCCGTCATGCCGGACTTGTGTGGACGTATTGTGGTTTACTTGATGCATAGGCCGGGATGCGCATCCCGGCCTATGCAGGCAGGCGGCCGTATTTCCGGACTGGTTTACGC